>DATENA010000239.1:0-12645 GCA_035275285.1 Fibrobacteria bacterium | reverse complement strand
TAAATACAATCCCGAAGCTTATAACCTGGGTGAATATCTGTTCCGATCCGGCGCCTACCCTACCTATCAATACACCGGCGGTTACGTGTTCGTAAACAGCGCGAGTACGCAGCTCGAAGGCCTTAAGGCCCATCTTGAGTTCGGGCATTTCAAGTACGACATGCTGCTATATACCGAAACCGGCCTGGCCCCCCTCTACGATTGGTCCTGGGGGCATGTGCTCTCCTATGACGTAGGCGACGGACTGCTCACTTTGGGCGCGGGCGTGAACTTTCAGCATCTGTTGCAGGTAAGGCCCTCGCGCACCGCCAGCACCGATTTTGCCAACAGTTACTTTAAGCTCAATGGCGAAACCTATGTGGGTCAGAGGGAATACTATGCGAACCATGAGCAGTTCCTGACCAGCAAAGCCGATACCCTCGCGGCTGTCGATTCCACGGCCAACGCGGCCCGCATCACCTCCTTGCGATCCGAAGCCGCTGTATGGAAAACCAAGGTTGCCTTGGTTGACAGCGTGAATGGCTTGAGTGATTCCCTGAAGCCTGCCCTGAGCCACTACAGCGCTGCGGGGATACTGGTAATGATGCGCGCTACCCTCGATCCCAAGAAGTTCTTGGGAGAAAGCGTATTCGGTCCCGAAGATTTGAAACTTTATGCCGAGTTGGACATTCTGGGTGTACGGAATTATCCGATCTATTATGAGAACATGACGGATCGCATGCCTATCATGTTTGGTTTCAACTTCCCGGGCTTCAAGTTCCTGGACCTGATTGCTCTGCAAGGGGAGTATATGCATTCGCCCTGGCTGAACAACACTTATCATCGCGGACGCGATGGGAGGAATATCCCCTATATCCCCAATTTCGACGATAAGAACCTATCGGTGGACAATTTCAACGACGTCGCCGACATGGACAATTTCAAATGGACGGTGCAAATCAAAAAAAACCTGGGGAAGGCCCTGAGCCTTTCTGCACAAGCATCGCGCGATCACTTGCGCATGCCGAGTTCGCTCTATTACTATGGTCCGCAATTCGACCACAATGAGATCACGGTGCGCAACGCTCACTGGTACTGGATGGCGCAAATCTCTTGGGGGATCTAGGCCGAGTCCCATAGGAAGTTTGGATGTCTCGAGAGCGATAATTTACCTCGCTCCCGAATATTCGAACCCATCTAAATGTCCCTTATATCGGACGAATCGCTCGCCATGCACAGGTATGTGCCTGGGATGAGGTCGAGATCCCCCAAGCATGCTCCCGCTTCCCGCCCCCTAAAGTTCCGAAAATCCCGGCGGAACCTTCCCGAAACCCGAGTTATATTATGAAACCCCATGGCCCCCGCCCCGTCCCATCCGGTCCCCGGCCGCCCTCTCCCGGCCCGCTCCCGCATCCTCTCGGCGGGCGCGCCGCTTTGGGCCCTGGCCGCCCTTTTCCTCTGCGCCTGCAGCCGCTCCGATTCCACTCCGGTTATCAAGATCCTCTGGGCCGAATGGCGCCCCTCGGACGCCCTGGCGGAGCTGGGGAAGCGGTACGAAGCCGAGACCGGCGTGCAGGTGAAGGTGGTGAAGAAGTCCTGGGACGGAGCCTTCGCCGACGCGACCTTCTCCGAATTCCGCAACCGGGACGATAATTACGACATCATTGTCGGGGACAGCCAATGGATGGGCCTGGGCGTGGTGGGAGGCCATTACCTGGAGCTGACGGACTGGATGAAGCGGAACGTCGCAATGGAGGAGCTGGAGCCGGCCGCCCTGAAATGGTATTGCGAATATCCCAAAGGCGCGGCCCGGTACTATGCGGTCCCGTGCGAGGCGGACGCCATGGCCTGGGCCTACCGCAAGGATCTGTTCGAGGACCCCGCGCACCGCGCCGCCTTCGCCCGGTTCCTGGAATCGAACCGCGTGGCCCCGTTCCCCCTGGCGCCTCCCGGGACCTGGGAGCAATTGGCCTGGATCGCCAGGTATTTCAAGCAGGCCATTCCCGGCATGGCGGGCCTGGTCATGGCCACCTCCCGCAAATACGACATGGCCACCATGAGCTTCGAGCCCGTCATGTGGTCCTTCGGCGGGGACTTCGGGGACTTCGCCACCAACCGCGTGACCATCGATTCGCGCGGCACCGTCGACGCCTTGCGCTTCTACGCGGGCCTGATGGAAAGCACCTCCCCGGGCGGCCGCAACATGGGCTACGGAGAAGTATCGGCCGAATACATCGCCGGGCGCGCCGCCATGGCTTGCAATTTCCTGGCCTTCTTCCCCGCCATCGCCAGCGCGGGCGAGAACCCGGATTTCTTCGACAAGACCGGGTACTTCAACTCCCCCGCGCACGTGGACGCGGCCGGCGCGCGGCGCCGGGCCGCCGCCCTGGGCGGCCAGGGCATGAGCATCAACGCGCATATCTCCCCGGACCGGCAGCAGCGCGCCAAGGACTTCCTGAAATGGTTCTCCCGGACCGGCACGCAGCGGCTGTGGGCCGGAAAGGGAGGCTTCACCGCCAACAAGACCGTGCTGTCCGGAGAGGCGTTCCGCAAGGCCGCCCCCTACAACCCCCTGTTCGAGGAAGCGTTCCAACTGATGCGGGACTTCTGGTCCGTGCCCGAATACGACGATATGATGAAGGCCTGCCAGCGCGAATTCTGCGCGGTGTTCCAGGACGGCGCCAATCCGGAGGAGGCGGTGCGGCAGGTCCAGGCCGAGCATGAGGCCATCCTGCGCAAACGGGGCCGTATCCAATGACGCGAGTCCAAAACGCCGGCCCGCGCCTGATGTCCGACATGGCGGTTCGCAACCTTTGCATCCTGCCCGC
Source organism: Fibrobacteria bacterium (assembly GCA_035275285.1). Taxonomy (GTDB): domain Bacteria; phylum Fibrobacterota; class Fibrobacteria; order UBA11236; family UBA11236; genus Chersky-265. Next base: position 9,838 of record DATENA010000239.1, on the reverse strand, counting down.
CGTGGCCCTGCTCATCGCCTTCAACGTCTTTCCCCTGTTGGCCTCCTTAGGGCTCAGCTTCACGGACTTCAACCCCATTATCGACACCGCGCCCCGGGGCGTGGGCATGCAGAACTATACGGAGCTGCTCAGCAGCCCCCGCCACGAGGTCTGGAAATCCTTCACGCGCACGGGCGCGCTGGTGCTGGTGACCGTGGGCCTGCAGACGCTCATCGGTTTCGCCGTGGCCCTGCTTCTGCGCCGCGGCTTCCAGGGACGCGGCCTGTTCACGGCCATTCTGCTCATCCCCATGATGTTGTCCCCGGCGGTGATGGGGTCTTTCTGGCGTTACCTCTTCAACGCCGATTACGGCGCCCTGAACTGGTTCCTGGACGCGCGCTGGAGCTGGGACGGATCCAGGGCCCTGGCGTTCTGGGCCGTGGTCATCGCCGAAGTCTGGATGTGGACGCCGTTCATGATGTTACTTTCCCTGGCCGGCCTCAGCGGCATCCCCCGCACCCTGTACGAGGCCGCGGAGGTGGATCGCGCCTCCGCCTGGTTCCGCTTCCGCCACATCACCCTGCCCCTGGCCGCCCCCCTGGTGCTGCTGGGCGTGGTGTTCCGCGCCATGGAGACCTTCCGTCTGTTCGATACGGCCATGGTCCTGAACGGGAACCTGGAGGGTCAGCCCACCACCTTCGTCAGCGTGCTCCTGCACGCGCGCGGGTTCGGCGGCAGCCGTTCCCTGGGAGAGCCCACCGCCCTGGCCTACCTGCTCCTCATCGCCTCCCTGGCCCTGGCCACCCTGGTGTTGCGCTACCTGGACTACGTGCGCGGGGATCGTTATTACGGGAGGCGCCCGTGAGCGGCCGCCCGGGATCCCCGGCCGCGCCGCTCCGCGCGGTCCTGCTGGCCGCCTATGCCATGGTCAGCCTGGCGCCGGTCTTCTACATGGTCGTCACCGGGTTCAAGCTCCCCGCGGACACGGCCGCCCTGCCGCCGCGCTTCCTGCCCGGGCTCTCGGCCCCGGAGAACTCCCTGTGGTTCCGCTTCACCCTGGACAATTTCCGGCGCATCCTCTCGGACGCGGAAACCCTGCGCTACCTGTTCAATTCCGCGTTCATCTCCGCGTGCAGCACGGTCCTGTCCGTGGCCGTGGGGTCGCTCGCCGGTTACGGCTTCAGCCGTTTCCCCTTCCGCGGCGGCCGCGACGCCCTCTTCTTCGTCCTGTCCACGCGCATGCTGCCGCCCATGGCCGTGGCCGTGCCCATCAGCTTCATGTACAGCCGGCTGGGGATCCTGGACACGCGCTTCGGGCTCATCCTCCTGTATACCTGCTTCAACCTTTCCTTCACCACCTGGATGATGAAGGCGTTCATCGACGAGATCCCCACCGCCTACGAGGAGGCCGCCATGCTGGACGGGCATTCCCGCCTGGAGGCGTTGCTGCGCGTCGTGCTGCCCCAGGCCGCTCCCGGCATCGCGGCCACGGCCGTCTTCTCCCTCATCTCCGCCTGGAACGAGTACGCCTTCGCCCTCACCCTGACCAGCACGGACGCCGTCACCATGCCCGTGCGCATCCACGCCATCATCGGCGACAACGGCGTCATCCCCTGGGGACCCTTGGCCGCCGCGGCCACGCTTTTCCTGCTGCCGATAGTGGTGTTCGGGCTTTTGATGCGCAGGCATCTGGTGCGGGGAGCGACGTTCGGGGCGGTGAAGGGATGATTCGCCGGAGCGATTGGATAAAAGTCAAAGTGCAAAAGTCAAAGTGCAAAGTTCAAAATTTCAAGAGCCAAGACAGGGCGGCTCGGCAGCACGGCAGTGCATTCGTCGCCCCTTCCAGGAATCATAATGAATGCGTCGATCAGGGACGCTTTTTTCAAGCCCTGCGACCCACCCCATTTTGCACTTTGCCTTTTGCATTCTCTCTTCACCCCGGTCTCCCCATGATCCGCAAGGAAATGACCGTCCAACGCGGCACCTTGATAGGCATGGCCCTGGGCCTGTTCATGATCGTGCAACCTTGGTCCGCGCTGCTCTTCGCCGCGGGCTTCCCCTTGACCCTGGCCGCCATCATCGGCTACAACGTGTCGGGCTGGATGAGCGGCGAGCGCGCCGGAAAATACCTGGACGACGAGAAGAAGCGCGCGGAAGGCGGACGATGACGGCGAAGGAATCCCGCATCCGCCTGGAGGGCCTGGCGAAGAAGTTCGGGAACGTGATCGCCGTGTATCCCACCGACATCGAGGTGGCGCGGGGCGAGTTCGTGGTCCTCCTGGGACCCAGCGGCTGCGGCAAGACCACCACCCTGCGCATGATCGCGGGGCTGGAGGCCCCCTCCCAGGGCCGGGTCTTCCTCGACGGCAAGGACGCTACCCTCCAGCGCCCCGGCGATCGCGACATCGCGTTCGTGTTCCAGATGTTCTCCTTGTACCCCCACCTGACCGTGCAGGAGAACGTGGCGTTCACCATGCTCGCCCAGGGCATGTCTTCCCATGAGTCCATGCGCCGCTCCGGGGACATGCTGCGCCACCTGGGCCTGGGCAACCTGGTGCACGTGCGCCCGGGCGGCCTTTCGGGAGGCGATCAGCAGCGGGTGGCGCTGGCGCGCGCCCTGGTGCGCTCGCCCCGGGCCTTCCTGATGGACGAGCCCTTGGGCACCCTGGACGGAAGCATGCGCGAGGAGATGCGCGAGACCCTGCGGGCCATCCACAACCGTTCCGGGGCCACCACCGTGTTCGTCACCCACGATCAGGAAGAGGCCATGGGCTTGGCCGATCGCATCGCCGTCATGCGGGACGGGCGCGTGGTGCAGTTCGATCATCCGCGCGCCATCTACGACCATCCCGCGGACCTGTTCGTCGCCGACTTCGTGGGTTCGCCGGGGATGAACGTCCTTTCCGGCAGGCGGCAGGGCGAATGGGTCGACGTGCCCGCGATGGGCATGCGCCTGCGCGTGGCCGGGGACGGCGAGACGGCCGGCGCCCCTCCGGCCGCGGACGGGGAGTGCCGGCTGGGCGTGCGGCCCGAGAACGTGCTGCTCAGCGAGAACGGCGCCTCTTGCGTGGTCGAGCATACCCAGGCGCTGGGTTCCCACAACATGCTGTCCCTGCGGACGGAAGCGGGTTTCCTGAAAGCCTGGATCCCGGCGGGCATCCGGTTCCGGGAAGGGGAAACCGTGAGGGCCGCCTTCCTGCCCTCCGGGTGCCGTTGGTTCGACGGCGCCTCCGGCGGAGCTCTGCCCTGGAAAACCCTGGAGGCGGCATGCCGGCCTACGCGATAGAGGACCTGACCGTTTCCTTCCACGGGGCGGATCGGCCCGCCCTTTCGGGCGTGGGTTTCCAGGTGGGAGCGGGGGAGCTCCTGGTGGTGCTGGGCCGCACCGGATCGGGCAAGACCACCCTGCTGCGCACAATGGCGGGCCTGCAGAAGGCCGCCGCCGGCCGCATCCTGGAGGACGGCGGGGGCGGCGCCCCCGCGGACATCACCGGCCTGCCGCCGCACCGGCGCGACATGGCCATGGTGTTCCAGAACTTCTCCCTGTACCCCAACATGAACGTGCGCGAAAACCTTTCCTTTCCCCTGCGCGCCAAAGCCCTGGGCCTGCCCGCACACGAGATCGAAACCCGCGTGGCCCAGGCCGCGTCCACCCTGGGCCTGCAGGACAAGCTCGATCGCGCTCCCCGGGAACTTTCCGGCGGGGAACTGCAACGCGTGGCCATCGGCCGCGCCCTGGTGCGCCGCCCCAAGCTGTTCCTGCTGGACGAGCCCCTGGCGAGCCTGGACGCCAAGCTGCGCGAACGCATGGTCCTGGAAATCCACCGCTTGCAGCGGTCCCTGGGATGCGGCATGATCTACGTGACCCATGACCACGTGGAGGCCATGAGCCTGGCGGATCGCATCCTGGTGCTGGACAAGGGCAAGGTGCTGCAGGCGGGCCCGCCGGAAGAGATCTACCGCCATCCCGGCGACAGCCGCGTGGCGCGCATGCTGGGGAGGCCCGGCATCAATCTCCTCACCCATGAAGAGGCGGCCCGCATGGGCCTGCCCCTTTCCGATAAGCGCCTGGTGGGCATCCGGCCGGAGAGCTGGAAGGTGACCGCCGATGCCAAGGGTCCCGCCGTGGCCGCGGTAGTGGAGCACCTGGGACCCCGGATGGCGCTGGTGCTGGACGTGCAGGGCATCGTGCTGCGCGCGACCGCGCCTCCGCTGTTCCGGGCCAAGGCCGGGGACCGGTTCCGCCTGGGGGTGGATCCCTCCGAAATCCTCTACCTGGATCGGTGAAGCCCCTCTTCCCGCGGCCGGGCTTTGGATGCCCGTCCTTATTGACTAAATTCCGGGACGGCTACGTTCACCCCGGAGGGAAACCGCATATGTCCACCGCGCGCGCCCTGGCGGCCTGCCTTCCCATCATCGCCGGCCTGCTTCCAGGCCGGGCGGCGGCCCATCCCAGCGGCGTGTCCAAGGTGGATATGATCGTGCGGGGTGACACCGTGGAAGCCCGCGTGGACGTGAACCGGGACGATCTCTTCTACGCCCTGGGCTTCAAGACGCTCGGCGAGACCCCCAAGTCCGAGTACGCCTCGCTGGCCGATCGCATCGCCTACTATTACCAGACGCGCCTGGACCTGAAGTTCGACGGCCGCGCCGCGGACATGAAGATCCTGCAATACAAGAAGCACGGCACGGACCTGGCCGCCAAGCTGGACAGCGCGGATCTGGCCGACACCACCATCGCCTTCCGCATGGGCTGGGCCGTTCCCCCGGGGACAAAACGGCTGGAACTGGGCAGCAAACTGTTCGCCGAACTGGAAGTCCAGCCGCTTTGCCACCTGCGCATCGACTACCAGGGAACGGAGATCAAGCGCAAGTTCGTCGGCCTGGACGACCGCTTCTCCATGTCGCTCCAGCCCGATTCCCTGGAGGCCTACCTGGCCGCGGCGAACCGGCCGGCGGCGGCTCCCGGCGCCCCCGCCCCGGCGGACGAGGAATCCGTGGTCGGCCGCTTCATCCGGCTCGGCTTCACCCACATCCTGCCCGAAGGCACGGACCACATCCTGTTCGTGCTCGGCCTCTTCTTCTTTTCCACCTTGCTGCGCCCCTTGCTGATCCAGGTCACGGCTTTTACCATCGCCCATTCCATCACCCTGGGGCTTTCCCTGCTGGGGGTCTTCTCCCTGCCCTCCCGCATCGTGGAGCCGCTGATCGCTCTTTCCATCGTGGTGGTGGCGGTGGAAAACATCTTTTTCCGGAAGCTCCGGCCGTCGCGCTTCCTGATCGTGTTCGCCTTCGGCCTCATCCACGGGCTCGGCTTCGCCGGGGTGCTGAAAAGCCTGGGGTTGCCGGAAGGGCAATTCTTCAAGGTCCTGGTCAGCTTCAACGTGGGCGTGGAGCTGGGGCAATTGACCGTGATCGCCGCGGCCTCCGCCCTCACGGTGTGGATGTGGAAAAAACCCTGGTACTACCGGCGGGTGGTGATTCCCGTCAGTTCCCTCATCGCGGCGGTGGGCCTTTTCTGGTTCATCCAGCGGATTTTAATCGTTTCCGGTTGAGGCCGGCCGGGATCGCAGTCAAAGCTTGGTAAAATCCTCCGTCCCGGGCGGTGCGGGCTCATCCGGGAACCCTGCGGATGCGTATGCCTTTTTGATCCTCCCGCTCTCCGGCAGGGAGCGGCTTTCTCCCGAAACCTTCCCCGACCGGGCGGGGTCGAGGGTATGCTTATAGAGCAATGGGGTCCGGGAGAGGCGGGGCGGATTTTGCGGCGTTATATCCATGTATTCCGTTGCCATGGGCGTTTTTGACAAGGCGTTTTTAACGAGTATTTTTCCGGCTCCGGCGTTAGATTAATAAGGCCGTTCTTGCCAATTTTTCAATAGAAAAGCCCGGAATTTTGGCGGAGAATTGATTAACTATTGTGTGCTTGGGTTTTTCAACGTGGGTCCGGTCACAAGGGGCCGGGCTTTGAAGGGTTCCGCGAATATGCAAAAATCAGGATTGGCTAAAAAAGTGCTGCTCGCTCTGGGATTGCCCGCATTGGCCGGTGCCCAGACCTCGACATTCAAATACTGGGACGTGACCGCGCCGGACAGTTTGAAACGGGTTCCGGAAACCTTATCCGCCACCGGGCTCTACACGGGCACGTCCATCCGGGACGCCAAGAAGATCCTGCTCGCCAGCGCCTACCACTTCGAGGTGAATTCCGCGTTGTGGAGCGACGGCGCCCACAAGACGCGCTGGGTGATGCTCAAAGACAAGAGCAAAGCCGCGATCAAATACGCGGAGAAGGAGGATTATTGGGGATACCCCGATAGCGCCGTCTTCATCAAGCAATTCGCCATCGACACTGTCCCCAACGATTCCAATACCCGCCTGCTCTGGGAAACGCGCTTCCTGGTCAACCGTAAGGAAATCGCGGACTCGGCCACCGGCAGGAAAATGGACCGCTGGTACGGCTATAGCTACAAATGGAACCGCGACCAGAAGGACGCCGTTCTGGTGGGCGCCTCCGGCATGGACGATTCGATCAAGATCTTCCCCAACGGCTTGGCCAAACCCGGCATCCAGAAGAAATGGCGCTTCCCTTCCCGCGAGCAATGCCTCCTGTGCCACCGCAACTATTCGGACACGGTGGCCGGCCGCTCCGTGCTGGGCTTCTTCACCGCCCAGCTCAACCGGCCCCATCCGGATATGCCCAACGTCAACCAGTTGGAGTACTTCTTCACCCAGGGCGTGCTCAAGGGAACCAAATCCAACTGGACCGCCAGCACCACCCCTCGCTGGTATCCCATCGACGACAACAGCGCCAGCGTGGACGTGCGCGCCCGCTCCTACATCGCCGCCAACTGCTCCGGCTGCCATGGCTATCGCGGCATGGAAACCGGCGCCACCTTCGGCGTGGACTTGAATTACGACTTCCACACCATGGAGTCGAAGATGGAGTTCCGCCACAAGTCCACCGGCTGGCCGTTCGGCCTGGACACCCTGCCCCCGTTCTACTATCCCAAGACGGATCTGGGCAACAATCCCTTCGCCAAGGATTCCCTGGAAATCCGGCCGGCCCTGGTGGTGCCCGGCTATCCCGAGAAGTCCGTCATCCTGTTCCGCCAGAGGAGCCGCAACACCAACCCGGGCAATTACGATTCGGACCGCAACCAGATGCCGCCCCTGGCTTCCTTCGAGGTCAACGAGCCCGCCACGGCCCTCATAGCCAAGTGGATCAAGGATTGGACCCCGATTCCCGCCCCCGGCGCCACCGGCGTGCGCACCTGGAACGTCCGCACCCTCCTGAAGGGCCCCGGAATCGCGAACCACCAGGTGGTGCTGCCCATGGAACTGGCCGGCCCGGGATTGGTGAAGGTCTCTCTGACGGGCATCGACGGCCGCACGCTCCAGCTGACCCAGCAGAGCCGCACCGCTTATGCCTTGCCGGCGAACCTCACTCCGGGCGTATACATCATCAGGGTCAACAACCGGAGCTTCACCCGCTACCTGTTCTAGCGGTTTCCGCCTTCCGTCCTCAAGGGCCTTGCCTCGCGGCAAGGCCCTTTTTTTTCGCCCGGGCCCGGCGCTCCACCCCCTTCGCGGCTTCGCCCGCTTCCCGTCCCCGCCGCGGAGCGCCTCGGTAGGGGCCCCTCTCCATGGATCTCCGGATGCTCTCCGCGGGAGAGCGGAATGCCTTCCGGTTCTCCACCGGAGAGCGGGGAATGCCGCGGGTCCCGTCGCCCGGCGCCGGGTCCGGGTTATGATTGACGGCATGGGACGCCGACCAGCGGACGCACCATATCTCGCCAGTTACCACCCCCGGAATCCAGGAGTCTCCATGCCCTCATGCGCAAAGGCTTGCCTCGCCCTCGTCCTTTCCTCCCTATCCCTCGGCGCGCCGGTCCGGGCCGCCGCCGGGTTCCGCTATTGGGACGTCGCCGACACGTCCAAGGCGCCTCAGCTCCTCTCGGCCACGGGGTTGTACACCTCCATCGCCGGCAAGCGGAAAACCCTGCTGCCCAACGCCTGGCACTTCGAGGTGAATTCGGCGCTGTGGAGCGATGATGCCAAGAAGTCGCGCTGGGTGCTGCTCAAGCCGGGGGCTTCCATCGGGTTCCGGGAGCTGGACGATTACTGGGACTACCCGGACAGCACGGTCTTCATCAAGCAATTCGCCATCGATACCGTGCCGGGCGATACCGCCACCCGCGTCCTGTGGGAGACGCGCCTTTTGATCAGCGCCCGGGAAGTCCTCGACTCGGCCGCGGGAACCACCACGGATCATTGGTACGGGTTCAGCTATAAATGGAACGCCGATCAGAAGGATGCCCGGCTGGTGCATACGGACTACAACGGCAAGCCGGACTCCATCCGCATCTGGCCGCAAGGCAGGACCCGGCCCGCGCGCATGAAAAAATGGATCTTCCCTTCCCGGGAGCAATGCGATCGGTGCCACCGGTCCGAGTCGAACGGATCCATGCACGCGCGTTCCGTGCTGGGCTTCTTCACGGCCCAACTCAACCGGCCCCATCCGGATTCCGCCGGGGTCAACCAACTGGAGTATTTCTTCGCCAAGCAGGTCCTGAAAGGGCCGCGGCCCGCCGCCTGGACCGCCTCGCCCCGCTGGCGCGCCCTGGACGATCGCGCCGCCAGCCTGGACGTGCGGGCGCGTTCCTATATCGCCTCCAATTGCTCCGGCTGCCACGGGAACCGGGGCAACCTGGTGGGCGCGGCGGAAATGTGCAACCTGGACTACGATTACCTCTCCATGACCCCCCGGATGGAATTCCGCCACCACTATACGCGATCCTTCGGTCTGGACGACACCTCCATCACGCCGTACTTCTATCCCGCCACGGACCGGGGCAACAATCCGGCGGGCCTGGATTCGCTCCCCATCGAGCCGGCCCTGGTCGTGCCCGGCTACCCGCAGAAGTCCGTGATCCTCTTCCGCCAGTTGGCCCGCAATACCGAACCCGGAAACTACGATCCGGCCGGCAACATGATGCCTCCCCTGGCTTCCTTCGAGGTCAACGTCGCCGCCACGGATTCGATCGCGAAGTGGATCCGGGAGATGCCCGCCATCCCGGCGCCGGATCCTATCCGCGCCGCGCGCCGGGGGAACCTGCTGCCGGGCGCGACCCTGCGCGGCAGGCGCCTGTTGCTGGCGCCGGAAACGGTGCGGTCGCGCGCCCCGGTGTCCATGGCCTCCATGGACGGCAGGCAGGTGCCGTTGCGGCGCCTGGCCGAAGACGTTTATGCCGTGCCGGAAGGGGTTCCCAAAGGCCTGTACCTCATCCGCGTCGGCGCCAGGAGCCTGTTGCGCTACCTGCTCTAGTGCTGCGACACCCCAATTGCGGGCCGCTTTCGCCGGGTCTGGGGGTCCAGGGCTGCGTTGCGCCTCCCGTCGGCGACGCCTTGCCCTGAACCCCCATCCCTCGCCGCCTTCGTCCCGCAATTGGGGTGTCACAGCACTAGAGGGTGTTATTTCAGGGAGGCGTAGAAGACGAATTTCTTTTCGCCGGGCTTCACCACGATATGGTCGAAGGCCTTGCCGCCCAGGGCGCGGCCGGAGGCGTCATGCGCTTCCACGCTGAGGGAGTGGACCCCCGGCTTGACCGGAATGCGCGCTATCTGCACCGTGCGGGGGAGCAGGAACCAGGCGCGCGTATCGGCCTGCTCCAGCTGGTCGGCCAGCACGTCCGTGCCGATGTTCAGGAGCAGGTTGACGAGGGGGTTGCTTCCGGACATGGCGGACTTGGTCTCCTCGGCGGTGATGGTGCGCGCCACCACGCGGATCACGGTGCGGGTGAGCATGGCCGCATGGTTTTCCTCGAGGAAGGCGTTCATCAGCGGATCCAGGCTGGTCAGCGTT
>DATENA010000238.1:0-35067 GCA_035275285.1 Fibrobacteria bacterium | reverse complement strand
TCCCTGGACCTCAAGATCATCCTCAACACCACCCGGGACGTCGAAGAGTTCCTCGCCAAGTTCTGACACCGGAACGATTCTCCCTGCGATTGCGCAAGGCCGGGAATGATCCTGCCTTGCGCTTGTTTCATTTATCGTCGTCGAACTTGGACTCGACCTGGATGATGTTCGAGGTTCCGCCCTCTTCGATGGACTGCTCCGAAACCAGGGTCAGCACGGCGTTCCGGGTGAACTCCGCCAGGGTTTTCGAACCCAGATTGCACATGGTGGCGCGCATCTTCTCCAGGGTCAACCCCAGCACTTCGTTCACGGATCCCACCACGGGCACGTAGCCGTCCACGCCCTCCTCGAAGTGGAGCCGCGCCGCGGCCTGATCGTCCACGTAGCGCTGCCAGTTGCGGGCGCGGTTGGAGCCCTCCCCCCAATAAGGTTTGTAGATGCGCCCTTTGATGGACACCTTGGGGGTGGGGCTTTCGTCCGTCATGGCGAAATAGCGGCCCATCATGACGAAGTCCGCGCCCATGGCCATGGCGATGATGATCTGGGTGTCGTTGGCCAAGCCGCCGTCCGAGCAGATGGGGACGTAGATACCCTTTTCCCGGGCGTAGCGGTTGCGTTCCTCCACCACTTCCATCAGGGCCGAAGCCTGGCCGCGGCCGATGCCCTTCTGCTCGCGCGTGATGCAGATGGATCCGCCCCCGATGCCGACCTTGATGAAATCCAGCTTGGCCTCGTCCACCAGGTAGCGGAAGCCTTCCGCCGAGACGACGTTGCCCCCGCCCACGATGACCTTGTCGCCGTATTTCTCCTTGACCCAGAGGGAGGCTTCTTTCTGGAATTCGGAGAAACCGTCCGAGGAATCGAAGGAAAGGATATCCACCCCCGCTTCCACCAGGGCGGGCACGCGCTCTTTGTAGTCATGGGTGTTGATGCCGGCGGCGGCCACCAGGCGCTTGCGGGAATCCAGCAGTTCCAGGGGATTGTTGATGTGGTCGACGTAATCCTTCTTGAACACCAGGGAATCCAGGCGCCCGTCCGCTTCCAGGACGGGGAGCGCTTCCTTCTTATGCTTGTAGAGGAGGTGGTTGGCCTCTTTGAGGGTGATGCCCACCAGGCCGTGGATGACCTTGTCCCTGGGCGTCATGTATCCCTGGACCATGGAATCGAGATCGTCCTCGAACTCCCAGAAATCCTTGTCCGTGATGATGCCCATGAACCGGCCGCCGCTGGTGCCGTCTTCCGTGACCGGTACGGTGGAATGGCCGGTTTTCTTCATCACCCCCAGCAGTTCCCGCAAGGAGGCGCTGGGCTTGACGTTGGAATCGCTGCGCACGAATCCGGCTTTGTGGGACTTGATCTTGGCGATCATGGCGGCCTGGGATTCGATGGACTGGGAGCAGAACACGAAGGCGACCCCGCCCTGGCGCGCCAGGGCGATGCCCATGTCCGTGCCCGCGACGGCCTGCATGCTGGCGGAAACCACCGGGATGTTGAGGCTGAGGCGGCTGGCTTCGCCGATTTTATGGCTGGCCACGGGCGTGACCAGGGAAACGTTCCTGGGCACGTGCTCTTTCCGGGTCAACCGGGGAATGAGGAGGTATTCGGAGAAAGTGCGGGAGAGATCGTCTAGTATTTTGGCCATGTCCAAATTTAGTAACGGCCCGAATAGTTTGTCAGGATGCCCCGGATTCGGTAGTGTTCTGGTCTGAAATTCTTGAACGCTCATAAAAACCTGTGGCTTTGGGATAAGCATCAACAGTTATATATCGACACCCGGTCTTATTCCGTATGATGAAAAAGGCTTTTAGGAATGTCATTAAGCTCTCACCAATATGCTGTCCCTGGAAATCTTTGGCAACTGCGAACCGGCCAAGCTTTACCGCGGGGTAACTTTTCCTACGTTTGCGATTTGGAATAAGCCGCTTCGCCGCATTTAACATCGTCTGAGCGTCAATCCTGTCGTTATATAGGCTAACCATGGCAACGACGCGATCACCCAGATACATACAGTAGGTTACTGAAAGAAGCTGATCGAAGTGGGGGAGCCAATCTTCTCTAAAAAAGTTGTCCAGATCCTCATCACCGCACCTAAAGTCAATGGTGCACGCTGAATTGAGTTGAACTAGTTTGAAAACGGGAGTCGGGTCCAATTAGGACCCGAAGTGGATTTTCATGCCTTTAAACCTAGAAAAAGCATCATCCAGCTTTCTCTTGATTTTGGCTTCCTCTTCGGGGGAAATTGGGGTCTTCTCGGCATCCTCGGCATCCTTCAAAAATGCCTCGGCATCTCGACCGAATAAAGGAGTCGTTTGTGTAATTGGCTTGGCCATGTAACCCTCCCTTTCTTGTCTGAGGTGATTGTACCCTGTGGAGATTATGATAATCAAAACCTAAAAAAATGAGTTGCGGAATGCCACCCACGAAAATACAGGCAAATCGAAGGGGTAAAATGATTACCCCTAAAAATCATTGATCTTTTGTGCAGGTATTTTTGATATTCGTGCGCGCTTATGCTTTTTGCGAGGCAATTGCGGCTTGAACAGCCTTCCGGGGAGAGTCTACACGAGTAACTCCAGGACGACAAAATATCGGTCTCCTTATCCGCATCCCTGTCCCGATGACTCCAAGCATAGACCTTTTTAGCCTCCGGATGCCTGGTCACAAGCACTTCTTCACCAAATGTGATATCGTGATGAATTGATGCAAAACCCGATTCCCGGATCTCTTTTGTTGACAACGGGTTACCGTTGCGGATTCGGTTCCGATGTGGCGTGGGGGTAGCCGCGATAAATTACGGCCTGAGGCAAATTAGGACACTACCCCGAATTCGCCAGAAAAGCGCTTCCGGGGTGGAAGGCCTTTTAGCGGACGGAAGCGGCCAGATCGCTGCGGTATTGGTGCACGCGCTGCCAGCCCGTATCGGGAATCACCGCGCCCATCACCTGCACCACCTCGCTGCCCACCTTGCAGCCCAGGCGGGCGGCGTTTTCCAGGCTCAGTCCCTGGGTCAGGCCGAAGAGGAATCCCGAGGCCCACAAATCGCCGGCGCCGGTGGTATCGATGGCTTTGACCAGGTGCGCGTCCACCTGGTGGCGCGTCTTGCCTTGGGCCACCAATACGCCTTTTTTGCCGATTTTGACGACCGCGGTTTCCACCTTGCCCACGAGGATTTCCAGGGACTCGGATTCCCCCATGCCGGTATAGGCTTTGGCTTCGTCTTCATTGGCGAGTACGATGTCCACGGATTTGATGATCTGCTCCAGGAAATCCCGGCAGACTTCGACCACCTGGTAAGACCCCAGGTCGAGCACGATTTTGGCCTTGGCCAGCTTGGCGGTGGCGATGATTTTCTCCACCACGGGACGGTTGAACAGGAGGTAGCCTTCCAGATGGACCATTCCCACGCCGTCCAGATCGTCCAGGGCCACGTCCTCGGGCACGAGCTGCGAGGAGGCGCCCAGGTAGGTGAACATGGTGCGTTGGGCATCCGGAGTGACGACGGAGAGCACGCGGCCCGTGGGCATGTCCGACTGGCGGATGCGATGATCGACGCCCGCTTTGAGGAGCCCGTCCAGGAAGGCTTTGCCGAGGGCGTCCTTGCCCAGGCGGCCGATCATGCGGGCCTTCCCCCCCAGGTTGCCGATGCCGACGATGGTATTGCAGGCCGAACCGCCAGGCACTACTTTCAATGGTGCTTGGGTGCCCTTCAGGGCCGAATCGATGGTCTCCAGCTCGACCAGGGTCATCCCTCCCTTATCGGAGCCGAGCCGGGCGATGAATTGATCCTCTTCTTCCACAAGCAAATCCACCAGCGCCGCGCCGACTCCGGCCACCCATGGGCCCCGACCGTTGTTCATCCATCGCTCCTTTTGCCGGATTTCCGGAAAATCGTCCATTGACGGTACAAAAGTAGCAAATCAACCATCCAACCCAGGGGATTGCCTCGCGACTCCGGGTTTGACGGCAACTTTCGCGGGAAGTTCCGGCGGGAGAAGGGTTTCAAGCGGAAAAAGGACCGCAGAATAAAAAAAGACCGGAGAATATATTATCATATGCCTTAGAACCCGCGCCCCGGAATCCGTATTCTATCCGCCTGATTGCTGGGTGCATTTGCTTTGGAAAGGTCCCTATCGGCATGACCGGTTCCGCCGAGCGCCGTCTACTCCCCTGCCTGCTCCTGTGCGCGGGGACACTCTTCGCGTCCCTGCTTCCGGCGCACGCGCAGGAGACGGACGGCTCCGCCCTCATCCTGGACCTTGCGGACTCCACGCTCATCGCGCGCGCCTGGGGGGCCCTGTACCCGGATTCCATCGCCCCCGAAGGCGAATACCAGGTCCTGGTCCCTTCGGGGCCCATGCTTTCCTCGGGACGGGAGGCTTCGGCCGCGGTTTTCCTGTTGCGGGACGGCACGGAAGCGGGGCGCCTGGACCGCTCCACCTGGGACGCGCTCGCCGCCGCGCCCGCCCGGGAAGGCGAACCGGGCTGGGCCGCCTCCATGGAAGGCCCGGACAAGCAGGACGTGCCCTTGTTGTGGCATGCGTTCAAATGGGATCGCGAAACGGTGATGCAATGGGCGGAATGGCCCTCGGAGTTCGCGGTGGGCATCGGGTCCTCCATCAGCGCCATCCGGTCCTCCAAACCCCAATACCAGCGGGACATCGATTTCGCCTGGAACCAGAAGGCCTTCGGGCATTTCCTGCTGGGCGCGCAATTGCACCGGAGCCAGTTCGGAGGCGGTCTTTCGCGCCTGGGCCGCTCCGTGGCCGATACGGCGGGAGGGCGCCTGCCCAGAGGCGTCCCGCAGGAGTTCTGGAGCGATGCCTATTGGTGGTGGGCGTTGTCGGCGGGCGTGCCCGGGCTCAGGTACACGCTTTCCCAGGCCGATCGGCCCCTGCCCGACTTCTATTGGCTGGATCCCGCCCCGGTGAGGGCCATCCGCAACCACGCGTCCGGCCGGGTCGTGAACCAATGGCAGGGCGCGACGCTGGAACGCTCCGGTAACTTCGCGCATACCCTCGATGCGCGCTTCGGGGTCTTGCGGTACGGGTTCCATTGGGATGCGGACGCGTACCGGGTCCCCATCCAGACCGCGGGCCTGGACGATCTGCCGGCCCTGTTCGGCACCTGGGGCGGAGGCCTGATCCTCGCCTCGGACATCCTCGCCACCCGGTTGTGGCTGGACATCCCCGATCTGACCCTGAAGCTGGGACTTCCGGAAGCCTTCCCTTCCAGGTTCCGCGTCGCCTTCCTCCACTTCGACATGGCCTACCGCAATCCCGGGAGCTTCAGCCTGGGAATCTCGGTGCGCGTCCGCGTGGACAACCCCATCATGAACAGACCCGGAGCATGAACATGAACGCCAACCCCACTTTCAGGCTTTCCGAAGATCCCCTGCAGCAAGCCAAGCGGGCGCTGGTCCGGATCCGCAAACTGGCCAGGAATTCCGCCTTCGTGCCCATTCCCGTGATCGCCCTGGCGGCCGCCGCCTTCTTCAAATACGAGCCGCACTGGTACTCCAACCCATTCCTGGCCGTCATCTTCGCCATCTTCGCCACCGGGCAGATCATGGCCGTGTTCCAGATGCGGCGGGTGCTGGCCGGCGTGCGCAGCACGGGGAAATCCATTCTGGTGCTGGCGGAGGCGGGGGACGAGCCCGATCTGCCGGTCCTGCGCGGCAAGCTCCTGGAGAACGCGCCTCCGGGCCACATGCGCGATCTGCTCCTGCGTTGGATCGAACTGGGCATGCGCGGAGAGACCACCGGATCCGAGTCCCTGCTGAACAACGCCTGGGACCGTCGCGCCCACCATGACAACAGTTCCGTTTCCATCCACGTGTCCATGAACCGCACCACCTTGAAGCTGGGCTTCCTGGGAACGCTGTACGGCCTCATCCTCACCTTCCCGCCCATGCAACGCGCGGTGATGGGCCTTTCCGACAGCGACGGCGAGCTGCGCTTCATCAAGGACATCTCCATGGCCATCGACGGCGACGAGTTCGCCATCGCCGTGACCCTGGGAGCCACCGCGCTCAGCATCCTGATCGAGCTGGTGACCATCCAGATCCTGGAGCGGGCCCTGGGAGGCTTCGATATGGTGAACAGCCATATCAACGATTGGAACCTGACCCGCCTGCAGCCGTGGGTGAAGAAGCGCTACGGCCTCGAATCCCGCCAGCGCCTGGCCGTGGAATCCCAGGCCGTGCTGGAAGCCAAGATGACCCGGGCCCACCAGGAGATGGACGCCAACCTGGGCCGGGCCCTGGAGGCCATCGCCCGCACCACCAAGCAGCTCGATCAGCTGGCCATGGTGCAGGCCGCCGTGGGCCGCCGCATCGCGGAGCTGGTGGAATACGAGAAGCAGTACCGCGGATTCATCGAATCGAAGACCGCGGCGGTGGCGCCCCTGCCGCCGCACGACCTGGACACCGGCAGGCTGGAGACCAGCCATATCGACAACGCCCGCCTGGAGGACGGGCTATGAGCTTCCGCCGGGGCCGCGCCGGATCCGCCCGCGTGGAGTTGGGGGAAGCCATCTCCTTCGAGGACGTGCTCACCGTCATGACCGTGCTCCTGCTCCTCCGCCTGGTTTTCATGGTGCCCCTGGTGAACCTGGACAAGGCCAGGACCATCGCGGCCCGCTCCGACAAGTACTGGTCCCTGCAGGCCCTGTACGTGCTGGCCCATCCCGGCGATCCCGCCCGCGTGCGGCCGTACCGCAACGCCTTCGGCCTGGAAGGCGAGGCGGCCATGGTCACCGAAGGCGACGCGGACAGGAGCGTCTTCCTGGAAGCCGCGACGCCGGACAGCAATCTCACGGTGCTTCGCCACAATCTCAAGGACGGCAGCTTCATCGCCATGAACGTGCAGGGCCGCGGCCATTCGGTGACCTTCCGCCGCGGCAAGCTGATCTGGAGCCGGGACGAATCGGAATGGTTCCCCGCCTCGGACAGCGTGGACTACGGGACCCGGCCGGAAAGCAAGGCCATGGAGCGGGAGTTCAGGGAATGGACGAAGGGGCGGCGGGGGTATTGACCTGGGGCGATGGGGTAGAGTTCAAAGTGCAAAAGTCAAAGCGCAAAATTGAAGAGCAAGAGAATTGAAGAATAAGAAAAGCATTCCGGGTGACCGGCCGAAACGGACCCGGCGATTTCGGGCCGCGTTCCCCATTTTGACTTTTGCACTTTGCACTTTGACTTTTGCGATTCTTCTACCCGGCGACGCGGCCGCAAAGAACGGCGCCGAGCCTCTCAACCACTACGGCCTCACCTCCCTGCAGGACACCGCCATCGGGGCCAAGCTGGGCGGCCGCTTCAAGGCCAGGGGCCAGCCCGTGTTCCTGATCCACGATCCCTACCTGGGCCTGATGCAGGGCGATATCATGCGCTTCCAGGACAAGGCGGTGCTGGTGGACGCGGACGTGTGGCAGACCCTGAACGACGAGGGCGCCCTGGGCCGGCTGAAAGCGGCGCCCATCCTGCGGGTGCAGGCCAAGGCGACGGTGAGCACCTGGGAGACCCGCTCCAAGCTGGTGACGGGCCTGCGGGAAAAGAAAGCCTACCAACTGGGCGCGGAGCTGCTGAAAATCCTGGAAGAGACCTTCGGAGGCATTCCCTCCCGTCAGCAGATGGCCATCGTATTCGACGGCCCCAGCCTGATACTCCTGGCGCCGGATGAATTCCTCGACCAGTTGAAATATTCGACCGTGCGGCGGGTGCCGCCCGCGGGCAGGCCCCAGTTCATCGTTCCCGCGCCCGGGAGGATCTTCGCCGGGCTTCCCTTCCGGTGGCAGGCCTGGGCGGCCGATCCCGCCGAGCCGGCCGGGATGCTCCGGTACACCCTGTTCGGCGAATTGCCCAAGGGCCTGGCCTGGGACCCGGCCACGCATGCCTTGCAGGGCACCCCCGAGGAAGAGGGACAATGGCGCCTCACCGCCGAGGCGCGCAACGGGACCGGGGCCTTCGACACGGTGGCGTTCAACCTCGCCGTGCGGCGGAACGTCCCGCCCTGGCTCGCGCATCCCCCCAAGCCGGTGGCGGTGGCGGGGCAGATGTGGAGCTTCCGGGCCGAGGCCGTGGACATCGATCACGAAGGCTCCCAGGTGCGCGTATCCGCCCTGAAGATGCCCGCGGGCATGGAGTTCGATTCGGCGAGCCGCCAATTCCGATGGTATCCGGGGGACAGCCTGGCGGGACAGAGGAAGGAACTGGCGGTGCGCCTGGAGGATCAGGCCGGCGGGGTGACGGACAGCCTTTTCTCCATCAAGGTGATCCCCGCTTCGGACATGCTATGGAGCGAGGGCATCAAGCCCGCCCTGCCCTGGGACACCCTGAAGCAAGGCAAGACCTACACCTGGGAGGCGGGCGCTTCCGCGATGGCGTGGGCCCAGCAGGGCATCACCCTCACCGGGGTCGCCGGACCGGACTTCACCGAATTCCGCGAGGGCTCCCTCACCCTGAGGCCCATGGCGCCGGGGGCCCACGTGCTCACCTTCGCGTTCGACGTGCAGGGCAAACGCCTGGAGCAGGCGGTTACGTTGCCGGTGCGGCCCGATCTGGCCCCGCGCTTCGCCAGCGAAGTGGGCGCGTGGCGCGTGCGCACGGGGCAACCCGCGAGCTACCGTCCCGTGGCCGTGGACGACGAGGGCGATCCGGTCTCGCTCCGCGCCGAGTCCCAGGACGGCCGGCTGGCCTGGGACGGGGAGCGCCTGCGGCTGTCCGCCGAAGAGCCCGGGACCTATGCGGCCCGCCTCATCGCCTCGGATCCCGCCGGCCATTCCTCCGGCCAATGGGTGGCCTACAAGGTGGAGCGCGCCGAACGGCCCACCGCCTGGTTCCTGGAGAACCGCATCGAGGGAGGCATCAGCACCTGGACTATAGCCGCCGACCTCGGCACGGGCCGCATCGGCCTGTTCACCCCCGCCCTGGACCGCATCGGGGTCAAGGGCGCGAGCGGCGCGCGCTTCTGGCCGTACCTGTTCTTCGGCGGCAACCTGCTGGGGCGCGCCAACGAGAACCTGGGCCGGCGGTTGTGGATCGACGCGGGCGTGACCATGCGCATGCCCGACCCCAAGGTGGCCACCGGCGGCGTGATGGGCAGGCTGTTGGGCGAGTGGACTTTCCCGGGGCAGGTCCTGGGCAAGATCGAATTCGAAATGCAGGGCCATGCGAACCAGGCCATCGTGGTGGCGGACACGTCCAACCTGCACGTGATCTACGGGGACGCCATCCTCGAGTTCTCCCGGAATTTCACCCCCATCGTGGACGGCATCATCAAGGAAGCCACCGCCAGGGACAACATCGTGCTGTTCTCGCGCCTGGAAGGCTGGAGCCGGCTGGGAGCGGGGTTCTGGGCCGGGCCCGCCATCTGGCGCGAGGAGATCCCCAACGCCCACCGCTATTTCCAACGCATCGGCGCGGGACTGCGCTACCAGGCGCGCTTGGGAGAGGCCATCGCTTGCAACAGCCTGCGGGCGGGCTGGGGCAGCGGCGATGCGGGCTGGACCGTCTATTGGACCGGCCGCGTATCCCTCAATTCCCCGTTCTGACGGGAATACGGCGACCGGGCGGAAGCGCGCGAAGCCCGGCGTTCGGGCCTGCCGGAGACCGGCACCGGAATGGCCCTCATCAGGGCGGCCGAAGCGGGGCCGGGCCTATTGGCGTTTGCGGTATTCGTCCAGGCTGATGAGCTTGCCCTTGGCCTTGCGCTTCAGCTCGCTGGCGCGTTCCAGCTTGTCCTTTTCTTCCTTGGTCAGCGAGCCCATGCCCGTCTGGGAAATCTTCTTCAGGATGGGATCGATGTCGACCATCACCTGGCCCAGCTCTTCTTCCGATTTGCGCACGGCCTTCTGCATTTTCACCGCTTTGCGGTTCTTCCAGCGCGTGAAGGCCTCCACGCCCCGGTCCTCGAACTTGAAATACAGCCACGCGAACACGGCCCCGCCCAGATGGGTGATGTGGGCGATGCGGTCGTTGGAAAGGATGGATAGCAATTCGACGGCGCCGAAAATGATGACCGCATAGCGGGCCTGCACCGGGAACAGGAACAGGATCAGGAACTGCTGGGTGGGGAAGAATTTGGCGAACGCGAACATCAGCCCGAACAGGGCGCCGGAAGCCCCGATGACGGTGGTGGGGTTTTCCGTGATGGAATAGAAGACCAGGGAGCACAATCCGGAGAAGACGCCGGTGCAGATGTAGAACCACCAGAACTTCCGCTCGCCCATGGTATCCACCAACGGCGTGCCGAACATCCACAGGATGAGCATGTTGATGAGGATGTGCAGGAAGGGCGGGTTCAGATCGTGGACGAAAAGATAGGTGACCAGGCGCCACACTTCCCAATTGTGGAGGGTGCGCACCGGATCGAGGGCGAGCCATTGGCGGACATAGGCGCCCTGGGTGGCCAGATCGATCAGGAACAACGCCACGTTGGCGATCAGGAGGATCCTGAGCGCTCGCGGTAATGTCCCTGTGGGTGTGAATCCGTATGCCATGATCGATATTTTCCGAAAATTCGCGGTATGATTGCGACGAACGCGTCTACTTTTTTCCCGGCGTTTTTGGTTTTTTCCGTGGCGCCCCGAGTTTCTTGCGGAGCCGGGCCTCCACCGCGGCCGGAACGAATTCCGACACCGAACCTCCCAGGGCCGCGATTTCCCGGATCACGCTGGAATTGAGGTAGGTGTATTGTTCGCTCGGCATCAGATAAACGGTCTCGCAACCGGAATCGAGCTTCTTGTTCATCAGGGCCATCTGGAATTCGTATTCGAAATCGCTCACGGCCCTGAGGCCGCGGATGACGACCTTGGCGCCGAAGCGGCGCAGGCAATCCACCGTCAGTCCTTCGAAAGAGGATACGTGGACGTTGGAGAGATGCCTGGTGCAGGCGCGGATCAACCCGAGCCTTTCCGGGAGGGAAAAAAGGGTCTGCTTCCGCACGTTCACCGCAACCACCACATGCACCTCTTCGAAAAGGTGGGCGGCTCGGCTGAGGATGTCCAGGTGCCCGTTCGTGATCGGATCGAACGTTCCCGGGTAGATGGCTTTTACCAAACCTGTCCCTTCCGAATAAAATACCGTTCTCAAGTTCCTTAGGCTAAATATACTACGTAAAAAAAGCCAGGCTCGATTCCCCGTACTTCTTCAACTTAGCCGCCTGGCCCAGCCAGGCGGGAGGATTACGCGAAGGAAACTGGATAATCCCGGTTCCGCCCGGGGCCAGCAGCCCCGTAACCCCGTCTTTCAAGCGGGAAAAATCGTCCCCGAAGGGGGGATCGGCGAATACGAAATCGAAAGTGCGGCCCTCGTCGCGCATGCGGCGGCAAAAGGCCTCCGTGGCCGCGCGGACGGGAAGGGCTTTGGCCGCGTCGGGGCCGTCCCCCAGGACGGATTTGCAATTGGCCTTCAGGAGAAGCCAGGATTGGGCGTGGTTTTCCACCAGGTACGCCTCCCGGGCGCCCCGGCTCAGGGCCTCCAGTCCCACGGATCCGGACCCGGCGTACAGATCGACGAAAGCGGAGCCTTCTACGGTTTCCCCCAGGGAACTGAAAAGCGCTTCCCGGACTTTGCCGGAGGTGGGACGGATGACTTGGGCGCGGGTGTCGGTTTCCAGTTTCCGGCCCCGGTACGCGCCCCCCATGATGATGATGCCCATGCGTCGTTAGGATGCGCCCTCAGGGTTCAGCGACGGGGGCCAAGGGGCTCAGGGTTGGACGTAGGCGAGGATGTCCATATCGGCGACCACCTTTTCGTCCCCGCGGGCGCGCAGGGCGAACTTGATGAAGCCGAGGTTGGACTTGCCTTCGTGGAGGCCGGCCAGGAGATCCTGCATTTGCTGGAAGCTGCAATCGGCGGAAGTCTGATAGATCATCCGGTTGACGTTGCCCACCGAGGAGGTGTTGAGCAGGCGGGGTTCCTTGAGGCGTATGCCCAGGCCGTTGGCGACGGTCTTCAATTGCTTGAGTTCCTTCTGCAGGGCGGACTTTTCGATCACGTGGTCCGGCGGCGTCCGGATCCCGTTGAGCGGATACTTGACGGAGGCGAAGAAGGAGAACTCCTTGCCCTTCCCTTTCGAGCCGGCGGGAACGTTCATGCCGAGCCTGACCGTGGACCCCGTCAATCCCGCCAGTCCTTCGTGGAAGCGTTGCAGTTCCCGATCGTCCGCGGCCAGGCCGTGCACGTAGAAATCCCCCGGGGGCGTGAAGATGAAATTGGCGAAGCCGACGTCCGGAGGCGTGACCGCCTTGACGTCCTTGAGGACGCGGGAGGAAGCGTAATATTGGAATTCGATCTTCTCGGAGGGGACCATCCGGGAGTAGGAAGGCTCGATCTGTTCCCTGGTCTTGTCCTCCTGGAGATCCCGTACGGTTTCTTCCACCGCCTGGGACGTGACGCGCTTGGGCTGCACGCTCTCTTCCGCCTCCGGTTTCGGGGTCGGGGGGACCGGCGCCGTTTCCGCCGTCCGCTTGCCGGCCAGCATGCCGCCGAACAGGGACGGGAATTGCAGGACCGCAATGGCGATCACGGCGATGAGGACGAGCCCGCCCAATACCAGGAACGGCGTTTTCCGTTTGCCCGCGGGTTCGGCGAGGATCAGGGGGAGCGCCTGGGGCTCCAAAGGCTTGAGCAGGTTTATCCTGATCATTTCAACTGTCTCCGCGCCGGCGCAGGGCCAAGCCCACCGCGCCCGCGCATTGGGGGGCGGAAGGTTGGAACACGGCGCTCTTTTCTGGACTCAGGGCGAACGTGATTTCCTTGAAGGCGTTCAGATGGGTGACTTCGGAAGGCATGTTCGCTTCCAGCATTTCCCGGAATTCATTGTCCAGGGCCAGGTCCCCGCACAGCACCACCTGATCCACGCCGCCCCAGGCGTCGTGGGTCCGGTCCAAGGCGCCGCGGACCTGGTTCACCATCCCCAGGACCAGGTTGGCCTTGGCCTCCGAACCGGAAGCCATGAACGCCGCGTCCACGGGCGTGCTTTCGAAGCCCAGGAACTGGCCGTTCTGGGTGCGGATGCATTTGATGACGTTGGAATCGGCCTTGATGAGGAAGGTCTTCAAGGGGAGCTTTTCCGGATAGTTGACCTCGAAGACGTTCTGGGCCGCGAAAACGTCCAGGTCCAGGATGGCCAGGTTGCAGCCGCTTTGCTCCATGATACGCTTGCAACGCTCCACTTCCTTCCGGCGGAAGGCCGCGACCAGGTAGCTGCGGGCGGTTTCATCGGGATTGGAGCCCAGGGACTGGTAGTCCAGCAGGTACTCCTCCAAGGGATGGATCAGGTATTGCTCCATCTCCCATTCGATGGCGTCGATGATATTGTCCTCGGAATTGGGGACGTCCACCTGCCGGATTACCGCGTTTTCGCCGGACATGGCGGCGACCAGGTCCGCATCCGGCTCGGAAACGTGCTTGGAGACGCTTTGCCTGACCTGTTCGGCAAGATACGCGTCGTCATCCCATCGGTCGGCATCCAGGGGCTTGATGGCGACCGTGGAGATCTGGTTCTCGGCAGGCAGGAATTCGACCAACTTCAGGAAAGAGCGGCTCAATTCCAGAGCCACCACGCTTGAGTTTTTTTTGGCCATAGCGTAATTATAATATTAAAAAGGGCCTCAGCTTTTCCAGCTTTTTCTCCCCTATGCCCTTGACCTGCAACAAGTCACGCAAATCCCGGAACGGACCATGGTCCCGGCGGTACCGGATTATCGCCTCCGCGGTTTTCGCTCCGATGCCTTTGACACGGGTCAACTCGGCCGCTTCGGCGCGGTTCAAGTCCACTTTTCCCGCGAATGCGGACTTTCCCGCTCCGGGAACGGGACGCCTGCGTCCGTCCTGAACGGCTTCCCCGGATCCGGCACCGTCTCCGGTTCCGGTCCTTGACGAGTCATTGACCCCCGCTCCCGCGGACGCGGAGTCCGCGGCGGCGGAACCGGAATCGGGAAAGGTTCCGGAGAGGGAATCCGGCGCGGCCGCGGCCTGGGAAAGGCCGAACCCCGGATCGGGAAAGGGACCGAGCCTGGCCGATGCATGCCGGTAGGCTTTGATGCCGGAACCCGCCGCCAGGAAGGCCAGGGTCAGCGCCAGGTAGCCTTTTTCCGCCCGCGTGAACATGGGAGGGAAGGTAAACGCCCCATGGCCGGAAATCCGTGCGCGCGGGCACGGGGATGCTCCGGGAATTCCAAGCGCGAAAAAGGCGCCCGGGTTTCCCCAGGGCGCCTCCGTTTCCCGTCCTTGCGTATCGTCTCAGTGGGCGTTCGCGTCGTCGATATTGGCCTTGGCCTGCTCCTTTTCATTCTCCAGCTTGTCCTTGTGGACGCCGTGGGCCTTCTTGTCCTTTTTCAATTCCTTCTTGTTCTCCGCCACGGTCTGTTTGTCCGAGGCTATCTCGGCCTTGTCGCCGGCCACCGCCTTCTCGCCGGCGGCGACGCCGGCCTTGTCCTTGCCGACTTCGACGTGATCCTTGAGCGTCTCCACCGGGCCCGCGCCGTTGGCCTGGTCCTTTTTCAATTCCGCGCGGGAATCGTCCAGGCTGTCCTTCCCGGCGGCGAGCTCCTTCTTATCATGTTTCAGCTTTTTCTTGTCGGCCTTGGTCTCCGCCTTGGCCCCCTTGATGGCGCGCTTGTCCTTTTCGATTTGCGCGCTGTCGCTCTTGACCTGGGCCGCCGCCTGATCGACGGTGGCGGTGGAAGCGTTGGCGGAGGGAGCGGCGGCATCGGCCGCCCAGCCCGTGCCCAAGGCGAGAACGAAGAGCGCGGAAGCGAAGCCGTATCGGCAGTAATGTCCTTGTTTCATGGAATCCCCTTGTGTTGTCCGGTCCCTGGTGGTGTCCGGTTCGCCCTGAATCTACGGATTGGGGAAAGGGGGGGCAAGATTTTTTTTCCGGCCGGAAAAGGTGACCATGCCTTCCCATTAGTCGCTGGATCCTATTAATCGCTGGATCAGTCCGGAAGCATGGGCATCGATTTCATCTGGATATCCCAGGATCTGAAGACTGCAAAGCGCCTCCGGACACCTCCAAGAAATGGCTGCCCACCCCGTCCATCACCTCCAATCCCGCCAAAGCGGTGATAGTGCAGTACCCCTAGACCGGCGTGGCGCGCCCGGCAGGATGGTACCTGATGAAATGACGTCGCGGCGCGCCCACGGGGAATTTATCTTCCTTTTTGCGGAGGACTCCCCATGCCGAGCAACCTGATGGAATACCTCGCCCTGGCGCTTTGCATCGGCATTCCCGCGCTGGCGGGCGCCGCCTCCGGCTTCGCCACGTCCCAGAGCGTCGCCACCTGGTACGCCGGCCTGGAGAAGCCTTCCTTCAATCCTCCCAACACCGTATTCGCGCCGGTATGGACCACCCTCTACATCCTGATGGGGATCTCCCTGTACATGATCTGGCGTTCGCCGGAATCGCCCCACAGGAACATCGCGATCCTCGCCTTCGCGGCGGTCCTGAACGGGGCCATCCGGGCCCTGAACCGGCGAGATGACGGACAATGAGGATGCGAGACCCGCATAATGCTACCTTTCCGTTTCCCGGCCGCGCACAGGCCGGGAAACGGACGTCCATGGAAATCATCGACTACAAAGCGCCCCTGAAGAAATTCTACCGTCCCACCTCCGGCGCCGTGGAACTGGTGGACGTGCCGCCCATGACCTTCCTCATGATCGACGGTCAAGGCCATCCCGACACATCCCCGGAATACCAGGAAGCCGCGGAGGCCCTGACCGCTCTGGCCCTCGCCTTGAAATCCGCCATCAGGAAATCCGACGGGATCGACTACGGGGTGATGCCCCTGGAAAGCCTGTGGGGGTCCGGGGAGTCGTCCCGCTTCAGCATGGACCGTAAAGCGGATTGGAAGTGGACCCTGATGATCCACCAACCCAGCGCGGTGACGCGCAAGGTGTACGAGAGGGTGCTGGCCGACCTGAAGGCCAAGCAGCCGCTGCCCGCCATGCCCAGGCTGCGGCTCGAAGCGCTCGCGGAAGGGCGCGCGGCGCAGAAACTGCACGTAGGCCCCCTGAGCGGGGAAGGGGCTGCCGTCCAGGCGGTGCAGGATCGCATCCATGCCATCGGGGCGAAGCTTTCCGGAAAACACCATGAAGTGTACCTTAGCGACATGCGGAAAGCGGCGCCGGAAAAGTGGAAGACCGTCATACGCCGGCCTTATGAGTGAATGAACCCACCCCCCCGGCCGCCGCGCCGAAAGGAACCCGTCATGAAGTTCGGCTATACCATCCTCTACGTCAACGATGTCGAAGAAACCATCGCCTTCTACGAAAAAGCCTTCGGCCTGGTGCGGAGCTTCGTGCATGAAAGCGGTTACGGCGAACTGGACACGGGTGGGACCAAGTTGGCCTTCGCCCGCTTCGAACTCGCCTCGTCCCATGGATTCGCCTATCAGAAGTCGGATCCGAAATCGGTCCCCCTGGGCTTCGAAATCGCGCTGGTCACCGAGGACGTCGACGCGGCGTTCGGGAAAGCCGTGTCCGCGGGAGCGTTGAGCATCCAAAAACCCGGGAAGAAGCCCTGGGGACAGAGGGTCGGCTACGTCCGGGACCTGAACGGGTTCGTGGTGGAGATCTGCTCCCCGGTAGGATAGACGGGAAGCCCGGGAGGGACGGACAGGCGGGATCCTCCGCGCACGGACTTTTTCAACGCCCTCGGACTTTTTCAACACCTTGTCAAAGATCCTATACTTGCGGCATGTCCCAAACACCCCTCGGCAGCTACCAGGATCGCAGAACCGCCTTCGCGGCCGAATGGGCTTCCGCCCGCAAAGCGTCCGCCGCTCTGAGCAATGCCCGCTTGGGCGTTGTCCTGGCGGCCCTGGCCGCCTTCCTCTGGTTCATCTTCCACGACGATCTCATCCCTTCCCTGCTGGCCTTCTCCGCCGGCGTGATCGGCTTCATCGCGCTGATGATCCGGCACGACAAGGTCCTGGCCCGGGAGCGCCTGGGCGCCCAGCTCACCGGCCTCAACGAGTCGGGCCTGCAACGCCTGGAAGGCGCCTGGACCCGTTTCCCGGACGACGGCCGGGAATTCGCCGACGAGGCCCACCCGTATGCTTCGGATCTGGATTGCTTCGGACCCGCCTCCTTGTTCCAATGGCTGAACGCCGCACAGACCCGGTACGGGCGCCTGGCCCTCAGCCTTTTGCTCGCGCGACCGCAGCGTTCCCCCGATCGCATCGCCGGGGACCAGGACATGGTCCGGGAACTGGCCCCCAGGCTGGATTGGCGCCAGCGTTTCCAGGCCGCGGGCGGCTTTCCCCCGGCTCCCCGGCCCAAGGAGGATCCGGACGCCCTGCTCGCCTGGGCGGAGGACGCCACGCCCATCCTTCCCCGCCCCTTTCCGGCCGCGGCCTTCCGCTTCTTGCCCCTATTCTCTTTCGCCTTCGCCCTGGCGGTTTTTTTCCGGTACGGCCTCACCTCCCTGATGATCCTGCCCTTCCTGGCGCAGTTGGCGATCGCCTCCTGGAACCAGCGCCGGCACGGGAGGCTCCTGGACGGCATCCGGCTCCAGAAAGGGAATCTGGAAATCTACCTGGAGCTGCTCGCCCTCCTCGAATCCGCCGGCTTCACCGGGCCCGGCCTCGGGTCCCTGGCCGCCTCCTTGCGTAACCCCTCCGGTACCCCCGCCTCCCGGGCCGTCCGCGGCCTGCAACGCCTGTCCGATCACCTGGAGACCCGGCTCAACCCCATCCTCCACCTGCTCGTCAACGCCCTTTTCCTCTGGGACCTGCAATGGCTCTGGGTCTTCCGCCGTTGGCGCCGCGAAAACGGTCCCAGCCTGCGCTCCTGGCTGGAAGCCGTGGCACGCGTGGAGGCCCTGTCCAGCCTGGCCACGGCGGCCTTCGAGAATCCGGATTGGGCCTTCCCGGAAGTCTCGGAAGCGGGGCCCTTGGTGGAAGCCGAGGGCCTGGCCCATCCCCTCATTCCCGCCGTCTCGCGGGTGGGCAATGATCTGCGGATCGGCAAGGCCGGCGAGGTCCTCATCATCACCGGCTCCAACATGTCGGGCAAGAGCACCTTGATGCGGACGGTGGGGGTGAACCTGGTGCTCGCCTATGCGGGAGCGCCCGCATGCGCGCGGCGATTCCGCTGCGCGTCCGTGGAAGTGCATACTTCCATGCGGCTGAGGGACGATCTGGAGAAGCGGATTTCCTCGTTCTACGCGGAACTGCTGCGGATCAAAGGCATCGTGGAGGCGGCGCGGAGCGGAAAGAAGGTCCTGTTCCTGGTGGACGAGATCTTCCGGGGCACCAATTCCAAAGACCGGCACGCCGGGGCCATGGCGGTGCTGCGGCAACTGCACGGGCTGGAGGCGGCCGGGCTGGTGTCCACCCACGATCTGGAGCTGGCGCGCCTGGAAGAGCTGGAGCCCGGAAGCTTCCGGAACCTCCATTTCCAGGAGGAGTACGCGGACGGGGAGATCCGCTTCGACTATAAGATGCGGGAAGGCGTCTCCCGGACGACCAACGCCATCCATTTGATCCGCATGGTGGGGCTGGGGGAACAGGTCAGCCGGCCGCCCACCATACTATTTTGATTTTATATAATTTTATGATATATTCAAAATATGTTTAGACATATTAATGGTTTTTTACAGAACTGGTGGGGTCGCCCGGATAGGAAACCGCTTCTGCTCCGGGGCCCCAGACAGGTGGGGAAAACCTGGGCCGCCCGCGCCCTGGCCGATGCCGTCGGAACCCGACTCATCGAGATCAACTTCGAGTTGCAACCGGAGTGCAAACTGGCGTTTTCCGGCCTCGCCCCCGATCAGATCCTGAAATCCTTATCCCTCCTGGGATTCCCCATGGCGGAACCCGGCAAGCATCTCCTCTTTCTCGACGAGATCCAGGAATGCCCCCAAGCCATCGCGGCCCTGCGCTATTTCTATGAGCTCATGCCGCGATTGGCCGTGTTGGGAACCGGATCGCTTTTGGAATTCGCCCTGGAACAGGAACGTTTCTCCATGCCGGTAGGCCGCATCGAAAGCGCCTGGCTGCATCCCATGAGCCTGGGAGAGTTCCTCCGCGCCAAAGGCAACCCGGGCCTTGCCGAAGCCGTCGAGGCGGATCCGCTCGGGAATCCTTTGCCCGAAGCGGCCCACCTGCTTGCGTTCAAGGAGTTGCGGGAGTACCTGTTCTGCGGCGGCATGCCTCAAGCCGTCCTCGCCATGACGATGACCCGGGACGCGGAATCCGTGCGGCGCGCCCATCGCAGCATCCTGCAAACCTATCGGCAGGACTTCTACAAATACGCCCCCAAAATAAAAGCGCATCTCGCGGAATCGCTTTTCCTGAAAGCCCCGGGCCTGGTTGGAGGGAGATTCAAGTACAGCCACGTGGACCCCGGTTTACGCGCCTCGGAAATCAAACCGGCAGTGGAAGCCTTGGAAAAAGCCGGCGTGATCCGCCGCGTAATCCATGCTTCCGGACAGGGAGCACCTCTCGCCGTCGACGCCAACCCGCGCCTCGCGAAGCTGATCTTCCTGGACGTGGGGCTGATGCATGCCTCGCTGCAAATCGACGCGCAATTGGTGCAAGCGCCGGACCTGCTGGGAGTCCACCGGGGCGCGGTGGCGGAGCAATTCACGGGACAGGAACTGCTGGCCTGCGCTCCGCCGGACCGGGAACCGGAGCTTTATTTCTGGGTGCGGGAGGCGCTCAACAGCCAGGCGGAAGTGGATTATCTGATCGCATCCGGAAGCAAGGTGCTGCCTATCGAGGTGAAGTCCGGCGCCTCGGGGACGTTGAAGAGCCTCCACAGTTTTCTCGGCTCGCATCCGAACAGCCCGGCGGGGGTGCGTTTGTACTCGGGAAGGGCGATGCGGGAAGAAAAAGTGATCCATTTGCCGCTGTACGCGGCGGGTGCGGTCAGGGCATGCCTCCAAAACCGCTAGCGCCCCGGGGGGAATCGGGACCTATATTCCCATTCCCGCTCCTGGTTGCCTGCGGTTAAAATATGGATGTTAGGTACCTTCATGGAAAGTCGCGCATGACCCTGTTTCCGCGGACGGCGCTGGCGCCGATCCTGGCCATGGCCCTGGGATCCTGGTCTACAAGCCGCGCCGCCTCCCTGGGCCGGTGCCTGGGCACCTTCACCCTGGACGCTCCGCGCGCGGCGCTGGCCAAGCCGACCGCCGCCACCGCCTATCCCCTGCCGCCGGAAGGCCGGCGCCAAAGCGCCTTGGCTTCGGTCGCAAGCGACTTCGAGGCGCGGTCGCTGGAAGCCTACGGCTGGCGGCTGGTGACGCTCTACAAAGGCTTCGCCACTTTGGAAGGCGATCCCGCCACCTTGCGGTTCTTGTACGAGGCTCCGGGGATCCTGGAGATCCATCCCGCGCGGCCCGTGCGCCCCGCCATGGAAGCGGCCCGGCAGCTCAGCCGCATCGACGGCATCCTCAATTGGGGCCCCAAGCCCAATCCCCGGGGCGTGAACGGCAAGGGCGTGCTGGTGGGCCTGGTGGATTTCGGGTTCGACACCCATCACCCCGCTTTCCTGGACACGGCGGGACGGACCCGCTTCGTGGGGATCTGGGATCCCAACCTGCCCAAGGAAAAAGGCGCGCCCTACAATCTGGGCCAGGTCCGCTATCAGGCGCAGCTGCAGGCCGACTCCGCGTTCGGGCAGCATGAAACCGACATCCACGGCACCCACGTGGCCAGTTGCGCCGCCGGTTCCGGCTCCGGCAACCCCTTCTACGGCGTGGCGCCGGAGGCGTCCCTGATCGGCGTCAACCTCAGCACCAAGAACAAGGACGCCGATTTCGAGACCAACGTGGCCAACGGCATCCAATGGATGTTCCACGTGGCCGATTCGCTCAAGATGCCCTGCGTGGTCAACCTGAGCCTGAGCAACGGGCACTTCGGGCCGCATGACGGCACGTCCCTGTTCGATCGCTTCCTCGATTCCCTGGCCGCTCCCGGCCGCATCGTCGTGGGCGCCGCCGGCAACGATGGCGACAATCGGTTGCATGCGGTCCTGGACCTGGGGGCCTCCGATACCCTGGGCGCCTTCAGCGCGCTTCCCGCGGCCCTGGCCATGTGGGGGGAGGACGGGAAGCCGTTCAAGTTCCAGGCGCTGCTGCTGGACTCGGCCAGCGGGGATTATACCGTGTCCTCCCTGTATTATTCCACCGCCACCGTCAGGACCCGTCCCGTCTTCGATACCGTCGCCTGGACCAATCCCCGGACCGGCAAAACGGTGCGGATCGCCGTGACCTTGCAGACGGAGAGGGCCAACTCCGGGAACCGGCGGCCGCATGCGGAACTGATCGTGGAAGCCACCGAGAAGGATTCCCTCGCGGATCTGCAAGGGTTGCTGGCCGGGTTCCGGATGGCGGGCCCGGGCGCGGTGCATGTCTGGAACGCCGCCGGCACGCCCCTGCAATCCCTGGGCATCAAGGGGTTCAGGGACGGGGACAGCGCCTACTCCATCAGCGAAATGGGCGGCACCGCCAAAAGCGTCCTGTCGGTGGGAGGATACGTGTCCAAGAACGTGTTCGTCGATTATC
Source organism: Fibrobacteria bacterium (assembly GCA_035275285.1). Classification (GTDB taxonomy): domain Bacteria; phylum Fibrobacterota; class Fibrobacteria; order UBA11236; family UBA11236; genus Chersky-265. Next base: position 13,555 of record DATENA010000238.1, on the reverse strand, counting down.
TCGGCGCTTCGCACGCCGATCTCATCACGCAAAAAGTCGGGGAGCTGGCGGTCTGGTCCGGCCGCGGCCCCACCTTGGACGGCCGCATCAAGCCCGACCTATGCGCCCCGGGGAGCGCCCTGATGGCCGCCCTGAGCTCCGCGGTGACCCATCCGGCCGGATGGCAGTTGCCCTTCATCGGGGTCTGGCCGGATCCGGCCCGGTTGACGGGGCGGTACATTGCGGCGGAGGGCACGTCCCAGGCCGCGCCCATCGCCACGGGGACGGTGGCCTTGATGCTGGAGCTCGATCCCGGGCTGACGGGCGCGCAGGCCAAGGCCTATCTGACCCAGACGGCGTACCGGGACGGGTTCACCGGCGCGCTGGCCTCCCCCAGCCCGTCCTGGGGCTACGGCAAGCTGGACGCCTCGGCGGCCATCCAGAAGGTGCGCCCCACGCCCGTATCCGCCCGCGACGCCGCGCCCGCGCGGCCCGCGGCCTCGGCGCGCTTCGCCCAGGGTAGCCTGGAAGTGACGGGTCTGGGAGGGGAAGGCCCGGTGGAGGGGGAAATCGTCGACTGGCGCGGCCGGACGGTCGCCGGCCTGGGAGCGGCGAAGGGGGGCCGCATGGCGTTGACGGGAGCCCCTTTGCGGCCGGGCGTTTACATCGCGGTGCTCAAGACCGCGCGGGCGGGGTATCGGCTGCGGTTCTTCAAGGAATAAACTGGCATTGAGAATGTCTTCTAAGTGGTCTTACTGAGCCAAGTCAAACTTTCTAACTTGAGAACCCGGAGTTCTCGGGCCTGATTCCGTCTACCGGCGCCCCTTTTCCAATTCGGATTTCAAGGTAGAAATTCGCAGCTCCAGGCTGATCAACACATCCACCATCGCTTTGAATCTCTTGAACACTCCGTTCTCCTTCTTGATCCTGCCTAAGGATTCGGGCCAGACATACTCCGTGCGGCTTTTCATCCGGTAGATATAGTTCAGTTGGGCGTGTCTGAAATATGATGTATCGTACATGTTACTATTAGGGATCCGTTTCAAAATCGTAGCTTCCTTCAAATCCGCCGTCCACTCCATCGGCGCTTTCGCATATCACTTCTGGACCTATGCTCTACCCAAGGCACGGCGAATTGGGGGGGGGTGACCGGTACACGCATCGCATGACGCCGGCGTTCTCAAAGCGGGTGTGGGAGAAGTTCGAGTCTTACCATGTATTCCTTCAGGTAGCCGACATCGCCCAGGGGATCACGCAAATCCCGGCCGCCGAAGTGCCAGCAAAGGTAAGGGAGCAAGACACGGAGTACCGGCGAACCGTGATTGCGCTCCAATCGGAAGCGACGATGAAACGCGTGTTGGAAAAGACCTGCCGCATTTTCTCCGGAATGACGGATGACCCGGGTCAATCCATAAATCGGATCGTGGAAGCCCTGGGCGCGGCAGCAGCCACACCCGCCGAGCAGGCCGAGGGAAATCAAGCTATGTGCGCGTAGGAAAACTTCGGACTCTCAAGTCAATAAACTTACCGATTTTTGGTTGGGAAGTGCACATTCTCATATTAGATTGTCTTGGCCAAGCTCGCTAATTTTCTTGGCCAAGCTCGCTAATTTATTTGAGCCCTGTTTCTTATGGAGAACCATACTAAATGTCTAGCTTCAATTATTTTTCAGCTATTCTTTGTTTTACGTCTCTGTCATTTCCGGTCGCACCTCATTCGGAATCTGTGATTTCCAAGAGCATGCGTAAATTCCCGCTTACGCTGGGGAATGAAATCATTGAGGTAAAGAAAGTCCGGAATCTGGAAAAATTGACTATTGACATCGTTTCAACATCTCATAGGGTCAAATCCGCCAGTGATCTCGTCAAGCTGGAAGACAACGAAAAACTGGCCGAGCGCCGGAAATACGGAGCCATCTCTGCCGAGCTCAGGGAAACTTTCGAAAGCCTGTCCGCTTCGGACTCCTTGGAGGTGATCGTCACTCCCTTAATGCCAAACATGACCCTCATGGATAAAACTTCCCATTCAAATGCCGAATTGAAAGAACATACCAGAATGGTATTGTCTTTATCCAAGCCGGAGGTGAGCCTGGAGACGATTTTCAAGCGGCATGGAATGAAGAACATTGCGGACGCAAAAACGGCATCGGGTGGCTTCGAAAAAGATCCCGTAGTCAAACTCTCCAAAGCCCAACTGGAGCTTCTCAAACAGGATCCCAATATCCTCTCGATTCGGAAGCGGGAGTCATACGCGCCTTCCAGTCAGCCATTCAGTTCGCTGGCAAATTCGGCATATAATCCAGCGAGTGAAATGCCGTCCGATGCACTCGGATCGGGTATCGAAGTCGCCACCATTGAAAAGGGATCGGCTTTGAATCTTAGGTATCCCGACGGGAGCTTGGTCCCAAATGGAAACCTTGTGGGCTGTGCGAACCTCAATACGAGCAGAATTGACGAAACCGTGTCCCAGCTAAAGATCCAGACGGTTAAACCAACCTTGACCTACGATTGGACGTTTTGGGAGCATAGCCAGCAAACCTTAAGATGCTTAATGCACGCCGCTCCCAAGGCGACGCTATTCCATAGGGGCCACGAATTCACGGAACCATCATACGACGGGTTCGGCATCTCAAGCTGGATTGTGGAGAATGATATCCGAACGGTGAGCCTGAGTTATGCCCGGGCACCGGCGAACCCGCTATGCCCTTTGGTCGATCAAACAAAGGCATATGATGCCAATTGGGGTGAGTTCCTGCTTATGGACCAAATGGCGCTCCAGTGGCCATTCCCTTTTTTCTCCAATCCGGCCGGAAACCAAGGCCTTCAATTCGAGGTGAATTGGCAAAGCTACAATTCCATGAGCGTGGGAAATGTCCAGCATGTTAATTTGAACCATTACCAATTCTTGCCCAATAACAATTCCATTTTGGATCCATGCTCTCGCGGGGGGGCCGTCAGCCAGGCTCGCAATCCCAAGGCGCGCTACGGCGGATTGGAACTGATGCCTGCAAACTCTTTGTATTCATATGGTTCGGGCGACCGGGAGATGCCTTACATTCTTGCACCCGGAATCACACCCGATAATCAGTCCATGACCGACGCTTGTGTTCCGCAACCGATTTGGTCCGGAACCAGTTATAGCGCCCCTAACCTGAGCGGAATCGCGGCATGCGTCATCAGCTCGAATAGGAATGTAATGATAAATTGGCCGGAAAAAGTCAGGGCGGTCCTTCTGGCGACGGCCCAAAACGTAGATGGCGGCGAATGGAACAGTAATGTGGATGGGAATGACGGGGCCGGTGTGGTTTCCGGGGCCAAAGCCGTCAAGTTTGCAAGAAACCATACCGAAGTGAATCCGGGGGAGGCCGCAGTGATCGATGGAATTGGCGCGGCGGCGATAACGGCAGAAAATTTTGATACATCACCTTATTTAAAATACAACATCAAAATTCCGGCCACAAAGCCTTCCGGATATCATCTCCGCATTGTATTGACATGGGGTAGCAATCCTGTTACGCAGAATCCGGACGGTTCGCCGGCCATGGATAATCGCTTAAGCGATCTGGATTTGTTTTTTCATAAACCCACGGAGCAACCCGTGAATGCATCGGCATCCTCGGTCAGTTACAATGGAAATGTGGAAATTATCGATGTTCCTGCGTCCGCATTAACAGCAAATGCCACTTATTGTGCTTCTATTCGAAAATTGGTCAATAGAATACCCGCGGGCAATTTTTTCTATTATTCTATAGTTTGGACATGGGCAAAAGATCATGCACTTTGAGCATCAAGGAGGCAACATGCCGAAAGGAAAAAAAACGATGAAATACAGTGTACTTTGTCTTTGTCTTTGCATTTGCGCCATAGCGTCCAAGGCCGCCGATTGCCTGGGCATTGCTTTCGAACCTCGTCTCCAATCTCCTTTTCTGACCTTGCATCCTTGGATCGATACGGCTCAGGATTCGGCGCATGTAGAATTGGTTCATGGGGACTGCGGTTCGGCTTCGGGATGCACGGTCATCGGATTCAGCGGAGAGATGGGGGTCAGGTTGCAAGGCCAGGTTTCCGAAGCCGAACGGATGGGATATTTGAAGGTTTGGGCGAATGACCTCAATTCGAACTTCCAATTGCAACGTATGACGAGTTGGGATCCATTCGAAGTCGAAACGTTCACCGTTGACTCCGCGCATAGGTATGTGCTTGGGCCGTACTTATGGATAACCAAGAAACAGATTTTGCAGCTGAGTGAAAAATGCTACATCGAAGATTTTCAATATGCGCAAACACCCGTCAGCATTAATGCGAACCCTATGCGATCGGAAGAATCCAGGCACCGGCTTTTTAATGCCAAAGGCCAAACCAAAAGCCCGAGCCGGGAAAAACCGAAAGCCGCTCCGGGGAGAACGAATACCGAATACCTGATCGAAACGCCTTGAATCTCCTTCTGGGAGCAGCGCCGATTCATGAGGGTCGAGCCGGATAATCACCTCGTTGCCGACATAATCTGCTTTAATGCATCATTTCAGGGCAGATAAAAAAATATCGTGGAAGTTGTTTAAAAGCAACATTGAACCCGGAATCGGGATTCAATGTTGCTTTTAAACCTCAAATCCCCCTGGCCTTGCTCAACGCCAGCACCACTTCCGGATCGAACCGTTTCCCGGCCCCCTGCCGCACCACTTCGAGGGCCTCGGACTCGGTGAGCGCTCCCCGGTACGGCCGGGCCGATCGCATGGACACGTAGGCGTCCGCCACCGCCAGCAGCCTCGCCAGCGGCGAAATGGCTCGGCCCCGGATCCCCCTGGGCCGGCCGGAGCCGTCGAAGCTTTCCTGGAAATCCTCCAGCACCCGCGCCGCCGTCTCCAGCCCCGGGATGCTGCTCACCCGCTCGCAGGCCCAGGCGGCCTGGGCGTGCACGAACTCCAGTTCGTCTTCGGCCAGCACCATGCGGTTCTCCAGCATCTTCTGGGGCACGCGCACCTTGGCGATATCGTAGATCCGGCACACCAGGGGCCAGGACTCCGCCGCCTCCGCGGGCCAGTTCATCTCCTTCATCAGGATGCGGCCCAGGCCTTCCACGCGCTCGCCTTTGGCCTCGTAGCCGGCGCAATGCTCGTCCACCATCTGCCCCACCAGGCGGGCCCAGGCTTCCAGGGCCTTGCCGCCTTCGGAGAGGTCCGGCGCCGCGGCCTTGGGGAAAAGCCCCAAAGCGCGGATGCCCAAGGCGAAGGTGGCCGCGAGCTGGTTGAACACTTCCAGGTCCACGGCATCGTATTTGGCCGCGGGCTTCCGGCGGCGGAAGATCAGCACGCCGTGCAGGGCCGAGCCCACTTCCACGGGCAGGGACAGGTACCAGGCTCCCGGGCCGCCCTGGTCCGCGCCGGCATCGGTCACCTCGATGTCCACCTTTTCGGCCACCGACCGCGCCAGCTTCAGCAGGAACGCATGCGAGCCCAGGTTGTCCGCCTCCGGGTAGAGCACCCTGGCCGCGGAAATCGCCGTGTCCGATTCCGGCGAACTCACCCAATACCATCCCCCGTCCGAGCCGGTGAGGCGCGTGCCCAGCTTGATCACCTTGGTGGACAGTTCCTCCAGGGAAGCCGCTTCGGCGGTCACGCGCGAAATCGAATGCAGGGAGACCAGCTTCGAGTAGAGGAGGTTTTCGTCCTTGACCCGCTTGGCGCTCAGGGCCTTTTCGGCCCGCTCGGCGATCTCTTCCAGGTGGAACGGCTTCACCACGTAATCGAAGGCCCCGCCCCGGAGCGCCTGCACGGCCGAGTTGTGCGAGGGATTGCCGGTGGTGACGATGACCGGCACGTCCGAGCCGGCGTCCTTCATCTTCCGGAGCAGGTCCAGGCCGGAGAAGCCTTTCATGGCGATGTCCGTGATCAGGAGATCGGCGTTCTTGTCCAGGACGTGCTGGAGGGCCTCCTCGCCGCGCGTCGTGCCGAACACCTCGTGGCCCTTCTCGCGGAAGAAGCGCGCGATGATGTCGGTGATGTGGCTTTCGTCGTCGCAGATGACCAGACGGGCCATGTTACCTCATTCCGCGTTCGCCGGGGACCATGCGGCGGCTCACTCCGAGAGGGCGGCTTTGACCAGGTGATAGAAAAGCGGGCTCGGATTGCGCAGATTGCTGGTGAGCTCGGGATGGAACTGGGAGCCCATGAAGAACTTGTGGTCGGGCAATTCCATCACCTGCATGATGTTCTCGGTGGGATGCTTGCCGGAGAAGACCAGGCCCTTGTCTTCCAGGGGCTTGATGTATTCCGGGTTGACCTCGTAGCGGTGGCGGAAGCGCTGGCGCACCATGGCCTTGTTGCCGAAGATCCGGTAGGCGACGCTATTGGGCTTGATTTCCACGTCGTGGCCGCCCAAGCGCATGGTGCCGCCCTTGTTGGACAGGTTCTTCTGGCCGGGGAGGATGTCGATGACCGGATGCGGGACGGCGACGCCCTCCTCGCGGACCTCGGTGGTGTTGGCGTCCTTGAGGCCGGCCACGTGGCGGGCGAACTCCACCACGGCCAGTTGCATGCCGTAGCAGATGCCCAGGTAGGGGATGTTCTTCTCGCGGACGTACTGGATGACCTTGATCTTGCCCTCGATGCCGCGATGGCCGAAGCCGCCGGGCACGATGACGCCCTGGGCGCCTTGCAGGGCGGCCTCCACGCTGGCTGTGTCCGCGAGCTTGGCGGTGTCCACCCACTTGATGGCGACCTTGCAATTCAGGTGCGCGCCGCAATGGGTGAGGGCTTCCACCACGGAGGCGTAGGAATCCTCCAGGGTGGTGTATTTGCCGCACAATGCGATGGTGACCGTTTTGCGGGGATGGTCCTGGTTGTTCTTGATGTTGCTGACCCAGGTGTCCCATTGGCGCAGGTCCGGGGGGGAGTAGATGCCCAGGGCGGTGTGCAGGAGTTCGGGCAGGCCTTCCTTCTCGTAGATGAGGGGGATCTCGTAGACCGAACGCACGTCCGGGCCGGAGATGACGGCGCTGGGGGAGATGTTGCAGTAGGAGGCGATCTTCTCCTTGATGGACGGGTTCAGCAGCTCCGGGCAGCGGCCGATGATGATGTCGGGCTCGATGCCTTTCTCGTTGAGGAGGCGGACGCTCATCTGGGTGGGCTTGGACTTCTGCTCGTGCACGCCCTCCGGCACCGGCACGTAGGTCAGGTGCACGTAGATGAGGTTGTCCTCGCCCACGTCCCGCTTCAATTGGCGGATGGCTTCCAGGTAGAATTGGTTCTCCAGATCGCCCACCGTGCCGCCCACTTCGATGAGGAGGACGTCCGCGTTCTCCTTGGAGGCGATTTCGTGGAACCAGTTCTTGATGGAATCGGTCACGTGGGGGATGAACTGGACCGTCTTGCCCAGGTAATCGCCCCGGCGCTCTTTGTCGAGGATGTTCTTGAAGACCTTGCCCATGGTGAGGTTCCAATGGAACTTGGTCTCGATGCCCATGAAGCGCTCGTAGTGGCCGAAGTCCATGTCCACTTCCCCGCCGTCGTCCTGGACGAAGACCTCGCCGTGCTCGATGGGGTTCATGGTGCCGGGATCGGTGTTGAGATAGCCGTCACACTTGACGGGAATGACCTTCAGGCGGCCGGAGAGGAGGTTGCCGATGGAGGCGGCGGCGATGCCCTTGCCGAGACCCGAGAGGACCCCCCCGGTTACGACGATGAACTTGGTACTGGCTTTCCGGGGCTTGGACACGTGGGCAACCTTCCTAATTCTGGATCTCGGCAATTATAGCCATATTGAACGGGCCTTCGGCACTGCCGGCGGGCACCTCTTTCGGGGCCCCGGGGGAAGCACCGGTGGCCGGGAGGCCTTGCTGGAGTAAGGCTAGAGCGATTTCGGCATCTTGGGGAACGTCAACGGCCTGGCTGGGAAACGGGCAGACGTGCGCCCGGACGGGCGCGGCCCCAAGGTCACGCAATAGTTCGTGGCTTTCGGAAAGTTCCAGTCCGGAAGGGGCGGCCATGGCATAGCGGCGGACATAGGCCTTATGGTAACCATAACTCCCCATTTGCAGGCGGGATTCCGCCAAGGCGCCCGCGCCGCCGGAAAGATGCGGGGCCAGACGATAGAAGTCCAGGACATGGCCCTCGGCGTCCAGGCCGGCTTTGCAACGGTTGGGGTCGGCCAGATCTTCCCGCGAAGCGGGACGATCATGGACCAGGACGTGGACCGAATCGGGTTCCAGGGTGAGGGCCCGGTAGAGCAGGCGCAGGGCCTGGGGCGAGAAGACGGGTTCGTCTCCCTGGAGGTTCACGATCAGATCGTGGGCGATATAATCGTGGTATTTGCCGATGCGCTCGGTGCCGTTGGCGGCCGGGCCGGTGAGTTCGGCGCGGAAACCCGCCTCCACCACGGCATCGCGGATGGCATGGGAATCGGTCAGGCACAGGATCTCATCGAAGCAGCCGGCCTCTTGGGCGCGGCGCAGGGTATGGACGACGATGGGGGTTCCCAGGAGGCGATGCAGCATCTTGCCGGGGAACCGGTTGGATGCCAGGCGGGCGGGCACGATGCAACTGACCTTGCGGGTCATAAGCTCATCCGCCCATGACCTTGGGGATGGAGAAGTGATCCATGTTCACGGCCGGAGCGTTGCGGAAGGCGAGCTCTTTGTCCAGGCTGGGGGCGACCTCGTCCGGACGCAGGGGCCGGGAGGAGGTGTCCACGGCGAGCATGGGTTCCACGTCCTTGAGGTCGATTTTCTTGAGCACGGCCATGTATTCGACGAGTTGGTTGAGAGAGCCGGTCATTTTCTCCACCTCGGCATCGGAAAGCTCCAGGCGGGAGAGCTTGGCCATGCGCAGCACTTGTTCGCGGTTGACTTCCATGAATCCCCTCCAAAGGCCGCGTCCAGGATGTACCCACCGGAAAGACCGCCCAGAGAGGGCGGCCAAGGCCAAAAGGCTAAGATAGAAATTCCGGGTTTCCCTGTCGCCGGAACGGGCTGTAAAGTCGGCTTTCTTGAGTTTTTCCGCTCATTTGCAAGATCGCATGCTCGACGGCTGCGCCTTTCCGGCCCGCTATCCTGAACAATCCGGACGAATTGGCCCGGATCAAGGAGCGGATCCGAACCCTTCCGCCCAGAGGACGCGCTGATCCTCCACCAACGCGATGCTCACGGCGCGATGCTTGTGGCCCTTGAGTTCATGGGCCACGTATCGTTTGAGATAGGCGATGACGGCCGCATAATCCCCGGGACGGGCAGGGGCCGGCCGTTCGGGAGGGGCCGCGGCGCATCCGATCAAAAGGAGTAATCCAAGCGGATAAAGTCTCATCCTATTCCACTTTGAGGCGCGCAGCCAAAAGATAATCCAATACGAAGCTTGCAGGCCCACTCGGCAGTTACGGGAACGGGAAAAAACCGAGGGCGCGGCCCAGCGCGTCCCAGCCCCGGAAGCGCCAGAACGAGGGTAACGCGGGCGCGCCCGGATCCGGACGCGCTCCTTCCCGGCTCCGGGGCCCCGGCAATCCCGTGAAGGCTTTCCGGTTCAGGAATGCGAAGGCGCCGTCGCGGCGTGCGGTGAGGATATCCGGAGAGCCGTCGCCGTTGACGTCCTGCACCGTCAGCTGGGTGCCGATCCCCGCCGTGCCGTCGATGAGGAACGGCTGGTAGACCGGTGCCCGGCCGGCCGGGCGCGTGAGCCGGAACCCGTAGAGCACCGCGGGGGAATCCAATTCCGCTCCCAGGCCATTGCCATGGGCCCCTTTCCGCTTGCCGGTGACGATGTCCTCGAGGCCGTCGCCGTCCAGATCCGCCAGCGCCACGGCGTGGAGCTGGGCGAAGGCGACCCCGTACTTGGGCTTTTCCTCCGGCGTGTTCATGATGAGGTGCTTCGTGAAAGCGTCGCCGCGGTTCTGGTTTTCGAACCAGGCCAGGCCCCAGCCATGGGCTTGCAGACTCGTGATCACATCGTTGTCCCCATCATCGTCCACGTCATAGGCGTAGATTTGCGCCCCTCCTGGGCCTTCCTGGGGCGCGGCCTGGGCCCAGAACGCGCCGGCATGCTGCGTCCAGGGCGCGTCGGAAAGAGTCGCGGGCTGCTCCCACCAACCCGTGGGGAACAACAGGTCCAGGCGGCCGTCGCCGTTGACGTCCCCCGCTCCGATGCCGTGGGTGAATTGCCCCCAGGTCCCTTTCCGGGTCACCGCGCGGAAAGTCCAGGGCTTGGCGGGATCGGCCCAATCGGGCCGCACCCAGCCGCCGAAGCCGTTCGAATTGGTGATCAGCTCCGGCTTGCCGTCGCCGTCCATGTCCAGCAACGTGGCGCTTTCATTCTCCACGGGGGAGAAGGCGACGTGCTCGGCCCAGGTCCCTTCGGCCCCTTTGGGGTTCTCGTACCAGACCGCCTCCGCGCCCCCGGGCCGCCGCAGGGACAGGATGTCCGGCCAGCCGTCCCCGTTGAAATCCCAGACCCATACGGAATAGCAATCCGAGTCCCCGGAGATGGGGAAAGGCGCGGATTGCGGGGTGCGGAACGCGCGCTTCTGCTCGAAGGCGGGACCCGGATACCAATACGGGCCGGAAACGATGTCCGGGACCCTGTCGCGATTGAGATCGCCGAAGTAAATGCCTTCGGAATAGAATTGGGGATTGAGCAGGACCTTGCGGAAGGAAAAGGGAGCGGCCGTTTGCGCGAACCCTTCCCCGAGCAAAGGGAAGGCGAAGGCGAAGGCGGCCGCCCAGGTCCTGGATTCCATACGTTCTCCCCCCGATCGGAACTATGGCCTCAATCTAGCTCCGGAACCGGGGATCCGGCCCAGGGTATCATGCCCTCCGAAAGGGGGTTGGAAGTCGTTGAAGAATATTCGAAAATTCCCGTTCAGACGGTGGAAGTGGATTTGAACTCAGTCATCTCCTTCGTCGCCAAGCATTCGATTTACGCATGCGATGCGTACATGATAGTCAGCGCAAAACAGAGTAAGGTTCCGATCTTGTCACTGGATAGCGGATTGCTCGCCGTCGCGAGAAAAGAAAAATTGGACATCGTGGAGGTTTGATGGAAGCGAAAGCGAAGTCCCCTCTGGATATCAAAGGAGTGGATGCGAAAGGGCTTTCGCAAAACGACATCCTTTCGGCCATCAAGGAGGGGCGGAAAAAGTACCGAAAGTGATCCGGGATTCAGCCTATCAAGGTGAGCCGCTCACCCGACAACGGTCAGCTTGGCGTACTTCACCATCAGCACGCGCCGGATATGATCCCCGAAGGTCACGTGCACCCGCGCCGATTCCCCGGAGCCGTCCAGGCCCACCACCGTGCCCTCGCCGAATTTGTCATGGCGCACGCGCTGGCCCTTGCGGTAGCCGACTTCCTGCTCCTGGCTGTAATCTTCGTAGTCCGGGGTAGGCGTCGCTCCGAAATCGTCGCTGCCGCGCCCGCCCGCCGTGCCCAGGCCGCCTCCGGAATACCCGCCGAAGCGGCCGCGGGATCCGCCGCCGCCGCTGCCGTAACCGCCCCCACCGCCGCCGTACCCTCCCCCGCCGCTTCCGAAGCCGGAGCGGGAATAGGGGCTGGGAGCGGGACGGGCTATCTCCAGGTATTGCTTGTCGATTTCCCGGAAGAAACGCGATCCGACCGATTCCTGGTACATGCCGTACCGGCGCCGGCGATGGGCGTAAGATAAGCTCAACTCCCGGCGCGCGCGGGTCACGGCCACGTAGAACAGGCGCCGTTCCTCCTCCACGTCCCCGTCCCCGTCCTGGCGCATCATGGGGAAAAGCCCGTCTTCCAATCCGGTGACGAAGACGCGCGGGAACTCCAGCCCCTTGGCGCTGTGCACGGTCATCAGCGTGACCGCTTCCTGGCTGGCCTTCAGGCCGTCGGCATCGGCCAGCAGGGAGATTTCCTGGAGGAACAGGTCCAGGTCCTGCAGGCGCCCGTTGTCCGCGGGCGGCGCGTCGCCCGCCTCTTCCGGAAGGGGGAATTTCAGTTCCAACGCGTACTGCGCCCGCTCGGCCTCGGGCGCGTCGGGATCGTTGGCCTGGTCGAGTTCGCCGTCCGTGCGGCGGCGCAGGAAATCCTGGGCCGCGGACACCAGTTCCTCCACGTTGGCCAGGCGATCCAAGGCTTCGTCCGTGCCTTCCTCTTCCAGGTGGGCGCGGTAACCGGTGCGGGAGATGATCTCCGCGATCAGGGAAGGCAGCGGTTCGTTGGCCGCCAGGACGCGCAGGGTGTCCAGCAAGGCGGCGAACTCGGTGATGCGCTTGGCGGCGCCGGAGGAAAGGCCCGCCTTTTCCGGGAGGCGCAGGGCGTCGATGAGCAAGAGGCCGTTGTCGAAGGCGAAATCCTTGATCGCGTTGATGCTCTTGTCCCCGATGCCGCGCTTGGGCACGTTGATGATGCGGTCCAGGGCCACGCTGTCGCTGGGATTGGAAATGGCGCGCAGGTAGGCCATCAGGTCCTTGACCTCCTTGCGCTCGTAGAACCGGATGCCGCCCACGATCAGGTAGGGGATGCGGTGGCGGCGCAGTTCGTCTTCCATCACGCGGGACTGGGCGTTGGTGCGGTAGAAGACCGCCGTGTCGCCCGGCTTGAACCTGTCGTCCTCGCGTATCCGGCGCGCCACCCAGGCGGCCTCCAGGATCTCGTCGTCCAATTCCAGCATGGTGATCTTGGAGCCGGGCTCGTTGGACGTCCAGATGGTCTTGTCCATCCGGTTCTTGTTGTTGCGGATGACCGAGCCGGCCACGCCCAGGATGTTGGCGGTGGAGCGGTAATTCTGCTCCAGCTTGGTGACGCGCGCTTCCGGGAAATCCTTCTGGAAGCTGAGGATGTTGCCGATGTCGGCGCCGCGCCAACCGTAGATGCTCTGGTCATCGTCGCCCACCACCACCAGGTTGTGGTGGCCCCCCACCAGCAGGCGGATGAGCCGGTACTGGGCTTTGTTGGTGTCCTGGTATTCGTCGATGAGGATGTAGCGGAACCCGGCCGCGAACACCTGGCGCACCTCGGGGAACGATTCCAGCAGGCGGATGGCCATGAAGATGAGATCGTCGAAGTCCATGCCGTTGTTCTTCTGCAGCTCTTCCTGGTAGCGATGGTAGAGATGCGCCATGCGCTCTTCGTAGCGATCCTCCGCATCGAGCTTGGCCTGGGTGGAAGGGATGCCCTGGTTCTTGTGCCGGCCGATGAAGGCCCGCACCGCGTCCTGGGAGAATCGGGCGTCGTCTTCCAAGCGCTCCGCCTTGAGGATCTGCTTGATGAAGCGCTTCTGGTCGTCCGTGTCGAAGATGGTGAAGTTGGGCGTATAGCCCAGGCGGGCGGCGTGGAAGCGGAGCAGGCGCGCGCAGATGGAGTGGAAGGTGCCCACCCAGCGCAGGTTCCCCGCGTACCCGATGAGGCCGGAGATGCGCTGGCGCATTTCCTGGGCGGCCTTGTTGGTGAAGGTCACCGCCAGGATCTCCCACGGGCGCACGTTCCGCTCCCGGATGAGCCAGGCGATCTTGAAGGTGAGGACGCGGGTCTTGCCCGACCCGGCGCCCGCCAGGATCAACTGGGGCCCGGGACCATGGGTGACGGCTTCCAATTGCGGGGGATTCAGGGCCGCCGCCAGGCTGGC
>DATENA010000237.1:0-34942 GCA_035275285.1 Fibrobacteria bacterium | reverse complement strand
GCAGGAGACTTCCAGCAGGGAGTCGCTGCCTTCCCGGCAGGGCACCCGCAGTTCCAGGCGCATGCCCGGCGCCGCGAGGAACCGCACGGTTTCCCGCCGCGTCTGGGCGAAGGGGAAATGGTACCCGTCCACCCGGGCGCTGTCGTAGAACCAGGCCGGGCGTGAAAAGAGATCGGGCAGCGACCATTGGCGCACCCCGTCCCGCTCCGCCCAGGTCCAGGCGTTCGCCACCGTCAGCTCCAGGATCAGGGGCCGATTGCGCCCTTCCATCCCGGCCTCGCTGCATGAAAGCACCGAACCCTGGAACCCGATGCTTTCCAGGAAGGAGCGGCAGAACCCCGCCAGGTCCGGGTAACGTCCTGCATACCAGTCCGTGCGGGCCATGCCGGCCCAGGGACCGTCCAGTTCCACCGTGAGGGTCCGCTCCTTGGCCGCCTCCAGCCGCACCTCCTGGGTGACGCCCACGAAGGCGGAAGGATAGGCCGGTTCCGGCAGCGGGCGGATGGATCCGGTTTTCAGGGACAGCCCCTGCAGGCCGTACAGCTCCGCGGGATAATCCCCCAGCCCGTAGGCGCGCGCATGGGGCAGGGCGGCCCATTCCCGGCCCTCGGCGCGAACCACCACCACCGGCTCCCAGGCCGCGCTGGGCGTGACCATGGCGGAGTCCAGGCCGCCTTGGGTCCTATCGCGCGTCAGCAGGATCTCGCTTTCCAGCCCCACGGAGGCGTACAGCTCCGCCAACAAGGCCGACAATTGCCACAGATCGCCCTGGCGGTTCTCCAAAACCCGATCCAGGTCCATGCCGGAACGCGCTTCCGGATCCAATCCCACGTTGTCCTGCACCCAATCGAGCAGCACGGCCGCCTTGTCCCTGTCGCTCCGGGAACCGTCGGTCAACTGCCGGGCCAGCTTGCGGGTCTCCCGGGTGCGATCGGTCAGGCCCTTGGAGAAATGCTCCTTGGAACGGAACGCGGCCACGGCTTTCCAATCCGGATAGCCCTGCCCGGCCGTGCTTTTGCGGCTGGTGATGGCCAGGCGCGGGCGGGCCCCGGTCGCGTCCAGGTAAGGCAGGGCGTCCAGGGGCAGGATGCGCTCGGCCTTCCAGGTCAGGTTGGTTTCCGATCGCTTGCGCGTATCGGCCACGGGCTCGGCCAGGCCGTTGTATCCCTTGAAGGCGTATTGCATGCGCTTGGGGAACGAGAACTGGAACGCGCTGCGCCAGGTGGGCACCAGCCCCTGCATGGGGTATTCCCAATAGTCCAGCACCAGGAACGGCCCCTGGCGGATGTGCACGGCCACCACCGATCCCTTGGTGACCCGGGGCAGGACCACCGTGCCCTTCTCCCGGTAATTGGACAGGATGGCGGCCTGGTCCAGCGGCACGCTCACCCCGTTCGAATCCAGCAGCACCACGTCCATGCCGTGGATGGACTGGTTCCAATAGGGGATGTTCAGGGTGCCGATCTGCGCGCCTTCCTGGGTCAGGGCCTTCACCACCAGGTAGATGTTGGCGTAGGACATGGGCCCGCTATAGCCTTCCTCGATGGCGTCCCGGGTATGGAAGGAGTATTTCACGTCCGCCACGTACCAATGGTACTTGGCCCATTCCGCTTCCACCTCCGGAGGCGCCATCACCGCCTCCCGGTACCATTCCCGGGGCTTGGCGGCGCAGCCCGCCAGCAGCAGCGCGGCGGCACAGAACGGGAGACAAGCCGGGCGCCGGATACGCGCGGGCCTCAAGCGCATCGTGTGACTTCCATGATACCCTCCATCATTGCCAGACCGAGGCCAGGGTGAATTCGGAAAGCGCGTCCAGGAACCCCGCCAGATCGGGACCGTCCCCGGCCTTCCAGGCCATGCCTTCGCAGCGGAACCGGCGCACCGGCCCCGCTTCTTCCTGCGACCAGTTGCCTTCCGCGGACCCGCGCCGGAACGCGCGCGCCCCGATGCGGCTGAACCCGGGGGGCAGGGTCCAATGATCCTCCTGCTCGAACGCGGGGAGGCGCCGCTCCCCTTCCGCCTCCGCATCCCGCAATCCTCCGGCCCCGAGGCCCGTTCCCAGGCCCATCAAGGCGGGCGCGTCCAGCTTGACGCCCCCGGAACCCAAGGAGACCAGCATGGCGTCGGCGGGCATGGCGTACGTGATGCGCACGCTGTCCGGCGCGGCCGGGACCCATTCCCATTCGGAGGCCTGGATGCCGAAGTCCGCGGCCAGGAACGCGCGCACGGCGGCGCGCGCCTCCGCCGGGCCCGGATAACGGTAACGCAGGGTCCGATCCAGATCGAACGCGGCCTTGCCCTTCAGGGCCACGGTGCCGCGCAGGTCCCAGCCCCCGCCCGCCCGGTGCGACAAGGCGGAGTGGGTAACTACCCGGTTACGGAACCCCGGCGCCGGCCGCAGCGTATCCACCCGCGAGGCCCCCGGGGCCAGGCGCAGGAGCTTCTGGGACAGCAAGGGCAGGCAGGAATACGCCGCCCCCGCCGCGGCCGTAGTGGGATCGTAATAGAGCATCGCCCCGCCGGGAACCGCCCGCGCCAGGATCATGTGGTTGAAGCCCGCCAGGGAAGGGAAGTCCTCCAGCAATTGCGGCGCGCCGGGGGAATGGGTCAGGACCAGTTGCGTCTCCAATCCCTTCTCGTGCAGCAAGGCGCGCAGCAGGTTCGCCATTTCCTTGCAATCCCCATAGCCGTTGCCGATCACGCTTTCCGGGCTCCTGGGCACGATGGCGTTGAGCCGCTCTTCATCGGCCAGGTAGCGCACGCGCGCCTGCACCAGGGCGAAGGCCCCGGCCGCCAGGGAATCCGCGGCCTCCGCCGCCAGGCCCGCCGCGGCCTTGCGCACGGCCGGCCCCGCCGCCAGGCTGCCGGAAATCATCCCCAGGTAATGATCCCCGATCTCTTTCCAGGTCCAGGACCGCTTGCCCGCGGGCGGCACGCTGAAATGCAGGCCCGCGTACCACTCCTCCGGATACGCCTGGCGATCGAAAGGCTGCGTGGGCGCCAGGCCCTGGGCGGAGACCCGCACTTCCCGGAAGCCCTCCGCCTCCACGGTATCGGCCCGCAAGGCCAGGCCCTCCCCATTGCGCACCCCCACGCGCAGATCGTACCCGGCGGGATACCGGAAGGAAATCCAGCGCGCGCCGCAGGCATAGCCGCCGCGCAACAGCTCCCCGCTGCGGAACTCCGGCCGCGTCACCGTCTGCCGCACCTCCACGCGGATCAGCATGCCCTCCCCGTAGCGGGGGATGCGCACCGTCCGCTCGAACGCATTGCCGGACAGGATGCCGGCCAGGCGCATGCGGCGCCGGTCCATCCCCGATCCATCGCTGTTCCAGATGGACCCGTCCGCGCGGAACACGTGCACGCGGATCCGGGGCGGGGTCTCGGTGGTTTCATCGTCCTGGAAGGTCAGGGTTTCCAGCAGGCCGGGATTGCGATGATCCACCCGGAACCAGGAAACCTGGCGCCTATCGATGCGGTTGGAATCGCCTTGGGCCCGCACGGTCCACTGCGTGGAATCCGACAATTGGAACACCGGGTCCGCGCCGCGCGCGGAGGCCGCGTTGAGATATCCGGGAGGCGGAACGGGCCGAAGCGGGACGGGAGCGCATGCGGCCAAAGCCAGCGCGGCCAATCCGCAACCCCATCCATGCGCCGGAGCATGGCTTTCCCCGAGGCCGGCATCATCGGCTGCGCGGAAAGAAGACGCTGTGGAAATACCGTGCATACAGTCCGGAAATGGCGCCAAAGACAAGGGTGAAAGCTATTTTTTGCATCCGCTCTTGTCTACGCACGGTGATATTTGTCCCGAGTTATCAAAAATACGACGCGTAGGGATGGACACGACATGTGCCCGCGGGTTTCTTGCAAAGTGTGCGTATGCAAGCGTGCGTATGCCATTCCCGTCGGAAGGGGATTTCCACCGCCAAAGTAGGCGGATAGGTCCGGTCTTCAAGCTCCGCCATTTGCCCGCCAAACAACCGGAATCGCCCATAATCCTGCCGGTATGCGGCGAACGATCCTGCCACGCCCGGCGATACCCGGCCCGCACGGACCGGAAACAACCATACGACGGAATGATCTTTCCCGCCCGTAACGCCCATGTTCCCCAAAAACCCATGCTTCCCAAAAAGCTTACCCAGGATCACGGGAATCAGCTGGTTTTTTTCAGGAGAACTCAAAGGACAGTGGATCCTGAAGCCTGTCCAGGCCCAGCATCCAAGGCAGTCCGGATTTCTGCCGGCTGTATTGCGCCCCGATGCTCCTGATACCCCACGTCCAAGCGCGGCCGGAATCCATAGCGGACGGACAACCCCGTCTGCGCGCTCAACCTTTTGGGAAAAGGCCCGTCGTTTATCCGCGTTCCACCGGAAACCCAAGCGTGCAATGCTACCCGGCCACGCGAATCCGGGGATGTTCAGAACCATGCCCTTAAGCTCGCGTGACCGGACCAACCTCGAAACGATCGGGTGGTTTCCGGAGCGGGGATTCCGGATAGTTGCGTCCATGTTGGGATGGACGGTACAATCGTCGGACAAACCGAGATTGCCCGAACTATGAATAAATTGGTTTCGATAGTCTTCATCGCGATATCGGCCTTTTTCGGATTCAAAAAATGCTCTCCCGCCAAGAGCTCCCGGTCCATTCAGGCAAGGCCTGTCGAGGCTGCCCCGGAGAAGGTTGAAGAGGTATTTCCGGCTTTCAGTTGCAATGGGAAAACCCGATGCAGTGAGATGATTTCCTGCGAAGAAGCGGAGTTTTACCTGAAAAATTGCCCGAACGTGGAAATAGACGGCGATGGCGATGGTGTGCCATGCGAGAAACAATTCTGCGTACACTGAATCGGGCGCCATCCGGAATTGAAAATGGAATGCCGGCACCGATGGAATTGAAACCCTAGCGGACCAAGGTTACGCGATCCCGGAACACGAATCCCAATCCGGATCCGTACCGCAAAGTCAATGCATACAATCCGTTCGGAATCCTTTCCGAAAGAAACGCGACATGGCTGCCGTAGCCGTCTTGTCTCAGGATTTCCCGTCCCGCAGGATCGCGCAGCGACAAAGCATAAGGGACGGACGCGGAAAATCGAAAAGAGGCGTTACCGGCCAGGACCTTCAGTCCCGGTGCCGGAGCGGGTTGCGGTGCCACGGTCACCGCGGGCCGGCAAAGCGAAAGATCTTCCACGCCTGCCTTGGGATTGTAGCCGGGGTCTCCGGAATCCGGGCACCCTTTGGCGCCTTGGGATCCCGAAAATTTCCAGACGAATATCTCCTGCGCCGGGAGGGTCACGTTGATGGTGGATCCGTAAGCGTAGGGACCAGGCTGAGCGACGGCATTGATGGGCGAGGTCACGGTGAACGGCCCGCTGCCGGGATAAACGCCCATGGATTGATCCAGGACGAAGGAATAGGATTGCGGAGCCGTCCCCGGATTGTGCATGCTGACGATGCCGTCGGAAAAAGTCCAGGCCGTGTAGCCGTAGACCTTGCCCTGCGTGGGATCGCCTCCATGGTATTCCGCGTGCCGGAGAATCCCGAAATTGTCCTGCACCCATTTGATATTGGCGGCGATAGCGTCCCACTCCTCGCTCGTGATGACGCCGGGTTTCATGTACCACTCGAACAGGCCGGAACCGCGGGAAGCCTGCATATAGAGATAACGCTTGAAGTCCGTGAGGCTTGCATCCGTGGCGGCCTTCTCCGGCTCATGATTGAACATCGAAGCTTGCGGGAATTGCGCCTTGTCCCGGACGTACAGGCCATAATAGCGGCCGTCCCGGTAAACGATTTGCGGCGTGCGCGTGGTCCCACGAGAACCGTCGCCGGCATCGATCATCCACACCGCGTCCACGTTCATCAGCCACCATGGGCTGAGCCAAGCCCCATTCGAGGCCAGCACGTAAACGTTCGGGTTCGCGGCATGCAGGGCTTGCAGCATGGCGTTGAACTTTTCCATTCCCGCCGTCAGGTAATAGATTTTCATTTCGTCCCATTTGGGATCATCCGGATTCGCCCGGTTCAGGATGAAGTTCGGATGATAGGGGTGCCCATGCTGTTGGCCATAAGGACAGAATTCGCGATCGTTCAGGTGGCCGAAAATCCCGTCCAGCTTGAAATAGCGGACGCCTTGTCCGACCAGCTCCAGCATCCGCTTCTGCAATTCGTCCATATATTTGGGGCCGGCGATGCACATCATGGTGTTGACGGCTTCGTAGTTCTGGCTTTTCAAATACCCGACCTGGGTCGCGCGGGATCCGAAACCGCCCATGGGACTCAACCACAATCCCAGATTGGAGCCGACGCTTTGGGCATCGCCACGCGTGGTCGCGAAATCCGCATCGAATTTTGAAGTATTCGCCTTCCAGAACGAACCGGAGTTTTGCCAGCCATCGTCGATGGTGAAAACCTTAAAAGGCGTCGTGCCTCGGTTCTGGAACAACTGCGTGGAGATGGTTTGCACCGAAGCGGCAAACTTGGCTTTGGTCACCGA
Organism: Fibrobacteria bacterium; assembly: GCA_035275285.1. Lineage (GTDB taxonomy): Bacteria > Fibrobacterota > Fibrobacteria > UBA11236 > UBA11236 > Chersky-265. Next base: position 28,450 of record DATENA010000237.1, on the reverse strand, counting down.
GGTCTGGTATTCAAACCAGGAATTGTACTGGGTTTGCAGGTGCAAAGGGCGAATCCGGATGGAATCGATGTACTCGAGGAAGGATTTGCGGACGTATCGGGAATCCTTCGCCGCTCCGCATACCGCGGAATACGTCCGGTAGGTCCGGGCCGGAAGGTCCCGGCCCCAGAGATACGCGGACGAAAGCTCTCCGGCATTGACCCGGTTCACCGAGGCCGCGAATTCGACGCCGAAGAACAGGCCGCTGGGATCCGTGTATAGGGGTTGGCCCAAGGGCGGCTTCCAGGCGTCTGGAGTACCGCCGTCGCCGGCGTTGTGGGTGGTTAAAGAGCTCAGCGTATAGGGCTGCAAGGCGCCCGGCAATTTCACCACGTCCACTTCCGCGAATTCCAGGGTGATCGGGTCCTGGCGCGTAATCTCCAGGTACTTTTGCATGAAAAAACGGGTGGGAGACAGCTCCACGTTCATCACCACTTGAAGCTTGTGCGCGGCGTTGTTCAAGGTGAACGCCAGGGTTTTCGAACCGGAGGTCCCATTCTTGATTGTCCACGACACCAGCGTGAAATCCGAGGCTTTCAGGATGAAGTCAGTACTGTCCACCTGCGCTCCTTGGGACAACCGCAAGCGGAACTCATCGGAGGGCATCGCCAGGGCCGTGGCGTTATTGCGCTTGTTGAGGATGCGCAGCGTCCGCACGCGGTTATCGGCGATGGAGAAGGTGCGCGACAAGGCATAATTGCCGATAGTGATTTCATTCTCATTCCGGACTACGGATACCTCCAAAGCGAAAGCGGGTGCGGAAAAGCAAACCGAAAATAGAATACCGGCCACAGCATAGCGCCACACGCGATCCCCCCCTCCGAAAATGAATCCGTTTCGTTCAATTTAAAGCATGGGCGCAATATGCGGATTCGAGGCGACGCACAAGAAAATCACTTAAGAGTCGTTGGTGATTCCGTGAATCCAAGCACAATTTGGAAATTGATGGCGATGGTGTGCCATGCGAGCCGCCGTTTTGCGGACACTGAAGGGACTGCGGACTCGCTTCGACGGGGCGGATCAGCCCGCGGGCAGAGGCCCGGCCGGCGTCTTGCGGACCTTGAGGTAGACGAACAGGGCCGTCCCCAACAGCATCATCAGGGCGCACAGCTCCTGTCCCCGCGAGAATTTCCCCAGGAGCACGAAGCCCAGGTGCTTGTCCGGTTCGCGGAAGAATTCGATGAAGAAGCGCACGAACCCGTAGCCGAAGAGATAGGCTGCGGACATGGCGCCCTTGGGCAGGCGCAGTTTGCGCAGGAAAAGGAAGACCATGAAGAGGAAGACGCCTTCGAAGAAGGCCTCGTACAACTGGGACGGATGGCGGAGCGTGCCGGAATCGGGAGCCAGGGGGAAGTACATGCCGATGGGGGCGATGGTGGCGCGGCCCCAGAGTTCGCCGTTGATGAAGTTGCCCAGGCGGCCGCAGGTATAACCCAGGGGCGCGATGGGGAAGAAGAGATCGCACAGGTTCCAGAAGTCCGCCTTGAAGCGCCGGCAATAGAAGTAGCTGCCCGCGATGGCGCCCGTGACGCCGCCGTGGTAGGACATGCCGGAAATGCCGGTGAAATGGAATCCCCCGGCGAAGCCGAAGGGCAGGATGATTTCCAGGGGATGGGCCAGGTAATAGTGGAGGTTGTAGAAGAGCACGTAACCCAGGCGGCCGCCGGCCAGCACGCCGATGAAGGCGTAGGTCAGGAGGTTCTTGAGGAATTCCTCGTCGTAGAGCTTGAAACGGTCTTCCCGGAGGCAGCGGCGGCGGGCCAGGACATAGGTCACCGCGAAGGCGATGATGTACATGAGCCCGTACCATTGCACCCGCAAAGGGCCCAAGCTGAACAGGACCGGATCCATCCTCGCCGGCAAATGCTGCCACCAATAGAGAAAACCGCCCATCGCCTCCGCCTTCTGTTCGGAACGCCTTCCCATGGAAGGCCCGGGGCGGGAAAATAGAAAATTTCCTAGATTGGATTCGCAGATGCAGGGCGCTCAGGATACGGATAAAGACGAGGTCACCCATGCCTTCCGGGCCGTGCAGGACCGTATCTGCGCGTTCCTCGTGGGCGAAGATCAGGCCTATCGCGAGGATGCCTGGGACTACGGTTCCGGCGCGGGCGGGGGCATCACGCGGGTCTGGGAAGACGGCCCCTTGCTGGAAAAGGGCGGGGTGGGCTTTTCCGCCATCGAAGGAGCGTCCCTGCCTCCTTCCGCGGCCACCCAGTTCAAGATCGCGCCCGGAACGCCTTTCTTCGCCACCGGGGTGAGCCTGGTGATGCATCCCCGTAACCCGCATGTTCCCACCATCCACATGAACGTCCGCTATTTCCGGGCCGGGGAGGTTTCCTGGTTCGGGGGCGGGATCGACCTGACGCCCTACTATCCCGAGGAGGCCAAGGTGGTGGCTTTCCACCGGGCCCTCAGGGATCTGTGCCATCGGCACGGGCGGGACTACGGCGCGTTCAAGCACGCCTGCGACGAGTACTTCTTCCTCAAGCACCGGGGCGAACCGCGCGGCGTGGGCGGCCTCTTCTTCGATCACCAGCGGCAGGGGCATGCGGAAGACCTGGCCTTCACGGAGGCGTTGGGCCTCTCCTTTCCGGACCTGTACCGCCCTTTCCTGGAGGCGCGCGGCGTCCCCGTAACCGACAGGCAACGGGATTTCCAGTTGTACCGCCGTTCCCGCTACGTGGAGTTCAACCTGCTGTGGGATCGCGGCACCTTGTTCGGCCTGCAATCCGGCGGCCGCACGGAATCCATCCTCATGTCCATGCCGCCCCTGGCCAAATGGGCCTATGGTTTCCGGCCGGAGCCCGGCAGCCCGGAAGAGCGTTTGACGGCGTATTTCCTGAAGCCGCGGGACTGGGCCGGCCCGGCTTTCCCGAATTCTCCGGCCTGAGGGATCGGGAGCCGCAGTGGCGGAATTCACCTTGCGTCCCGCATTGCTGCCGGGTCGCTTCGGCTGTATATTTGGGGGCCTGAATCCGGACTCGTCAAAGGAGCATTCCATGATCCAAGCCCGTCGCCTGGCGGCCCTTTTGCCCTTGCTGTGCGCCTTCATTCCGGCGCGGGCGGCCTCTCCGCTCGACCTGGACGCAGGGTTGCGCGCGGCCATCCATGACGATAATTACAAGCTCGGGGTGGGGGGCGAGTTGGGCGCCGTGTCCCCGGCCACGCCCGTCTGGGACCTGGGCCTGCATCTCAATTACACCCATTTCACCTCCAAGGTGCCGGAAGCCATCGGGGACGTGGACGAGTGGGGCGGCTACGTGACCGCCTATTTCAAGCCCGCCATCGATCAGGGTTTCAGCCTGCGCCTGGGGCCCCACGTGGGCTATGCGAAGATCGGCTCGAGTTATCTGGACGTGGGCGGGGACGTGATGGCGGTGTTCAAAGCCACCCCCGTGCTGAGCTTCTACGGCGCGTTCATCCCCTCCTGGATGGTGGGGAGCGGCGGCCAGGCCCTGGTCCGCATCGGTTTGGGCCTGGAATACAATACCGGCAAATGACCCTGCCTGCGGCGGAAAGCCCCGTTCCGGACGAGCCCGAGCGGCTGCGCGGCGTCCCCAAATACCGGGCCTGGAAGCGGACGGTGGAAAAGGCCGGCTGCACCATCCGCAAGGTGGAACTGCTCAGCGAGCTGAACAAGGGCGACGGTTCCCTGCTCTTCGCCCTGCTGCGCACGCGCGTGGAGGATCCGCAGGGGCGGCCCCTGCCCGCCTACGCCCTCCTGCGCGGCCATGCCACCGTCATCGTCACCGTGGTCATCAACAAGGAGACCGGGGACCGGAAGTTCCTGATGTTGCGCCAGCGCCGCATCGGCCATGGAAGGGATACCCTGGAATTCCCGGCCGGGATGCTGGACGAGGACGTGGACGACGCCCAGGGGACGGCCTTGCGGGAACTGGAAGAGGAGACGGGCCTGAAAGCCGCCCGGGAGCAATTGTATCCGCTTTGCGATAAGCCGCTGTATACTTCTTCCGGCCTGGACGATGAGGCCATCCACTACTTCGGGTGCGATCTGGAATTGTCCGCGCAGGCGTTCCATGCCCTGGAAGGCGGCGAGACCGGCAAGGCGGAAGAGCATGAGTATATCCGCCTCGGCTTGTGGGATTACGATTCGGCGCTGCCGGAGGTGGATTCGGTCCAGGTGCGCCTGGGCTTCAGCCTGTACTTTCAGCATCAGCGGCGCGCGGCCCGGTCCTGAGCCGGCGGGACCGCTCCCGGGCAACCGCCGTCGAGCGGCCGCAAGCGTAGCCCGTACGCGGCTTCCTAGCTAGATTTCGGCCATGCCTGCGCCGAAGAAGAAATCCGCCCGAAGCTCCGAACCCGCAAAGACCGGCAAGGCCCAAGCGGCCGGGACGGCGCTTGCCGCCGCCCACGTCCCGGCCGAGCGCCTGCGGGACTTTACCGAGTCCGTCATCCGCGAGCAGACGCGCCTGGCCCACTTGCACGGGGCCGTGAACCTGGCCCAGGGGTTCCCGGACTTCCCTTGCGAGCCGGTCCTCAAGGAACTGGCGCGCCAGGCCCTGGATGCGGACCACAACCAGTATTCGGTGACCTGGGGCATGCCGGCCCTGCGCCGCGCCATCGCCGGAAAGGTGGGCGCCTACAACGGCATCCGCGCCGACGCCGACCGTAACGTCACGGTGACGTGCGGGGCCACCGAGGCCATGATCTGCGCCTTCCTGTCCAGCCTGGATCCGGGCAAGGAAGTCATCCTGTTCCAGCCGTTCTACGAGAACTACCATCCGGACGCCTATCTTTCCGGGGCCAAGCCCGTATACGTGACCCTGCGCGAGCCGGATTGGTCCATCGACGAGAAGGAACTGGGGCGGGCCTTCAATGCGCGCACCGCCGCCATCGTCATCAATACGCCGCACAACCCCACCGGCAAGGTGTTCACGCGCGGGGAACTGGAACTCATCTCCGAACTGTGCCAGAAATGGGGCGCGCGCGTCTTTTCGGACGAGATCTACGAGCATATCCTGTACGACGGGGCGCGCCACGTGAGCCCGGCTTCGATCCCGGGGCTGGAGGACAGGACGGTGACCATCGGCAGCGCCTCCAAGACCTACGGCATCACGGGTTGGCGCGTGGGCTGGGCGGTGGCCCACGAGCGCATCACCAACGGCCTGCGCCAAGTGCACGATTTCATGACCGTGTGCGCGGCCACGCCGCTGCAAGAGGCCGTGCGCGGGGCCCTGGGCCTGGGCCCGGAATTCTACCGCGACCTGTCGGATCATTACCTGCGCCGCCGGGATTTCCTGGTGCGGGGCCTGGAGGACGCGGGCTTCCATTGCCACGTGCCCAAGGGCGCTTATTACGTGATGGCGGACGTGGCCGATTTCATCAAGGGCAAGGGCCCCGGGGGACTCGCGCGCTTCCGCGACGACGCGGACATGGCGCGCCACCTGGTTTCCGAGGTGAAGGTGGCCGCCGTCCCGGGCAGCTCGTTCTACAAGATCAAAGGCCGGGCAGGCACGGCGCACAAGCTCCGCTTCTGCTTCTGCAAGAAGGAAGAAACCCTGGCGCTGGCCTTGGAACGGCTCGGGGAGTTCCGCAAGCGGCTCTGATCCTCGGCGGAGGAACGCATTATTACCTTATGGGTTACGGCCGCCGCATCGGCGCCCGCGCATTCCAAAGGAACCCATGACCATACACATCACCCGCGTCTATACCCGGGGCGGAGACGGCGGACAGACATCCCTGGTGGGCGGCGCCCGCGTGGACAAGGACTGCCGGAAACTGGAAAGTTACGGGACCGTGGACGAACTGATCTGCCTGGTGGGCGCGGCCCGCACGGCGATTACCGCTTCCGGAAAGGGCGGTTTCACCGCCGCCATCCGGGCGGAGCTCGAAACCGGCCTGCGCCGGGTCCAGAACCGCCTGTTCGACGCGGGCAGCATCCTGGCCACGCCGGCCGGGCAATCCTATCCTGGCATGCCGGAGATCGCCGATGACGACGCCACGGGCCTGGAACGGGAAATGGACGCCATGCAGAAATCCCTGGAGCCGCTCACGTCCTTTGTCCTGCCGGGGGGAACGATGCCCAATGCGCTCCTGCACCAGTGCCGGGCCGTGTGCCGCCGGGCCGAGCGGGAAATCCTCCGCCTGTCCCGGGAAGAGCCGGTGGACAAGCGCCTCATCAAGTACGTCAACCGTCTGAGCGATTATTTCTTCGTGATGTCCCGTTACGCGTCGCGCAAGGCCGGGGTCCCTGAATACCTGTGGGAATACGGACCGGGAACCAAGCAGGGGAAAGCGCCCGGGAAACGGGAAGAGGAAAAAAGGCCGCCGGCCCCGGAGAAGCGCGTCAGCGCGAAGAAACGGTAACCGCCGGGACCAAGGACAACATGGCCCCGGCCTTTTCCCGGAGTCCGCCGGGCGTGAAAGGCTTCATAAGGAAGGAAGCTTGTCCGCCGGCCACTTCGCGAACGATGCGGTCCTGCTCTTCCATCCCCGAAATGTACAGGACCTTCAAGGAAGGATAGATGGCCCGCAGGCTTTCGGCCATTTCGATGCCGTCCATGTCGGGTCCCAGGTTGATGTCCGTGACCACCAGGTTGACCTTGCCGCCCCGGGCGCGCATCAGATCCAGGGCCTCTTCGGCGTTCTGGCAGGCGAGGACGTCGAAGCCGGAAAGTCGCAACAGGGTGCGGATGAGATTGCGGACCCCGTCCTCGTCTTCGACCACCAACACCGTGCGAATCGAATCCTGCATATCACCCCCAAATGGCAAGGTCAATACAACCTGTCCCTAATCTGCCTTTTTCCCGGGGCCGCCGGTCGCCAAAAACCGGATCTCTCCGTCGTTTTTTTCGGAACCCGCCTTCCCGCGGGAACGATGCGATTTTCCGGATTAAACCAAAGTTTCGGAAGGTTCCACCCGGTGCTTCAGGTCGTCGTTCAGCTTGTCCAGGGACAGGCGCATCCTGTGTTCCACGTCCCGGCGGCGGAATTTCAGCCCCAGGCCGGTGCAGTACAGTTCCTGGAAGAATATGACCTTTCCGTTCTCCCGCTCCTTGACCCGGAAAACATGCTCGAAGGAAAGGAACCAGGCTCCCAGTTTATGCTTCCAGACCCAGCTCAGGTATTTCGGGGGTATGAAACCGGTTACCGTGCAAGCCATTTTCTCCGGCGAGGATTTTCCGTAGAACTGGAGATCCACTTCGAGGGCGGCATCGGCGGCGGCCTGGCCGCGCACCGATTTGAGAAAGCGGTTCCACTCGGGGTAGGCCGCGAAGTCCGTGAGGGTTTTCCAGATCCGATCCGGGGAGGCCTGGAGGGCGACTTCCGTGGCGATCTTCATGCTTCCGCAAATCTACACAAAACCATTGCGGCTTGCATAGGTTCTTTTCGTCAGGGATCGAAGAAGTCCCAGGCCATGCGGTCGCGCAGGGCCGGGAAATGCTTGCGCCATTGCCTGCATTCGTCCAGGTCCGCCTTCCCCCGCACCACGCCTTCTTCGTCGCCGCCCGCGGCCAGGGTCTCGCCCTTGGGCGTGAGGATCGCCGAACCGCCCGCGAAGCGCAGGGACTCCTGCGCGCCGGTGCAATTGACTCCGGCCACGAAGGCCTGGTTCTCGATGGCCCGGGCCCGGAGCAAAACCTCCCAATGGGCCTGGCGGGCCTGCGGCCAGTTCGCCTGGACCAGGATCAGATGCGCGCCGCGGCGGGAGCCCGCCCGGTAGAGTTCCGGGAAGCGGAGGTCGTAGCAGATGCTGGGCTGGATCACCCAGCCTTCGGCGTCCACGGTAACGATTTCGTTACCCCGGGAGAACATCCGGTCCTCGCCGCCGTAGCTGAAAGGATGGACCTTGCGGTACATCGCGCGTTCGGTCCCGTCCGGGGCGTACAGCAGGCTGAGGTTGCGGAAGCCGGCATTGCCGTCCAGGCCCGGCGGCCCCGCTTCCACGGTGGCGCCCGCCACCCAGCTTCCCAGCCTGCGGGCCAGGGACGCGGCGAAGGCGCGGTCCTCCGCGGCCGTCGCGGCCAGCCCGGCCGGATCGGCTTGCAGCATCGCCTCGTCCAGAAAACCCGTGCTGAACAGTTCCGGGAGCACGATCAGGGACGGCTTGGCGGGCCTGAGGGAGGCGGTCAGGGATTGGACCTTGGCCCGGTTCAGCCCGGGTTTGCCGCGGGCGACGGCCATTTGCACCAGGTGGATATCCATGCCCATAGTGTAGCAAAGTCCGTCCCCGCGGGGCTCCCGGAAACATCCCGCTTCCGATCGGGACTTGCTCCTGATTAAGCTATTTTACGGGAAGAACGAGGTCCATCTGCACCTTCCCCTCATCGGTCCCTATCTCCGCTGGCTCCAAAAGGGAAACCCCGTCGGGGAAGTCGAACGCTATCCCGAAGCCGACGCCCGGGGCGAATCCTCGGTCAAAGGCGTGTACATCGTCGGGGACCTGACGGGAACCCCGCTCCTGAAGCTGGCTTCCGAAAGCGGCGCGAAGGTGGTGGGCCACATCCTGGCCGATCGGGAATTCGCGGCCGCGAAACGGCCGGCCGGCGCCGGGCGCGGAGCGGACGGGCCCCGTGATGTCCGCGACATTTTCATTATCGGCGGAGGCCCGGCGGGCGTGGCCTGCGCGCTGGAATGCGAAAAGCGGGGCCTGGACTATGAAGTCCTGGAATCGTCCCAGCTCTTCAGCACCTTGGAGAACTTCCCCCGGGGCAAGCCCATTCTGGCCAAGCCGGACGGCTACCGGGAAGATTCGCCGCTGGCCATCCGCGATGGAAGCAAAGAGACGCTGTTGGAGGACCTGCGCGGCCAGATTTCCGGCCGGCCCCTGCGGACCCGCTTGGGCGTGCGCGTGGAGGCCGTCCGCCGCCAAGGCGATCAGCTGGTCCTGGAAACCGGCCGGGGAACGCTCCGGGCCTTGCGCGTGGTGCTGGCCATCGGCAAGACGGGCGATGCCCGCCGGTTGGGCATTCCCGGGGAGGATTTGCCCCACGTGTTCAACCGGCTTTTCGATCCGGGGGAGTTCCACGGAGAGGACATCCTGGTGGTGGGCGGCGGCGATTCGGCCGTCGAGGCCGCGGCCGCCCTGGCCGAGGCCGGCAACCGGGTCCGGCTTTCCCATCGCGGGGCATCCCTGGACCGGCCCAAGCCGGAGAACCTGGAACGCTTCGGATTCCTGCGGGACGCCGGCCTCATCGAACCGGCGTTCCAATCCCGGCCTGCGGCCATCCGCCCGGGCGAAGCGGTGCTCATGACTCCGGACGGGGAGAAGACGGTGAAGGCCGATCGAGTCTTCGTCCTCATCGGGCGGGAGTTGCCGGTCGCGTTCTTCAAGCGTTCCGGCCTGCGCCTGGCGGGGCAGAAGGACCGCTCTTGGTACGTGTTCCTGGCGGCCATGATCAGCTTTTTCTCCATGCTGTACTTCGGCAAGGCGGGCGCGGCCCGGGATCTGTTCCAGGGCGCCGGATCGCTTCCCGGAGCCGTCCTGGCCTATCTCGCCGGTCCGTTCTCCCATGCCGTCTCGGGCACGCTGTCCTGGTCCCTGGAGCGCTATGCCTGGTATGCGTCCCTCAATTTCTGCCTGGGCTGGGCGGGATCCCTGGCCTTCCTCGTCTCCGGCCCCGCGGCCCTGGGCCTGATGATCCGGCGGCGGGACAAGTATTTCCGCACCGCCTGGGCCAAGGTGAAATACGGGTATTTCATCGCCGCCGCCCTGCTCTTCACCTGGGTCTATTTCCATTTCCTCCTGGGCCGCCACGCCGGCTGGGCGGAAGAGCCCACCTATTATTACAGTCTGCTCTACAGTGTCACCCTCGTCCTTTTCGGCGCGCGCCGTATCCTGATCCGGAAGACCCGTTATATCACATACCAGGTGTTGTCGCTCATCGTGTTCCAGGTGTTCTTCCTGTTCCTCCTGCCTTTCCACCTTTTCGAGCCGCTCATCAAGGCCAACTTCTCCCCGGACGGCTACGTGATGCGGGAAATCTTCCCTGCGGGGAAGTGGTCCTGCTTCGGCCTGGTGCTGTTCTGGCCCTTGGACATGAACGATTTCGGGACCAGTTCCTTCTGGACCTGGTTCCCGTTCGCGCAGACCTTCGGCTTCCTGGCCCTGATCGTCTGGCAATGGGGCAAAGGCGCCTATTGCGGCTGGATCTGCAGTTGCGGCGGCATGGCGGAAACCCTCGGGGACGAGTACCGTACCGCGGCGCCCCACGGCAAAACGCCCAAACGGCTGGACAACATCGGGCAGGCGGTGCTGGTCGCGGCGGTGGCCGTCACCGCCTTCGGCTATTTCACCAACCATGCGGGCGGGCATCCCCTGTGGGTGGACACCTTGCGCGGCGCGTACAAGCTCTCCATCGACGTGTTCTTCGCCGGCGCGCTGGGCCTGGGCGTGTATTTCTTCCTGTCCGGACGCATCTGGTGCCGGTACGGCTGCCCGCTGGCGGCGCTCATGCACGTCTACGCCCGCTTCTCCCGGTACCGCATCTTCGCGGAGAAGAAGAAATGCATTTCATGCAACGTCTGCACCAAGGTCTGCCACATGGGCATCGACGTCATGAACTACGCCAACAAGGGCGTGCCCATGAACGACGTGGAATGCGTGCGCTGTTCGGCCTGCGTGCAAAGCTGTCCCACCGAAGTGCTCGCCTTCGGAACCATCAAGGCGGCGGCCGATCCGGAGAACCGCACCCGCCAGGAGGTCCCGGCATTTCCCAAGGACGATTGGAAAGCCGGGATCCGCTGAAAGCCGGACGCCGGCTCCCGGTCACCTGGCGGAAACCACCGCCCTGCGGCAGGATTTGCTAGATTGGAGCGCCTGCCGGAACGGATCTGCCGAAATTCCTTCCGTGGGGCGGATCGGAATCCATGTCTCGATGAAATCGAAAATCCTTCTCATCGCGCTGCTGGTGATCAGCGTCCTCGTGTTCAACGCGTTCTTTCCCTTCAAAGATCATTTGCAAGACGCTATCGCCTGGTTCCGGGCCCTGGGCCCCTGGGCCATCGTCCCTTACATGATCCTGTTCGTGACCGCCTCGGTCTTTTTCATCCCCATCTCGGGCATGATCCTGGTGGCCGGCACCCTGTACGGGTTCTGGATGGGCTACCTGCTGGTGGCCGCCTCGGGGCTGGCCTCCGTCGCCGTGACCTACGGGGTGGGCAAGAAACTCTGGCGCAAACGCGTGGAGGCCTTGCGCCGCGAAAATCCCCGCTTCGAATCGATCTACGAGGCCATCTCCAGGCACGGCCCCATCCTGGTCTTCCTCATCCGCCTCAATCCCCTGCTGCCCTTCGCCCTGCTCAATTATCTCTTCACCATCCCCAAGCTGGATTTCCGCAAATATCTGCTGAGCTCCTTCCTGGGCATGACCCCGGACATCTTCTTCTATCTGTACGTGGTGCACGTAGGCAAGGGATTGCTGGAAGATCCTTCCGGGCTCACCGTCTGGAACTGGCTCGTCCTGGGAGCCGCATTGGGGACCACCGTGCTCGCGGCCTACATCATCAACCGCCTCATCCGCAAGGCTGCGCCCCCGGCCACCCCTTCCGGGCGCGGCAAGCCGCTGGTCTCGGCGCCTTTCAACTAGCGCTCCGACACCCCGGTTGCGGGCCGGATCCGGAACCGGTCAGCGCAGCACTTCCATGGGGCGCTGCAGCGTCCTGCCCCCCATCTCCAGCCGGTAGATATAGGTCCCGGGCCGCAAGGATCCCGCCTCCAGGGTGCGCGCATAGGATCCCGGCGCATGGAACCCGTCCACCACCACCCTCACCATGGTTCCGCGCGCGTCGAACACCCGCAGGCGCACGCGGTCCCCGTTGTCCACCCGGTAGCGCAGCGTGGTGGCGCCGCGGAAGGGGTTGGGGAAATTCTGCTCCAGCTCCGCGCCCGGGGCGGCCGGGCCGCGGGGCAGCACGGGCGATCCGACCAGGGGCAAGGCCGGGAAGTCCTTCAGCATGACGGTCTGCAAATCGGCTCCGGCCACCCCCATCCAGTCCTTGAGGATGCCGGTATAGACGGACCGGTAGTCGAATTGCATGGCGATGTTGTCCTTGACGGTGACCGTGGCGGGGATGGCGGGGTTGGTCCCCAGCAGGCCGCCGGATACCCCCGCGCCCCATACGAACAAAGGGGCCGAGGTGCCATGATCGGTCCCCAGCGAGGCGTTGGACAGGATGCGCCTGCCGAATTCGGACATCGTCATGCCCATCACGCGGTGCTCGATGCCGAGCAGGCGCAGATCGTCCTGGAAGGCGACGATGGCGTCGTTGAGCTTGGCGAGGAGGAGCGCATGGGCGCCGGTGGTGACGTCGGCGGCCAGGACCTGGTTGGCATGGGTGTCGAAGCCGCGCAGGGTGACCACGTAGACCTTGGTCCGCAATCCGCCCGCGATGAGCCGGGCCACGCCCTTGAGCTGATCGGACAGGGCGTTGCCGGTGGCGGGATACAGGGTGGATTTGTTGACGGCCGCCGCGGCCGCCTTCTTGATGGCCTCGCCGTATTTCTGGGTCTCCGTGAACATCTGCCGGATGAAGGTGAGTTCATGGCCCGCGGGGGTGTCGGGAGCGGTATCGTAGCCGGCGGGCACCAGGGAATAGATGGAAGCGACGTTGGCGACGGCCATGCCCATGGGCACCGAGGAGCCCTGCAGCAGGGTGTACAGGGAGGAGCCGATCTGGATGGCCGGGGGGTCGGGGAAATCCTTGCTGGGATAGCCTTCCGGGTAGCCCGGATAGACGGTCTCCAGGTAACGTCCCAGCCACCCCGTGGACAGCACCTGGTTGTAGTCCGACGCCGAGAACCAGATGTCCGTGGAGCGGAAATGGCTCTGGTTGTGGTTGGGGTAGCCCACCGATTGGATCACGCGCAGCCTGCCGTCCGCGTACATCTTGGCCAGGCCCCCCAGAGCCGGGTGCAGGCCGGTGGCGGCGGTGAGCTTCAGGGCCTTGGCCTCCGGGATGAGGATGTTGGCGCGCGCCTTGGACAGATTGGCGTATTGATCGAGCGGCAGGACCATGTTGAGCCCGTCGTTGCCGCCGTCCAGGCGCACCACCACCAGCACCCTGTCGTTCCCGGCCCGGGCGGCCAGGGAGGCGAGCGGGCTGCCGTAGGCGCTCGCGGCGAGCCTGCCCGAGGCCAGCGGGATGGCGCAGGCCGAGGCGCCGATTTTCAGGAACCGTCTTCTGTCCATGCCGGCCTTCCCTTCTAGCATAGCTGGAACTCCGCCATCTGCATCATTTCCCCCACCAAGGCCCGGAGGCGCGTTTCCACCGGCTTGATCTTGGTGGCGTCCGCCGGCGCGGCCAGGTAATCGTCCCACTCCACGCCCCATTCGTAATCGGGCAGGCCCGTCAGCATCACGTCCTTGAGGTACTTGAACTGCAGATCGGTCAGGGCGATGGGATAGAAGACGGCCGCGAGTTCGTCGATCAGGGTGTTCACCAGTTCCGGCCTGGAGGTGGTCTTGGCCAGGGCGATCACGTCCGCGCTCAGGATCGACTTGTCCGTGTAATATCCGTATCCCTTGGCCGACGCCAGCCTGTCCGTGAACTGGACCCGGCGGGGAAGGGTGTCCGAGTTGATCCAGACCTCGTAGAAGACCGGATCCTGGTAGTACGCGGACCAGCCCGCCACGTTGGGCGGGTTGCCGATCTCCTGCTGCATGCGCGAGGCCTCCCCCACCATGGCCTGCATCAGGGAGTATTGCTTCGGCACGTCCGCGCCGTCGGGAAGGGAGATGCCCAGTTGGCGCAGGGTCCCGGCCACCAGGTCCAGGGGGGTCTTGATCTGGCAGCCCTGGTTGGCGGCGGCCTGGAAATGCGCGCTCTTGAGCAAGGTGGCCAGCACGGGCTTGATCTCGAATCCCGCTTTCACCAATTGATCGGCCAGGGGCGCGATGACGTTCTTTTCCACGGTCGCGTCTATGGCGTAGTAGACGAAGTACCGGTACAGCTTGCGGCAGAAGTACCTGGCCGTTTCCGCCTGGGCGAAGATCAGGGCGATGAGATCGTCCAGTTCCCGCGTCCCCGCGTCGGGTCCGGTACGGCCGGTGATCACCGCGTTCCCGTAGGCGGAGGAGAAGGCTTTGTCCTTGGCGTCGTGCTTCTTCTCCTGGAATTCGGCGGCGGGGGCGTCATGCACGTCCCGCCACCCGGTGAGCACGCGCGCGGCGGCCTTCACGTCCTCTTCGGTGTAGTTGGTGTAGTTGCCGGCGGCGATTTCCGGACCCTTGCCCACCGTGAACAATTCCTGCAGCTCGCGGCCGTAGTTCTCGTTGGGATTGGTGTTGGTGTTGCTGTCCCCGTTCAGGTATTGCAGCATGGCGGGATCGAGGGTGATCTGCCGGACCAGGCCCTTGAAATTGCCCACCGCGTTCCTGCGGAGCAGGAGGTGATGCGCATAGGCGTATTTCGGATCGCCCACCACGTCCAGTTCCGTGGCCAGATGGTTGTGCCAGAACAGGATCATCTTCTCCTGCACCGTGAACTTCTGGCCCAGGATCAGGGCCATCCACCAGTTCTGCAGGGAGCGCTGGCGGGTGCCGTTGAAATTGCCGTCATAGGGCACGGTGGTCCAGGTCTGGCCCACGGCGACGCCGGTATCGTTGGCGTCCGTGGAGAGGGGAGGCGGCGGGGTTTCGTCCGGCACGTCCAGCAGGGCGTCCACGCAGGCGGCCGCGTCCAGGGACAGGGCCTTGTCGAGATCCGCCTTGGTGAATCCGAACAGGGCCCGGCGGAGCAGATGCGAAGCATGGCGTTTGTCCCAGGTCCCGGCATAAGGTTCCAGGCCCGCGGTCACGGCGGCCCGCTTGGGCAAAGCGGCGTTGGCGTGCCTGGCGAACGCCGGGTCCTTGGCCAGGGCGGCCGAGCCTGAAGTCTTGGCCAGCATGGTTCTTCTGTCCATCGATGCCCTCCTGGTCCCGCTCTCGCTCTCGAAGTCCCCATCCATTGTACTCGACCGTCTTTCCCCGCGCCATGGGATTTGCGGCGCCGATAACGGGGCGATCCCCCCGGATTCCGCTCCCATTGCGGTGGAGAAGGGGAGTCCGCGCGGAATTCCCCGGCGCAAGCTCCCAAAAAAGGCGATCAAAAGCCTTTCCGATGATAACGGGAACAATCCGGGAACCGGGCCGCGATCCGGCCGGTCTAAACTTGGAACAGAGCGGAAGGGGAAGCCGGAGGGAAGCGTTCCGGAGGCCGCCTTGGAGGCTAGGCGGGGAGTGTACTTTATCCTTGTGCCCGTGACCCTGGAACCGGAAACCACCGGATCGGATCGTCCATGGTGAATTGGTTCGGCCCGGAAAGGAAAAGCATCGAGCAGCTGCGCGAAGGCCGGCTGGAGGGATTGCATTGGATTTACCGAACCTATTCGCAACGGATCCTGAACCAGTGTTTCCGGATCCTGCTTTCCCGGGAACAGGCGGAGGACGTGCTGCAGGATCTGTTCCTCAAGCTGCCTACCGTCATCTCGGAGTTCCGCGGAGAGAGCGCTTTGGGAACCTGGTTGTACCGCGTGGCGCACAACATGTGCCTCAACCGTCTGCAGCAGGCCAAGAACCGGAACAAGCTGGAATGGGAGAACGCGGAAACCCTCGCCCCGCGCGGCATGGGGAATTCGGTGGAGTTGTCGGATCTTTTGGCCAAGGCCCTAGCCGTGCTGGATCCGGACACCCGCTCGCTCCTGTGGTTGAAAGAAGGGGAGGGCGTGCCTCTCAAGGAGCTCATGGAAATCTTCGGGCTGCCGGAAGGCACCCTCAAGTCCAAATTGTCGCGGGCGCGGGATCGGGTCAAGGATTACCTGGAGAAGGAGGCCAAGGTTGAAAAAGCCTAGGTCGGACGAATGGGGCGGATTGTTCCGGGACGCGGAACGGCTCGCGCCGCCGCCGGGGCTCTGGCGGCGAATCGAGGCGCAAGCGCGGATGGATCAGGAAGCGCGGGATCAGGGATCGGCCGCCGGGGCGGCGGGCGCGGCCTTTTGGCGCAACCCTGTCCTGCGCGTGGCGGCTTCCGTGGTCCTGGCCGTGGGATTCCTGGGGCTGGGGCTTTTGCTGAAACCCGGGCCCAAGCGGATGGCGGCGTCCCCTGCGCCGGCCGCCGTGGCCGAGGCGCAGAACGCGGAAGGCGCCGAAGAAATGGAACTGGTCGATCCGGAGTTGCTGGGATGGCACGCGGATCTCGGAGAAATCGACGAGGAGGCCGAGGAGGCCGAGGAGGTTTTGTGAAGCAAGCGAATGGGATTGGAAACCGCGCGGCGCGCGGATTCCGGAGATTCGGCTCGGGCGCCGCGCTGGCCAAGCTGGCCACACTGGTATTGGCCTTGGGCCTGGCCGCGCAGGCGCAACCGGGCGGAGGTCCGGGGGGCCCCGGGGGGCCGGGCGGTCCCGGCGCGATGGGCGGCCCCGGCGGGATGGGACTGGAGTTCAACCCGCGCATGCTGCGCGAGCTGCATCTCTCCCCCGATCAGGAAAGGAAGTTCAAGGAAGATCGCCTGGCTTCCCAGAAACGGAAAATCCAGCTCTTCGGGGAGAAAGCCACCCTGGAGCTCGATCTCAAGAACGTCCTGAGCACCTATCCCGTGAAGAAGGCCGACGCCCTCAAGCTGGCCGAGAAGATCGCCGACGTGGACAAGCGCATGACCCTCCAGAAGGCCGAATACATGACCCAATTGCTGGGAAGCCTGACGGCGGAACAGCATGCCAAGCTCATGGACATCCAGGAAGAGTGGATGGAGAAGCGCAAGGCCTGGAAAGAGGAGATGCAAAAGGAGCGCAAGCGGTTCCGGGACGGCAAGCACGGAAAAGACGGAAAAGGCGAAGACGAGTAGACCAGTTCCATTCGCCCGGACCGTCCCGCCGGCGCGGTTATGGCTATCTTTCGGCCATGCCCCGCCGGTCTTTTCGCGCTCCCGCCCCTTGTCTCTCCTTCCTTCCCGCAAAGCTCCCGCCCGCCGTCCTGACCGCGCTGCTCCTGCTCCTTTCGGCGGCCGTCCCGGCGCCCGGTAACCCCCAGGCTACTCCGTCCGCCGGCCCCGTTTCCGCCGCCGCGCCGCAGCCGGTCCCTCCGCGGATCGCCCCCGCCCTGCGCATCCGCCTGGGTCCGGAGGGCAATGCCTGCGGCATCACCCCGGCCTCCCGCCCGGACGGGAAGTCCGCCGGAGGCGGGCCGCGCCGCAAACCGGGCCTCATCGTCTGGCTGCATGGCGGCATGCGCAGCCGGAACCGGGAGAAAGGTTGGGAGGCGCATCGGGCCCTGCTCCCCTTCATCGATCCGGCCGCGTACCATCTTTGCAGCCCTTCCGCTTTCGGCGGCCAGGAATGGCCCACCCCCAAAGGAATGGCCCACATCGACGCCCTCATCGGCTACATGACGGCGCATTATCCCGTGGACCCGGCGGACATCAACGTGGTCGGCGTGTCCGACGGCAACCTGGGCGTCATCGCCTATAGCCTGCAAGGGGGCCATGCTTTCCGCCGCCGCGTGCTCATTTCCAGCGCGCCGCAATGGGTGCTGCCCCTGGAAGCGCTTCCGGGCCAGGCCCGATTCGCGCGGGGAAGCTGGGACTTCCTGCAGGGCGGGCGGGATCGCCTTTTCCCCGCGGACCAGGTGATCCCGTACCTTCGGGAATGGGAAAGGTTGTATCCCAATGCCCATCTCCACTTCTTCCCGGAGGGGGAACATGACTTTTCCTATTACGCGGAAAACGCTCCGGATCTGCTCAAAAGCCTTTTTTCCGCGGAAAAGGCCGAATCGCCGCCGACCCCCCCGCCCCGAAAAGCGCAAGGCATACAAAATTCCTCCGGGGGAAACTAGTATTCCCGGTACGGAAAAGGCATAATGGGGATATGGCACGGCGAATGATGACACGGACCTGGGGAGCCATCTCCCTGTGGGCGGCCTCGATGGCCTGGGCCGGTTCCGGAATTCCGGCCGCCGCTCCCGCCAAACCGGCCCTGTCCGCTCCCGCCAAAACCCTCAAGCCCAAGGCGGCTCCGCTCCCCCAAGGCGGCGCCGGCGGCAACCCGGCCGCCCCCGGTAACTTACAAGGTACGGTAGCCCCGTCCTCCGCCCCCAAGGCGGAGGCGGCCCGATCCGCCCCCAAGCCCATCCTGGCGGAAGCGTTCATCGCCCAGACCGTCCTGCGCGTGTATCTCGACCGCCCCGCGGCGATTTTCGTGTACAACTCCCGCGGCCAGCAGGTCTTCCACCTGGACTCCCGGCGCCCCATGGAGGCCGTGCCCCTGCAAGGCTTGAGCACCGGCTTCGTCTACCTCACCGTGCGCACCGCGCAAGGGGAAGTGACGAAGAAGCTGGTCTACACGGGTAAGTAAGACCGGAATCCACAAGATCGAAACCCACAAGACCGCAAGGTCGACATTTTTGATGATTTGAAGCGGCACCGCCGTTTGAAGCATCACGTCGGGAGTCGGGAGTTGAATACGAAGATCCTACGTATTCAACTCCCGACTCCCGACTCCGAGGGGCGAAGCGTCAGGCCCGCGGTTTTTGCCCGTACTCCCGACAATAGAAGCCTTGGGCGGCCCCCCGATCTTCCTACTCCGTAGCCTAATCCGTCTTCTTCTTGAACAGGTCCGACAACGCCCCCAGGTCCGCCCCTCCGCCTCCCGCGGCCTTCTGGTTCTCTTCCTTGATGCGCTTGAACACTTCTTCGCGGTGGATGGAGATCTCCTTCGGCGCTTCGATGCCGATCTTGATGTTCTTCCCGTCCATGTCCACGATGGTGATGCAGATGTTGTCGTTGATGCGGATGGATTCGCCCACCTTGCGTGTGAGGATGAGCATCAGGGAATGATCCGTTCCCGCAACGAGTACGCGTCGTTCTCGATGATGATCTGCTTGCCCACCTTTTCGCGGATGTTGATGAACAGGGGGCCCATCAGGTTGGCGGTCGACTCCATCAAGGGGGTCCGCAGGGTCACGATGACGTAGAGGAGCAGCTCCTTGGGATCCTGGATGTTCAGGGAGGCGAGTTCCTCCTTCTTGATCTTGGGCTGGTAATCGGGGCGGAAGGAAAGCGGGTTGATGATCGCGAACCGGATGGTGTTGCCTTCGTCCACGCATTCCATCCAATGGAACGGCTGGTGCTCCGGCACGGACATGATGATGAACTTGCGCGCGCTCTCGAATCCGGGCAGGCCTCCGGGAAAGCTGATGACTTGATCTTCCGTCCACGGCACGCCGCCGGACGTTATTCGCTGCGTTGCTTTCATTCCTGTCCGGGTTCCTTCCGAGTCATCCATTATCCTTCACGTCCCGGGTCATTTCAAGAGTTCCAGCACGCGTTGCGGCGCCTGGTTGGCCTGGGAGAGCATGGAGGTGGCGCTTTGGGTCAGGATCTGGTTGCGGGTGAACTCGGTCATTTCCTTGGCGAAGTCCACGTCGCGGATGGCCGATTCCGCCGAAGTCATGTTGGTCTCCTGGATTTCCAGGTTCTTCACGGCGTGGTCCAGGCGGTTGATGACCGCGCCCAGGTTGGAACGCACGGTGCTGACGGAGCGGATGGCGTTGTCCACGGCGCCGATGGCCGTGAAGGCTGCGGTGCGGCTGGTGATGGACATGAGGCCCTGGGGCAGGCTCAAAGCGCCCAAGGTGATGGGCTGGATGGCCACCGGGAGGGTGTCCACCGTGCCGAGCACGTTGCCGCCGTTGAAGTTCGCGCCGATGTGCAGGATGGAGTTGTTCCCGCCGATCACGCCGAAGGATCCCGGACCGCCGTCCATCAGGGTCATGCCGTTGTACTGGGTGCTCTGGGCGATGCGCTGGATTTCCGACATCAGCGACTGGAATTCCTGGTCCAGGTAGGAGCGCTCGATGGTGGAGAAGGTGTCGTTGTCCGCTTGGATGGCCAGTTCGCGCATGCGCTGCAGGATGGAGGACACCTCGTTGCAGGCGCCTTCCGCGATGTTCATCAGGGCGATGCCGTCGCCGGCGTTGCGCATGGCGATGGCCGTGCCGCGCACCTGGGTGCGGATCTTTTCGGACACCGAGAGGCCGGCCACGTCGTCGGCGGCGCGGTTGATGCGCAGGCCCGTGGACAACCGTTCCAGGGACTTGCTGAGGCCGTCGTTGTTCTGGCGCAGGGAACCGCCCGTGATCATGGCGGAAATGTTGTGGTTGATTCTGGACATGCGGCCCTCCCTGGGATGCGGGACAAACGCCAATCCTTTGGCGGTCCTTCCTGAATCGTCCGTCAAAAAGCAAAGGAAGTGCCAAAGACGCCAACGCCCCAAAATCGGCCGATATCGCCGGAATGGAAGGAGCGGGAGGCGGGAACGGAGGCAGTTTCTGCCCGCCGGGACCGGAATTGCCGGGGCGGCTCAGAGGGTGAGCAGGACGTTGTTCCCCTTGCGGTTCACCAGCACCAGGATCTTATTGCCTTTGCCGGCCTGGCTCATGGCGGCGCGGAACCCTTGCACGTCCTGGATGGAGATGCGGTTGATTTCCAGGATGACGTCCCCTTCGCGAAGGCGCGCGGCCGCGCCCCGGCCTTCCGCCTCCACGGCCACCACCACCACGCCGCGCTTGAGGGATTTGTCCAGGTCGAACCGCTCCCTCAGTTCCCGGCTCAGGCCGTCCACCTTCACGCCCACCGCCGCCGCCGCGTCCCCGTCCTCCCCGCCGCCGTTCCCGGTGGTGGCCAGCCGCTTTTCGTCGCGCTTGGCGATGCGGGTCTTGAAGTTGAGGGTGATGCCTTCGCGGATGACCCAGACCTCCACCCAATCGTTGGGGATGAGCAGGGCGATCCGGTTCAGCAGATCGTTCGCGTCCTTGATCTCCAGGTCCCCGACCTTGGTGATCACGTCCCCGCGCTTGATGCCGGCCTTGTCCGCGGGGCTGCCGGGCACCACGCCGCCCACCAGCGCGCCTTTCCGGTCCCGGAGCTTCAGCTCCTCGGCCAGTTCGGGCCCGATGGGCTGGATGGAAACGCCCAGCCAGCCGCGCGTCACTTCCCCGTCGCGGATCAGGTCCTGGGTGATCTTCTTGGCCATGTCGATGGGGATCGCGAAGCCGATGCCCTGGTAGCCCCCGCTGCGCGAGAAGATGGCCGTGTTGATGCCGATCAATTCGCCGGACAGGTTCATGAGCGCGCCGCCGGAATTGCCGGGGTTGATGGCCGCGTCGGTCTGGATGAAATTCTCGTAACTGTTGATGCCCGTGTTCTTGCGGCCCTTGGCCGAGATGATGCCCGTGGTGACGGTGTGGGAGAGCCCGTAGGGGTTGCCCACCGCGATGACCCATTCGCCGATGCGCAGCTTTTGCGAGCTGCCCAGGGGGAGCGTGGGCAATTTGTCGGCCTTGGCCTTGATCTTGATGACGGCCATGTCCGAGGGCTTGTCCGTGCCCACGATGGCGGCGACGTATTCGACCTCGTCGTAGAGCTGCACCTTGATGAGATCCGCGCCTTCGATCACGTGGTTGTTGGTGAGGATGTACCCGGAAGGGCTGATGATGACGCCGGAGCCCAGGCCGGTTTCCTTGTGCGGCCGCGGGGCGGGATTCCTGGAGCCGGGCGGACCGAAGAAATATTGGAACGGGCCGTTGTCGAGGAAATCGTCGTAGCGGGAGGCGTTCCCGGGCAAGGCGATGTTGCGCTCGCTGTAGATGCTGACCACGGCCGGGATGGCCTTTTCCGCCACGTCGGCGAAGATCTGCTGGAAGTCCTTGAGGCCCGGGGGCAGGCGGGGCTTGGCGCCGGCGGGCAGGGAATCGAACAGGACCTCGTCTCCCGGGGCGCCGCCCTTGGCCTCGGGGCCTCCGGCTTCCGGGGCCGCGCCGTCCCCTGGATCGGCGCGTTCCGCGCGGCCCGCGGCGGCCGATCGATCGTCCGGCCGGCAGCCGGCGAGCGGGACGAGCAGGCAGGCGGCGAAACCCGCGGCCAGGCGGAAGGAGGCGATCCGGAAGGCGGGTGGGGGCGGGCGCGTCGCGGGTGCCATGGGCCTCAAGAAGATACTTTCAGGCGTTGCCGCGGGCCACGCCGCCGGAAACGATGAAGGCCAGCAGTTTGGCGCTTTCCGCCGACGCCAGGGGCGTGATGCGCTCCTTGGGCACCAGCATCATGTAACCCCCCATGTTGTAGGACTGGGGCATGTACACGGCCACGCGGTCCCCCGCCTCCGGCAGGAACTCCAGGGTGTCCGAGGTGACGAAGCCGAGCAGCTTGATGTCCCGGCCGCCGGGCGGGCCCGCGGCGATCTCGGTCGCCAAAGGCAGATGGGCCAGTTCCACCATCACGGGGCGGTTGAACATCTTCTTTTCGCCCACGAAGGCGCCGATCAGATCCTTGATGGAAAAGTAGAGCAGCTTGACCACGGGCAGCCGCGTCAGGACCTTTTCGAAATAATCGAAGATGCGGGTGAAGAAGACGTTGGACGCCAGCGCGCCCGTCAGGACGATGAAGACGATGGTGATGAGGAATCCGATGCCGGGAATGGAGATGCCGAGCAGGCCGTCGATCTTGGTGAAGATGGTGAAGATGACCCAGCCGGTCACCAGCATGGGAGCGAGGATGAGGATCCCCTTTAGGAAGTTCGTGAACAGCTTTTGCATGGTTTCCGCCGGTCCTGGGCTTCAGGCCAGGATGCGCACGCCTCCGGGGTGGCCCACCAGGATGGTGGATTTCTTCGCATATCGCAGGAACAGGCCGTGGCCCACCACGCCCGGCAGGGAGTTCAGGGCCACGTCCAGGGCGTTCCAATCCGGATCCGGGGGGAAAGTGACGTCCAGGATGAGATTGCCGTTGTCCGTGACCACGGGCCCGTCCTTGCCGCCCGCGGCCAGGCGCAATGCGGGTTTTCCGCCCAGGGCGGCGATCCCGGGCCGGACCAGGCCGACGGAGGCGGGCATGATTTCCACCGGAACGGGGAATTTCGTCCCCAGCCGCTGCACGAGTTTGCCTTCGTCGACGATGACGAGGAACCTGGCGCAGGCCTCGGCGAGCAGTTTTTCGCCCACCATGGCCGCGCCCCGCCCCTTGATCAGGCTTTTTTCCGGGGAAACCTCATCGGCGCCGTCCACGTAAAGGTCGATGCGATCCGCCTGATCGGTGGGAAGCAGGGACACGCCTTCCGCGCGGGCGAGCAGGGAGCAGGCCAGCGAGCTGGACACGCATTGGATGGAAAGCGTCTCCTCCCGGATGCGGCGCGCCAGCTCCCGGATGAAATGGGTGGCGGTGGATCCGGTGCCCAGACCCACGACCATGCCGTTCTCGATCTGTTTGGCCGCTTCCAGGCCTACGCGTTGCTTATCGTCCATGGCATCCTTCCCGGATAAGAGGGAATGAGGTTAGCGAAGCCTAAATTTAGACTTTTTTCGAGGCGGGACTTTTTCCCCGGTACAAACGCTCTAGAAAGCAGATACTGAAATTAGGTCAAATATGGGATAAATAAAAAGGGCCGCTTAAATCGGCTTGCAATCATCTTCCAAAATCTTATCTTAATGGTCCCTCGAGTGGTGACCGTTGCGCGGGTAATAACGGCCCATTCAACTCAGCCTGGGAGGCGGATTCAGATCCCCCTCCCAGGCTCCTCGGAATCCTGGTAGCACTTTTGAAGAACTCCGATTCAGGCAATTCTTTTCCAGTCTCAGGCCGAGGAGCGAGTCCGTTCCTCCCGCTTATCCTGCTTCTCCTTTGCCTGGGCGCGATGGCGCGCCCCGCTTCCGCGTTCGGAGTGCTCGGCCACCAGGTGATCGCTTCCCTGGCGGAAGACATGCTGACCCCCAAGGCCAAAGCGGAAGTGAAGAACATCCTGGGGCCCGCGGGAGGATCCGCCTCCCTGGCTTCGATCTCCACCTGGGCCGATGACATCCGCATGCTGCGTCCGGAGACCCGGCCCTGGCATTATGTCACGATCCAGATCCGCGAGGCCCGCTACGATTCCTCCCGGGCGGATTCGGCGAACGTGGTGAAAGCCCTCAAGCGCCAGCTTGCCATCCTGGCCGCGCCGGACGCCGATCGCTATGCGCGCGAAGAGGCCTTGAAGTGGATTGTGCACCTCACCGGGGATCTGCACCAACCCCTGCACGCGGGCGAGGATCACGATAAGGGCGGCAACCTGGCCAAGGTGAAGGTGAACCGCCGCACCTACAGCCTGCACGAGGTCTGGGATTACGTGCTGCTGGAGCGGTTGCATCTTCCCCTGGACAGCCTGCGCGGGATGCTGGAACGGGACATCGCCGCCGATCCGGATTTCATCCGGCGCAACGCGGCCGGCTCGGTGGAGGATTGGACGGACGGGACCCATGCCGAATCCGCCGCGTGTTACCTCCTTCGCGGCAAGCCCATGCGCAAGGGCATCAAGGTCCGGCTCGACAAGGACTACGTGCAGGCGGCGACCCTGACGGTTCTTGCCCAGCTCAAGATCGCCGGGGTGCGCTTGGCGTTCGCCTTGAACCGGGCGTTGGATCCGGAGTCGCATGTGGCCGCGGTGTCGCCTGCGAAGCCTTCCGCGGGCCGGCGCGGGGATCCGGGGGCTTATTTCGCGCGGGCGGATGCGATCCGGGAAGCCGCCGGCGACGCCGATGCGGTTGATTCGGTCGCGGGAGCGGGCGCGGCGGCACCGGCGCGGGAAAACGCCGAACCGGCGAAGTCCCGCGGGCCGCGGATCCCGGAAGGCAAGTATGCGTGGAGCGTGAACTCCGGGGCATACCACTTTTCCGCATGCGCCGACGTGGCGCGCATCCGGAAAAAGAACCTGCGCAGCGGAAACGCACCTCCGCCCGGCATGCGGCTGCACGCGGGCTGCCCCATCCCGCGCTGACGCCGCGCGGTCAAACTTTTGTCAAAATCGCTTTAAGTTCCGCCTGGTCCGGCGCGGGCCGCTTCGTATTTTAAATCCGTCTTTGCGCGCCGCCCGGCCGCGCCGGTCCGCGTAATTCGCGTGCATTCGCGGAAGCGCTTACCGGTGCGGGGCTCTTGGGCTTTTTGGGCCGTTCGAGAACTGGAAAACCCGCATGTACCGCTCTATAATCAAATCAATGCGCCCCGCTTCCTTCAAGATCCCATTCGCGTTCCTGTTCCCCTCGCCGGCGGCGCTGCTCCTGCTCGTGGGATGCCTGGACCACGCCCGGGTAGAGAAGGCCGCGCCCGCCGCCGCGGCCCCGGAGCAGCCCATCGCGGGCGGTGCCAAGGCCTTCGGCATCTACCAATGGAACAAGGATTCCACCTACCAGGCCGGCCTGGAAAGCGAGATCAACGCGCTCGGCACCAGCCCCACCTACGCCATGTATTTCGTGGACAAGGACATGGGCTTTCCCAAGGACATCGTGCATTACAACGCGGAGCGCAACATCAAGACCGTGCTCAGCCAGGAACTGGAAAGCTATTCCCACCGGGACGATTTCCACGTGCTGGATTCCATCCTGGCCGGGCGCTGGGACGGCTACTTCCGCCGCTTCGCCAAGGAGGCGCGGGCCACGCATCAGACCCTCTATTACCGGTTCGGCTACGAGATGAACGGCGATTGGATGGCCTGGGGCGAACAGCCGGAGAAATTCACCAAGGCCTGGAGGCGCGCCTGGAAGATTTTCCACGAAGAGCGGGCCGGCAACGTGAAATGGGTGTTCAGCGCCAACGTCATCTGGGACGATCGCACCGTGAAGGCGGACATCGTGCCGTACTATCCCGGCGACAAGTACGTGGACGTGGTGGGCCTGGACGGATACAACTTCGGGGACACCCATTCCCGCAACCATAAATGGAAGTCCTTCAAGGACGTCTTCCAGGTCTCCCTGGACGGCCTGAAAGAGCATTTCCCCAACAAGCCCCTTTGGATCACGGAGATCGGCTGCGCGGAGGGACCGGGCAAGGCGGAATGGATCCAGGACTTCTTCGGCCATTTCAACGCGGACAAGGACATCCGCGTATTCGTCTGGTTCAACGAGGACAAGCAATACGCCGGCGAACCCAACTGGCGCTTCGACAGCGACAAGGACTCGGGCGAGAAGTTCCGGAGCTGGGCGATTAACAATAATTCGATTACGTACTTTTCGCTGCCGGCGATGGGACAAGAGGCGATAAGACAAGAGGCGGTGGGGGAGAGTGCGGCGGAATCCGGGGCGGAGGCGCGGCTATAAGCGGATCGGCGGTCTTCCCAAGGTTTCTCTGGTCGGGAGTACAGGCACATCCATTGAGGCCGCGGCTGCGCCCTTCGGAGTCGGGGGTCGGGAGTTGAAGAAAAGAATGTAAGACCCTGAGTCTATGACTGAGCATGCTCCGCATGCTCTTTTCTTCAACTCCCGACCCCCGACTCCCGACGTGATGCCGCCCAAAGCACCTCCGCCTCGAATCCGCACTCCGCCTATCCCACCTCTCTTTTTCTTACCGGTGCCCCGGCCTCAACAAATCATTCACCGTCTTCACCGGATTGAACGTCTCCACCGGCACTTCCACGAACACGGTGTTCCAGAAGGCCATCGATCCGTTCCATAGCCCGGGCAGTTCCAGGGCCTTGAGGGTTTTGCCGTCCTTGGATTTGGACGTGATGAAATAGGCGTCCGGGTCGACGAAGTCCTGCAGCTTGTAGAGGGCGCCCTTGGCGTCGCGCAAGGCGCAGACCAGGTCCACGGGATTGAAATGGGTGGCCGTTTCGACGATTTTCCGCTGCTGGGACGCGTTCATGGCCACTTGCGCCGTTTCCACGATTTGCGGGCGCAGAGAGCCGTCCTTGGCCCGCACCCAGAAGGGCCCGCCCCCGGGCTCGCCCTGGTTCTTGACCATGGCGCATACGCGCAGGGGCCGGTCCAGGGCCTTGACGAGATAGGCGGCCTTTTCCGCCAGGGCCTTGGCATCGGTGGCGGGCGCGCGCAGGGCATCGGGAGCGATCGCAGAGAGGCGTTGCTCGGCGAAATGGGCCGCCTCTTCGATCAGATTGGCCATCGAAGCCGGATCCCGCCCGCCGCGCAGGCGTTCCAGGTAGGCGGACACCCGTTCTTGCAGGCGTACCAGGTAGCCGCCCAGGGCCCGGCGCGTGGCCAGGACGCCCGCCCGCAGGCGCTCGGGGACCACGTTGTCGATGTTCTTGATGAAGACGATGTCCCCGCCGGTATGGAACAGGTTCTCCAGGAGGGCCCCGTGGCCGCCGGGGCGGAAACACAGGGTATTGTCCCCGTTACGCAGGGGCGCATTGTCCTGGTCCGCCGCCAAGGTGTCCGTGGAGGCTTTCTGCAGGGATAGGCCGATCTCGAAGCGGATCCCGGAGTCTTCGTATTTCCGTCGCACGGCGTCCAGGGTGGCCAGGATGGCTTGCTCGTGATCGGCGGAGACGGTGAAGTGCAGGCGGCACATGCCGTCGCGATCCCGGACCAGTCCGGCCGCGTCCGCCAACTGCTCTTCCAGGGCGGTATGGGCGCCTTCCGGATAGGCGTGGAACGGGATCAGGGCCTTGGGCAGATCGGCATAATGGAGCCCGCGGGGCGACAACAGGCCCTCCAGGATGGGCCCGTACTCCTTGGCCGCCATGAGGGCGTCCAGGTCCTTGCCGTCCCGCGCCAGCGCCTTGCGCAGATCCGGCAGGAAGGGAAATCCGGCCAGGCCGTTGAACCAATCGACCGTTTCCCGGGCGTCCCCGCTCTGGGAGGCTTCCTTGGCCAGGATGGAGAAAGGGGGCCTTTCGCTGCGGGCCATCACCGCCATGAGGCCCTTGAACATGCGGGTGGCGGCCCCGGAGGCGGGCACGAACTGCATGGCGCGCCCCCGGCTCGCGGCGGCGGCATAAGTGGACGATAAGCTTTCGATTTCGGGCCGGGACAAGCGGACGATGCCGTCGTTCAGGGTGCAGGCGCGCTCCAGGCGGGTGTGCTGCTGCCCGGCGCGGAAAATCTCCATCTGGGCGAGGGCCCGTTCCTCGCTGATGCCTTGGGCGCGCAATTGGACACGGTCTTCCGGGGTGAACGCGAAGGCGGCGGGAGCGGTCCGGTTCAGGCTTCCCTCCCGGCTTTGGCGAGCAATTCCTGGACGTCTTTGGCCAGGCGGATTTCCCGCCATTTTTCCGCGAAGGCGGCGGCGAACGCGGCGAACAGGCGGGCGGTTTTCCAGCGGCGGAAAAGGGCGAACCCGGCCGCCAAGGCCAGGGAGGCGAAGGCGCCTCCCCGGATCCACTTCATTTGCGGGTCTTTCGCCACGATCCGCCATCCTCCTCCGGGCCTTAAGGGACCGGTAGGGTCAAAATAGCTTTATGTCATTTGTCCGCCACTGCCAAGATGTTCAATCCCAGCAGGAATCCCCGGACGTCGATGTTCGCGTCCGGGAAACCGCCTTGGCGCAGCAGGTCGCGGACGTGGCCGTGGAAGAAAAGGCTACCAACTAACTCGCCACGGGCATGGGCACTAACTGCATTCCCGCTGCCTTGGCTTGACGCTTCAAATGGTTCATTTTCTTTTCCAATTGGCTTTTCGATAGGGTATCCAACATCGATTTGGAATACTCCGCCCCCTG
>DATENA010000236.1:0-7934 GCA_035275285.1 Fibrobacteria bacterium | reverse complement strand
CAGGGGGCGGAGTATTCCAAATCGATGTTGGATACCCTATCGAAAAGCCAATTGGAAAAGAAAATGAACCATTTGAAGCGTCAAGCCAAGGCAGCGGGAATGCAGTTAGTGCCCATGCCCGTGGCGAGTTAGTTGGTAGCTTTGCCGATTCCTCCAATCGATCTTTCCCCATAAATGGTTTGCGCGTTTGGTCCAGCACCTTTGAAGGGAAGACCATTTCCATCAACTTGACGCTCCCGGGCCCCACGTTGATGGAAGGGGAGCTTTGCCTGGTATTCCGAATGGATGCACTGGCCCTTTTCACCATGACCTTTTCGATCGTTCCCGGCAATCTGGTGGGCATACCTTCTCATCAGACGATTTTCATCGGGGGATTCCAAGGAACAAAAGGCCACACTGGCACCATCCGGTATGCGTCCAAGGCTATGGGCGAGATTTGCCCATCCAAAATGCTTATGATTTCAATCCGAGCCCTGGGGCGTGCTCTAGGAATCGGCATCATCATCGGAGTGTCTTCTGCCGAACACGTCTGCGAAACCATCAACAGGTTCCCCAACGAGTATTTATCCCAGTACGACTTCTTCTGGATGGCCAACGGCGGCGAACCCTTGGGCAAATCCTTTAAAATGAGGGTGGGGTTGTCCGATAAGCCTTCCACTTCCTCATCGGCCAGCCATCGCGCCCGCGCACGGCGAAAGAAGCTGCTGATGCACACTATTCTGGAAGAGATGGTCCAGGGGTTCCAACTCTATTTCAAACGCCCCAACGGGAAGCTGCCGGATCGGAACAATTTATTCCTGGAACCCGTCATGCATCCCGAAACCGAGTTGAGTCCGGGGGCTTGGACGTGAAACGGGTGTAAATCCGTTTGCGGTTCCGTCCCCATCCGCTCGGCTGGCCAGAAAATCCTTGTAAATTAGAGTTTTATCGGGAATGGCCGGAAAACCAATGCTCGCCAGGAAATTCGAGAAATACCTGATCTTCGTTTCCGACGCGGTTTCCATCAACCTGTCCTTCGCCCTGATCTTCTGGATGCGCTATAAGAGCGGGATCTTTCCCGAATCCTTCGACCCGGGCCGGAATTTCGCCCATTTCACCCGCATCACCTTCGTGCTCTCCCTGATCTGGATCGCCTACTTCTTCATCAGCGGGCTCTACCGCGATTGGTACCTGCAATCCCGCGCGGTGCAACTGCTGGTGGTCTCCAAGGAGATCACCATAGGCTGCATGATCATCTTCGCGGTGACCACCGGCTCGGACATCCTGGAGCAGATCTACGAGCACAAGCTCAACCACGTGTTCACCTGGTCGCGCGCCGCCTCCTTCAGCTCCTATTGGGGAACCTTCCTGGTTTCCGTGAACGGGTTCCGCATGCTCGCCCAGTCCCTGGTGCGGCGCCTGTTGCGCAAGGGCATCGGCCTGGACCGCGTCCTCATCCTGGGGGCTACCGAGGCCGGCTACAAAATGCAGAACGAGCTGCGCAACGTGCCCGAGATGGGCTGGCAGCTCTTCGGCTACATGGACGAGAACGCCGCCTTGAAGGGGAAGGAGTTCCAGGGCATGCCCGTGCTGGGCAAATACGCCGATCTGCCCGAGATCATCCCCAAGCACCGCATCGGCGGCATCATCATCAGCCATGAATCCGCCTCGCACAACGAGATCATCCGCGTGCTCTCCCATGTGGCCGAACTCCCCCTTTCCATCTTCATCGTGCCCGATCTCTACGACGTGGCCAGCGGCCATTTCAAGACCAGCGCCGTGCACGGCATCACCCTGAAGGTGCTGTTCCCCGAGCACATGCCCGCCTGGGAAGCCAAGATCAAGCGCCTGATGGACATCTTCCTGTCCGCGGCGGTGCTCCTCCTGGCCTCTCCCCTGATGGCCCTTACCGCTTGGCTCATCAAGCTCGATTCCCGCGGCCCGGTCTTCTACAGCCAGGAACGCATCGGCCTCTACGGAAAGCGCATTTGGGTGCACAAGTTCCGCACCATGCGCACCGATGCGGAAGTCCAGGGTCCGCAATGGGCCACCAAGGGCGATTCCCGGGTGACGCGCCTGGGCCGCTTCCTGAGGCGCACGCGCATCGACGAATTGCCCCAGCTCTGGTGCATCCTGATCGGCGACATGAGCCTGGTGGGACCCCGCCCCGAACGCCAGCATTTCATCAACCAGCTCAAGCATGAAGTGCCCCTCTATCTGCGCCGCCTGAAGATGAAGCCCGGATTGACGGGCTGGGCGCAGGTGAAGCACCGCTACGACACCAACATCGACGACGTGAAGACCAAGGTGCTGTTCGACCTGTGGTACTTCGAGAACATGTCGCTGAGCCTGGATCTGCTCATCCTGGTGCGCACCATGTGGGTCGTAATCACGGGCCACGGGGCGCGGTAGCCGGCCGTGCCTTACTCCTCTTGCACCTGCGCCGGTTCCGGGGCCGTCCCCGCTGCGTGAACGGCGTATTTTGCCTCTATGAAGGATGAGATCTGGGAGCGAAAACCGGTTTCGGAAAACCGGGACGCGTTAGCCTGGCATTTTTCCTTCGTGATCCGGTGCTCTCCGCGTTCGAATCGGTCGATTGCATTCTGAAGGCTTTCCGCCGTCTGGGCTTCGAAAAAAAGACCAGTTTCGCCATCCAGGACGGTTTCCAGCGCGCCTCCTTTTCCAAAAGCGATTACGGGCCTGCCGCTGGCCTGCGCTTCGAGTGGAGTGATGCCGAAGTCCTCTTCTCCCGGAAAGATGAAAGCCTTGCAGCGCGCGTAATAGTCGCGCACTTTCGCATCGGACTGCCAGGACAGGAATTCGACGTTGGGCCCGGCCATGGCCGTAAGCCGCGCCTTTTCCGAACCCTCGCCCATCACCACCAGCCTCTTCCCGTTCCGGTTAAATGCCTGCACCGCCAGATCCATGCGCTTGTAAGGCACCATCTGGCCCAAAACGAGGTAGAATTCGCCTGGCTCGCCGGAGTGGAAGGAATCCAACGCCACCGGGGGGAATATCACCTGGGAAGATCTGCGGTAGTGTTTCCGGATCCGGGCTTTGATATGGCCGGAATTGGCTATGAAATGATCTACGCGGTTGGAGGCCGCCACGTCCCAGATGCGCATATAATTCATCACCAGGGGGATGAGGAAGCGTTTGAGAACGTTCTTCCGTGATACCGTCATGTAGTCGAAATACATGTCCCAGGCATAGCGCATAGGCGTATGGCAATAGCAAATGTGCAACACATGGGGCGGAAGCAGCACACCCTTGACCACGCTGGCATCGCTGGAAACGACGAGATCGTACCCCGTCAAGTCGAATTGTTCGACCGCCAACGGCATCAAGGGCAGCAAGCTCTGGTAATGCCTGGCTCCCCCGGGAAGGCGCTGGAGGAAAGATGTCGTGATCTTGCGGCCGGAAAAGATGGGAGACAGGTTTTCCGGCTTGCAAACGAGGGTGAAAATGTCCGCATGCGGAAACACGATGGCCAATTGCTCGAGGACCTTTTCCCCTCCACGCATGCTCACCATCCAATGATGCACCAGCGCCACTTTAAGATTTTCCAGCATGATCCATCCTCGCCGTCGAACAGCGCGAAGCCCGGGTCCAAGGGGCAAAACGATATTAAATCAACGCGTCCCCGCCAACATTCGCGCGATACCAGTCCATGGCGGCGTCCAGCCCCTGGGCCACCGTATGCGTGGGGGCATAACCCAGCAGTGACCTGGCCAAAGAGATGTCCGCCTGGGAGTGCATGATGTCGCCTTCGCGGTAGGGGCCGTATTCGGGGCGCGCGTCCTTGAGATGCGGGAAATGCGGCAGCAGGCGGGTGCGCAGGTGCTCGTACAATCGGTTCAGGTCGACGCGATCGTTCAGGGCCACGTTGAAGGCCTGCCCCGCGGCCCCGGGAGCGGTGGCGGCCAGGAGGTTGGCCTGCACCACGTTGTCCACGTAACAGAAGTCCCGGCTGATCTCGCCCTTGCCGTTGACGCGGACGGGCCGGCCCTTGATGAGGGCGGCGGTCCATTTGGGAATCACCGCGGCGTATTGCCCTTCCGGGTCCTGGCGCGCGCCGAAGACGTTGAAATAGCGGAGGCCGGCGGTTTCCAGGCCATAAGAGCGGTGGAAGATGCCGGCGTAGAGCTCATTGATCCATTTGGTCAGGGCGTAGGGCGACAGGGGTTTGCCCACGCGGTCCTCGCGCTTCGGGAGGTCGGGTTCGTCCCCGTAGACGGAGCTGCTGGAAGCGTAGACCATGCGCTTGACCTTGGCGTCCCGGGCGGCGATCAGGACGTTCAGGGTGCCGTCCACGTTGACCGCATGGGTGGTGAGGGGATCGACGATGGAACGGGGAACGGAACCCAGGGCCGCCTGATGCAGCACGTATTGGACGCCGGCGACCGCGGCGCGGCAGGCTTCCGGATCGCGCACGTCGCCTTCGATGAAGCGGAAGCGGGACCAGGCGGCCTCGCCGACGAGCTTGCGCACGCCTTCCAGATTGTGGCGGTGCCCGGTGGCGAAACTATCCAGGCCGGTGACGCTCTGTCCCAAGCGGAGAAGATGCTCGAGGAGATGGGATCCGATGAACCCCGCCGCACCGGTGACCAGCCAGGCTTTCGGCTCGCGGACCAAGGCGTCCTTCAATTCCGAAAATGCGCTGCCCATCGTTCCTCCCGTGCGCCTCCCCGAGGCCGCAGTCCCGGAAACATAGCATTCTTGGGCCGGAGGACGGATCACCCGTCCGCGCGGGCCTCCCCGAAAATCCTGCGGAAGACGTCTTCCGGCTTGCCGGCGGGATAGCGGAGGAGCACCCTTTCGCGCAAGGCGCGGCAATGGGCGGGAGCATACTCGCGGGCGGCGGCGGCTTCCCGCAGCGGATCGCTTCCCGTGGGCGGGATGCCCGGGCCGGCGCAAAGGGCGAGCAACGCCAGCTTTTGCAGCTTGATCTTGGCCCCGGCGGCCGGCCGCGCGGAACCGGGATCCGGCCAGTCCATCACGGGCCAGCCGTTCTCCCGCGCCAGGCGGCGCAGCTTGGCCGTGGGATGGGTGCAGATCGGGAATTCGGAAAAGCGCAGCAGGAACCGATCGTGCTGATGATCCGAATAGGCGAAGGAAAGCGGTCCCGCCTCCGCGTAGCCCAGGGCCTTGAGGCGCGCTATCTTGTTCTCCCCGCGCAGGTTACCGTCCCGATAACGGGGGATCCCGAATCCCCGCTTGGGCCAGATCATTTCCGAGCCCTGGATGTCGGCCATGGGCAGGAAGACTTTCAGGTGCCGCAGGTAGAAGGTGGCGCTGGCCGAAACCAGGACCACCTTGTGCCCCAGCAGGTGGTGGGTCCACAGCCGCTGCAGGACCGGGACGTGGAAGCGGCCCATGAGATCCTCGCGCACGAAATCCGCCGCGATCCGATCCAGGATTTCCGGATCCTCCATGCCCATGGGCATCAGGAAGATCCGCTTGAGGGTATGGCTGTCGATGAGCCGCAGGACGTAGAGGATCAGTCCGCCCCAGTTCGCCAATTGGAACACACGCCGCATGGGACGGCGGCGATAATAATAGCGCAACCAGAACAGGATGCTGTCCCCGCTCAGCAAGGTGTCGTCGAAATCGAAAAAGGCGTGGACCTGGGACACGCGGCAAAAATAGAATATAAAGAAGCCGGGGCAAAAATCCTATCTTGTGCCCGGGGGCCTTCGTCCCCCAAGGGGAACGGGAGCCCCTGCTACCCATGGGCGGAAAAAACCAGCAAGGCATCGTCGAAGACTTGTCGGCCCGGTTGGACGCCGCGCTCGCCGCGTCCGCATCGATCGCCGGTCTCCGCCTGCTGGCCCATGCGGAAAGCCGCCTCCTTTCCGGCCGCCCTCTCAGCGAGGCGGAACGGCTGCTCCTGGAACGCCAGGGGAACCTCTGCGCGGATTGGTCGCGCGTGCGCCTCGAGAGCGACGCCGGCCTGGAAACCATCCGCGACAACCGTTTCGAAGGCGACGTGCTCCTGGCCGGCTTCCGCGGGGACTGCCCGGATCCCGACGGACGGGCCTGGCCCGCCGGCATGAGCGACTGCCGCGTCCGCGACGCCGTCATCGGCAACGCCTCGCTCCGGCACATCGCCCGCCTGGAACGCCAAGTCATCGACGACGGCGCCCTCCTGGCCGGCCTCGGCGAACTCGATTGCCCCGCGCCCACCCTGTTCGGCCTGGGCCTGACCATCCATCCCGGCACGGAAGCGGGGGCCCGCAGCGTCTGGATCCTGGACTCCCTCACCCTGGACGATTGCATGGACGCGCTTTCGCTCCCCGCGGACGCACAGCGGAGCTTCCAGCGCAAGCTCGACGACGCCCTGTCCCCGCTCCGTTCCCGCTTCGGCTATGTCGGCAAAGGCGCCTCCGTGCTGCACGCGCGCCGCGTCCACGGCGCCTACATCGGCCCCGGCACCTCCGTCTCCGGCGCCTCGCTCATCCGCGAGTCCGTCCTGCTGTCCGCCCCGGAAGCGCGCTGCGTGGTCGCGGAGGAAGGATGGATCGAGCACTCGCTCCTGCAGCCCGGCGCGCGCGTGGAGTCCGGCGGCAAGGTCTCCCGCAGCGTCCTTCTGAGGCACGCCTCCGTGGCCTGGGGCGGCATGGTTTCCCAATCCATCGTGGGCTCGCACACCCAGGTCCACAAAGGCGAAATGACGGCATGCGTAACGGGCCCGTTCGTCGGCTTCCACCACCAATCGCTGCTCATCTCCGCCCTCTGGCCCGAAGGCCGCGGCAACGTCGCCTACGGCGCCAACATCGGCAGCAACCACACCGGCAAGAAACCCGACCAGGAGATCCGCCCGGGCGAAGGCAACTTCTTCGGCCTGGGCTGCTCCGTCAAGTTCCCGGCCAACTTCGAAGACGCACCCTACTCCCTCTTCGCCACCGGCATCACCACCCTGCCGCAACGCTTGGCCTTCCCCTTCTCGCTCCTCAACCAGCCCCTTTCCGGCTTCCCGGAACTCGGCCCCGCCCTCAACGAGATCCTGCCCGGCTGGATGTGGTCGGACAACGCCTACTCCCTGGCCCGGCGCGGCTACAAGTCCGAAAGCCTCCCCCACGACTCCGCCGCGGACAAAACCTCCACCTGGAAATCCGGCTTCTTCTCAAGCCGCATCTTCACCCCCGCCCTGGCGCACAAAGTCCTCAAGGCCCATCAATCCCTGCGCGCCGCCCCCGCCGATCTCCCTTACCACCTCGAGGCGGACCTCCCCGGCCTGGGCAAGAATTTCCTGCGCGGCCCCCAGCGCGCCCGCTCCCTCGCCGCCTACGAAGACTACCTCGCCTTCTTCCTCCTGCGCACCTACACCGATCGGCCGCAAGAAGCCTGGGATCCCGATCTCCACGCCCTCACCGCCGCCATCGCCAAGGAACTCTCCGCCGGCCCCGACCCCAAACCCTACCTGGCCGCCCAACGCCCCCGCCTGGCCGCCCTCAAAGTCTCCGTCCGCGCCTCCCTCCTCCGCGACGACACCCGCGGCCGCCAAATCTTCGACGACTACGCCGACTTCCACACCCCGCCCGAAGAAGACGCTACCGTCCTCCGCTTGGACCAAGACCTCCTCGAACTCAACCACCGCCTAGACGCCTACCTCAACCGCGGCTGACCCTGCTCCACCTCTCTTCTCCTCTCCTCTCTTCTCTTCTCTTCTTTTCTCTTCTTTTCTCTTGACCCACCGCCGCGCGGTTTTCCACAGCTCAGACCCACCCCCCGTCGCGGCCCTCACGACCCCTGAATAAGCCACACACCCCGCGCCCCAAACATTCCCACCCCAGCCCCTCCCCTCTTCTTCTCTTCCCTTCCCTTGACTCACCGCCGCGCGGTTTTCCACAGCTCAGACCCACCCCCCGTCGTGGCCCCCACGACCCCTGGATAAGCCCACACCCCCTCGACCCCCCGCATTCCCCCGCTCCGAGACCCACCCCGCCGCAGCG
>DATENA010000235.1:0-18991 GCA_035275285.1 Fibrobacteria bacterium | reverse complement strand
CCGCGGGGTTGGGGGTATCATAAGGGGCTCGGAGGAAACGTGAAGCGTTTTTTTCTCGAAGTCCTCAATGGCCCCGCGGGCGGTGAAAAGGTGGAGGTGTCCTCCTCCATCACCCTCGGCCGCGGCCATGGGAACGATCTGGCCTTCACGGGGGAGGATGCCGGCATCGTCTCCGCCCGGCATGCCCTGGTGGCCCTGAAAAGCCGGACCTTGTGGCTCCGGGACCTGGACAGCACCAATGGCACCTTCGTGGGCAAGGTGCGCGTCACCGAGCGGGAACTGCTCGGCGGGGAGATCATCATGCTGGGGCCGGACGGCCCCGCCATGCGCGTGGAAGTGGCGGAGGTGGAGGACGCGGCCGCCGTGCCCGCCCATTTGCGGGACAAGGGCCGCGAGACCACCACCATGGCGGTGCCGGACCTGGGGTTGCTGGGGAAAAAGGGCGGCACGGGGAACATGAGCCTGATCCTGGAAATGGCCAGGCGGCTGCGCGGCAGCGGCAATCCCCAGGAAGTGATGCAGGGACTGATGCAGGACCCCGAGCGCTTGTCGCGCTTGCTGAAAGGAGGCGTGATGCCCGAACGCGTGGCGGATTGGCTGGGAAGCATCGGGAGCAGGCTGACGCGCTCCCGCAAACGCCTGCTCTGGATCGGCGGGGTGGGCGGCGCGGCCGCTTTCATCGCCCTTGCCGCGCTGGGCTGGCAGAACTTCAGTTACCGCGCCAAGCTGAAAAAGCAAGGCAATCTGCTGGGGCAGATCCACGCTTTGGAGCAGGACCTGGACGGCCTTTCCGCGGCCGGCGACGGGAAGGCCGGGGACCGGACCCGGCTGGTGCACGAATTGCTGTCCGCCGAGAAGCAATTGTTCCAGATCCGGGAGAAGATCAAGCTGACGGACCGCGCTTCCACCTACCGCACGCCCCTGGGCGGCGAAGTCCACCAGGTGCTGGAGGAACTGGGGAAGAAAGGCTTCATCGTTCCCGAGAGCTTCATCAAAAGCGTGGAAGAGGAGATCGACGGCTTCACCAAGCCGGGCAGCCGCGCCACCCTGCAGCGCTGCTTCGCCCGCAAGCCGCGCTTCGAACGCTTGATCCGCAGGGAACTGGCGCGCAGCAAGCTGCCTTCGGACTTCCTGTACATCGCCATGCAGGAAAGCCTTTTCGACTCCGCGGCGCAGAGCGGCAACGACGCGCGCGGCCTGTGGCAGATGGTCCCGGAAACGGCGCGCGAGTTCGACCTGGCCGTGCCGGAGGATTGGAAGACCCAGCCGCCGCACCTGGACGAACGCACCAGGCCCCTCCCGGCCACGCGGGCCGCCGCCGCGTACCTGCACATGCTCTATTCCGAATTCGGGGACGCCGCCCTCGCCATGGCGGCTTACAACGCGGGCGCGGGCAAGATGCGCAAGACCCTGCGGCGCATCGAGGACCCGGTGAACGACCGGGACTTCTGGTACATCTACCGCATGGGCATGATGTCGCCGGAAACGCGCGAGTACGTGCCCAAGATCATCGCCATGATCCTGATCGACCGGAACCGGGAGCGGTACGGATTCAAGGGGTAGGGCGGAGCGGCGGGCTCAGGGGAAGCGCGTCAACTCGGAAAGACCCCCGCTTCCAGGCACTTTCCCAGGAATCCCTTGAAATTCTTGCGGGAGGCGACGGGGACCCCGGTTTGTTCCATGGCCGGATCTTCCCCTCCGGCCACCGCCCATTGGTGGAGCTGTCCGGTCGACCCGTCCACCACTGTGGCGTTGATATTGGCGGCCAGGTTCGCCAAGCTGACGACGTCCTTGACCGGCGGGTTCCCCTTCACCGTGTTGAGCATGTCGAAGCGCGCCTTGCCGGCGGCTTCCTCATGCGTGCAAGCGATGGTGACTTGGATCTTTTTATCGGATAGGACGAGGGACGGCTTATTGAAATCCCCGTTGTCGCTGACCAGGAAGATCCCGGTATCCGCGGAGAGGCTGCCCGGTGGCGCGGCCTGGGTGACGGGCGTGAACCGTTCCGGGAAAGGCGGGGCCTTGGTCCCGGCCGGATCGGGCCTGGGAAAGGCCACGGCGGCCTTGTAAATCGCCTTGCCGCGGAAATCCAGGTCGCAGAAAACCGAGGCGCTGGCGCTGGTGGGGCCGAGCGCTTTCAGGACGTCGCGGCAATCCCTCCCGCGCGTGGTGCCGACCATGCGCAGGCGACGCCCCTTCCCCTCGGATATCCAACCGATCACGACGTCCTTCCGGCTCAAGGCGCCTTGTTGGTTGGGCTCGAACCAATAGAACTCGTCTATGTCCGCGCGATTGTTCTGCAGGACGGTGACGGCGTCGTCGGTGGCTTTGCTGAAGGACGCGATCGCGGTCCTGAACCCGGGATTCAGCTCCTTGACCTTGGGCATCTCGTCGCAATGCAGGGCGCGGCGCAGGGAAATCATGAGGCCCTTGACGTTGAGGGACGGGGCGCGCTGCCCGTTGTGCGGAATGGGCGATGCGATGACCACGGGCAGGCCGGTATCGGACAATTGCTGCAGGAATCCGCAGTCGGTCACCGTGGACGGCCACTCGGACAAGTGGAGCACATCGGAGAATTGCGGAGGGAAGGTCCTGATGAAAAAAGGGTTCACCGGGTCCGGGGACAGCATGAACCGCCGGAGGCTGTTCAATTGGACGGAGTCCAGGTCCTTCACCTCGGTGTATTTCTTCATCGTCGGGGTGATGAGCAAGAGCGTATGCATTTCCTTCCCGAAGGAAGGAAACACGTCCGGCCGCCACCCGACGCCCCAGGCGGTAGGAGCCCCGCGGGTCAGGGAGTAGAGGCGGATTTCCGTTTCCTTGGGCCGGAACAGGGTATTGTCGAACGGCTGGAAGTTCCCGAAGCCCCGCACGAAGTCCGTGATGGGCAGGAAGGTGCAATCGACCAGGAAGCCCGCGATCGCGCTGGGGCCCTTTTTCGGACCGGTGACATGGGTCGGGACGAAGCGGGGATTGCGGTCTCGGCCCGAGACGCCGGAACCCGATTCGCGATATCGGACGGGACCGCCCGGGCCGGGCGGAATCGGCTTCAAGTCCTGGATGAAGACCGGCATCGCTTTGCCCGCCAAGGCGGCCGGTGCGGCGAAGGTCGCGGTCAGCCGGACTTCGGAGTCGGCGTCCACGGTGGCATTCAGCACCTTGGCGGAAGCCTGGCCGACGTTCTTGAAGTTGCTCCCGCCGGCCGGCCGGATGGATAGGGTCAATTGCGGCGATAAGCCGTCTCCGCCCAGCATCTCGAGCCTGATGGTTACGGTACCGCTCATGCGAAAACCTCATTGGTGGGCGGGTCCGCCGTCCGGATGGGAGACTCGATCTCGGTTTCCAGGGTCGGTTTCGCGAATGCGATTTTCCCGGCCCCGTCGGCGTCATCCGCCTTGAGAGCGGCGCTCAAAGAGGCGAGCGAACAGGGACCCAACAGGGTGCCGACGAAGGAATCCGAGACGCGGCGGATTTCCACCGGGTCCGGCAACAGGGACGGATCCAGCTCGGCG
Source organism: Fibrobacteria bacterium (assembly GCA_035275285.1). Classification (GTDB taxonomy): domain Bacteria; phylum Fibrobacterota; class Fibrobacteria; order UBA11236; family UBA11236; genus Chersky-265. The sequence goes on along the minus strand of DATENA010000235.1, from coordinate 15,479 downwards.
AAGACGGTGCCCGGCTCGCCGGGCGACATGGCGGAAATGGGAATGCGCGTCGTCTTGCCGTCCGAACCGAGGAAGATCAGATCGCCGCTGGTATCGGGCGGATCCCCTTCCACGAAAATCGTGAGGATCAAGGGGTCCGCGGCCTCGGTGGCATCCGCCGACACTTCCACGGTTTCCGTGACCTGCTTAAGCCATTGCGGGTATTCCGGAGAGGATCTTTTCGATTTCTTCGCGGGAGGCGGGGGAGCGATGGGGCCGTCGAAAAAGAAAAGCTCCACTCTCCGATTGTCCCTGTTCCGGACGCCGTCTCCCGTGGCGGTTTCCGGGAAGAACTCGCCGCAACCGTGGGTCGTCACGGTTATCCCCGCGGGAAGCTTGGTCTCGTCCAGCAGCATGTAATCGCGGATCAGGGCTTTGCGCGTATCCGGCCCGGCTTTGCCGTCTTCCTTGAGGCCTTTGGATTTCTGATAGGCGAGCACGGCCGCATCGGTAGCCTGGCCCGCGGCGCCGGAGGCCTCTCCGGTGAAAAAGGGATTTCCCCCTTTGGGCAAGGCGGAAAGCATCAATTGGATTTCCCGCGTGCCCCACCTTTTCACGTCCTCGGAATGATGGAAGAACGCTTCCCAGGCGTCGACGTCTTCCCGCAAGTATTCCGATAACGCCTCGGCCCGTTCGAGCGACAGGTTGAGATTGGGATCGTCGTTCCCGGAAGTGTCCGTATGCCCTACGATCAGCAGATTGCAGTCCGGATGCTCCTCGTAAAGTCCTTTGACGGCCTTGATCCCGGGCATGGCGTTGGGGAGGAGGAAGGATTTGTTCAAATCGAAAAACAGGCCCACCAAGCGGACCCGGGGAAGCGCATTGACCACCTTGACCGTATGCGAGGGGCCTATCGGAAGCCGCAACCCCTTTTTCAAAACCTTGCGGGTGGCTTTGAATTCCGCCATCAGGTCGCCTTATCTCTCGATTCCGGCAGGATGAGCAGCAACTCACCCTCTTGGGTGTTGTCCGGAAAGCGGATGAACCCGGCCCCATCCGAAGTCCCCGTATGGATCCTGCCATCGGGAAACTCCACGCGCACGGGCGTGTCGGCGAGGGGCTGATCCTTTTCATCGGTCAGCAGAATCTCCACCGGTCTTTTGGCCTTGGCAGGGGCTTCCTTGGCCAGAGAGGCGATCCCGCCGGGGACGGGTTGCTGCGGGATGAGATCGAGCGCAAGTTCGATTCCGGGAACGACGGGCAGGGAAGGGATGTCCAGGTCCGGAACGTTGGGAAGGTCCGGAATATCCGGGATATCCATGAGATCGGGAAGTCCGGGCGGAGCGGGCTTGGAAAGGCCCGGCGGGGCCGGTTTCTTCACGGCCGGCGACCCCAGGTTGAGCGCCTCCCCGGACACATCCATGGCTTCCAGGGGTTCCATCTCGACGGGCTCCGGCTTGGCAGGCGGGTTGGCGCCGGAAATCCCCTGGGCGGAACCGGCACCCGTGAACAGGAAATACCGGAGCCCCTCGTAGAGATAGGGCCCGTCGCTTTTGAAGAACCGGTTGGCCGGGTCCAGCCAGGCGGCGGCGTGGCGGCTGTGGATGCGGTGGACCACGGCGATGGGATACGCCCGGCAGGCTTGCACGGCTTCGCCGCGGGTCAACGGCCTCCAACGGCTGCCGTCCCGCAGGATCTCGCTGGTGTCCAAAAAGGGAAGTTCCATGGCGTCTTTCGGGAAATGTAGCACAAATGCCCCGGCCACCCGCAGCCGCCAAGCCCTTGTGAAGGGGCGGGGTGATGGCCGTCACATCCCCTTAAACGGCATTTTCCTACTATTCCTGGTAACGCATATGGCTGAATTCAAAGGGCAAACCGATCAGATCACCAAAATCAAGATCGCCTCCGCGTTCTTGTCCGCCAAATGGGGGCTGCCCACCGTGGCCCTGGGCGGGACCCTTCCCCTGGAAGTCCAGACTTTGTACGTGTCCGACGGCGCGAAGGTCAAAATCTCCGTCAAGGACGCGGAAGGAAAGGAGGTCGACGCCTTGTCCGGGGAGATGTATTCCAATCTCTTCAAGATGCCCTATACCGTGAAGGCGGACGCCTCCAACACCCTGTATTTCGAGGCGGAGCTGCCGGACCATAAGCTCAAGGGCCGCAGCGGCGCGGTGCGCGTATCCCTGGTGAAGGTCACCGAGGCCAAGTGGTTCGACGATCAGGGCAAGGAAGCCGCCGAAACCGGCGAGGATCAAGTGCTCACCCTCAAGGCCAAATGCTCCGGCGCCCCGGACGGGACCGATGCGTTCGTGTCCGTCTATTTGAAACTGAAGGAAAAAGGAGAGCGCTCGGTGTTCGAAGGCCGCACCGCCGTGGCCGACGGCAAGGTGGAGCTGGACTGGAAGGCCGGTCTCAAGGAATCCCCCCATGCCATCCGCGATCATACCACCCTGGCCAAGGTGGGCGAGGAGTACTACCATCCCGAACTCCTGTTCAAGGTGACCTGCCTGGGCGTGACGGGGGAGTCCCCGGTCCTGACCGTGGTGCATACCCTGGAATTGTTCTACGGGACCTCGCCCGGCAAGGCGGGAAAGTTCGAAGGGAAGAAGATCGGCCTCATCGCTCCGGACGGTTCGCGCCAGGATTTGCCTGTTCCCGCGGACGGGCGCATCGAGGTGAAAAAGACCAAGCCCGGGGTCTACCGGGTGGACGAAAGCGATCTCAAGGATCTGCCGGCCTGAAGGTGATCCGCGATCAGCCGCTGCCGGCGTCCCCGCCCAATTCGGCGAGGGTGACTTCCCGGCCGGGGCATGGGCGTGCGTTTCAGCCCGTTGGACGCGAGCCCGTTGTCAGCCATTTTTCTTCTTCTGCTTCCATTTCAGCTGTGCCGGTCCGGACGGGACCTTTTCCAGCTTCACCTTGCCCGACCCGTCGGTCTTGCCCTTTTTCACCGACTCGTCCGCCAGGGTGATCTCGTATTCCAGGTCCTTGACGGCCTTGCCTTCCTCATCCTTGACCTCGATTTCCAGGACGTCCTGGATGGGCAGGGTGGGGGCCACGCCGATATCGCCCTCGATATAGGCCATGAAATGATAGCCCAGCACCTTGGGCGCGTCGCCGCCGGGCGCGGGGGCGCTGCCGTCCTTCTCGCCCACGGTCCAATCCGCCTCCACCTTCTTGCCGCTCACCCGGGTCTTGAGCATGCGGGCCAATTGGTACAGGTTGGGGCCGGTCTCTTCGAAGACGGCGAGCCAGGCTTCCTGGCCGTCCTCGAAGCCGTCCGCCTTGGCGCTCAGCTTCACGCTGTCGCCCATCTTGGCCAGGTCCTTGCTCCACCTGGCCTCGGAGATGCCTTTCACTTCCAGCTTGAAGCTGCCGGCCTTGGCATACCCGCTGTGGTAGATGCGCCCCTCCCGGGAGGTCACGCCCACGATGACCTTGCCGTCCGGATCGGTGAGCGTGTACTTGACGCCGCCCAGGGGCTTGCCCGCCGAATCGGTCACCTCGCATTCCAGGTAATGGTTTTCCGTGCCGGGGGAGGATTCGCTTAAGGGGAAGGGATCGATGGCGGTGGGCGATCCCGTTTTGGCCGCCGCGGCCGCGGCCGCCGAGGCCGCGCTGCCGGCCTGGGACCCGCTGCCGGCTTCGCCGATGAGCACGGTCATGCAGCCCAGGGCGGGCATGGAAGGCGGGCCCACGCAGACGGTCATGTCCGAAAGCCGCGCGGCCGGCTTCTTGCCGACCAAAACGCCCATGCTGCCCAGGGTGATGGGGCCGCCCACGTGCGGGACCGGGCCCGTGCACATGGGGCAGACGTGCATGTCGCCCAGGGCGGAAGCCGGCATCTTGCCGATCATCACCATGGGATTGCCCAAGGTCACGGTGCCGCCGTGCGCGGTGGTGTCGCCCATGCGGGCCGCGGGTTTACCCATGGTATCGCTTCCTCCGCCTGCCGGTTCCCGATCGCCGCATCATGCCGCGGGGACCTTGATCCCGTGTTCCAGGTTGGTGAATTTCTCCATCGCCTTGAAGCCGCCGTATCCGGCGCTGCCGCGCCACACCATGGTCAGCTGGTTGGTCGGCTTGTAGATGACCACCGTATGCAGGACCATGTCCATGGTCTTGGGGCCCTCGCCCACGTCGATCCAGCATTGCGGCCGCACGCCGGGCAGGTTGAACGTGAAACGCCCATGCTTGGGATCCAGATTGGCCAGGCGGACGGGCTCGTTGCCGGCGAGATACGGGAACTTCAGGCCCGGGGACGCGCCGTTGAAGAACTCCAGGTTCATCATGGGCGGCACGGGGGAGGGCTGGCTGGAAGGCTTGATGCCGATCTCGGGATTCTTCAGCAGGCCGCGCTGGCGCTCCGCCTCCGCATCGGCCCAGGCATCCGGGGGCAGCCCCGCCAGGGTATAGCGCGGATACGAGTTCTTGTTCACGCAGCCCAGGGCCACGGGTTCGGGATATTCCTTCCAGCGCTCGAAACGGCCCAGCACCAGGTTCTGCGGCGTCAGGGGCCTGGCGGGATCCTCCAGGTTGGGCAGCGCCAGGCCCTGCAAGGCCGCGGGGGTGTTCTTGACCACGAACCCTTTGCCCACCTGGTTGCGCGGGAACACGTACAGGGCCCCGGGCTCGGACTTCTCGTCCCGGCCCCCGTAGGCGCGCGTGTAGTCGAGGGGCATTTCCGAAAAGGGCTCGGGTTCGGAAAAGACGATGCTGGTCCCGGTCACGATCACCTTGCGGTCCCCGATGGCGCGGCCGATCTTGCGCGCCCCGCCCACCTCGATGCCGAAGTCCAGGCGCGGCAGCTTCTGCCCGCCCGGCACGCAGGCCTTGCCGATGAAGATCACGTCGGTCATGGGCTTGTAGGCCACCAGATCCGATTCCAGACGCAGGGCGTCCACGGCCGGATTGCCTTCGCCCAGGTACTCGTCGACCTCCAGGAAGGGGACCTGCTCCTCTTCGTCCTCCCAAGCGGTCTTGCCGTTGTCGAACTTGTAGGTGCGCTTGCCCAGCACGGACAGGATGGGCTTCCCGTCCGGAGCGTTGCCGGGGATGAAGTGGGAGAACCATTCTGTGTTCAAGGTTTGCGGATCCATTCGAGCAGGGGTTTCACGTCTTTGGGCCCTTTATAGGCGGCGAGGAATTCTTCGGCCCGGGATTTTTCGGCGGGGTGGCCTTTGAAGATGTCGGCGGGGGACTTTACTTGGTGGTCGCCTTGCATTCCTAAGAGGATTGGGAGGTATGTATCCACTAAGATGTCCTTGATTCGATCCTCGTTCTGCAAGGATAGGATACGGAACATCGCAAGGCTGATTCGGTTCGTATAGGATGATTGAAGATCGGGGTTTGCACTTACTGGATGATGCATCAAACTCAAAAGAGTGTAACGTGTAGCATAACTTAGTCCAGGCGATTCCAAAAAATGAACATACCGCTCGAAGGTCGAGGGATTTTTCATCGCACTCCCCGAGCCGCGCATCCAAAGGTAGTAGGCAAAAAGGAAACCGAGTTTCGGTGCCTCGCGCGATGCAATTTTCAAAGTTTCTTCAAGGTTTTTCGAGCTTTTTTCAATTATCGAAGCTATACGCACATCTTCCAATGCCTCATTTGTAGTGAAAACCTTTTCGCAACTGCCGTCTTCGAGGGCTGCTTGGATTGGAATTCCCTGCAATTTCGTGAAAACGACGAACTCATCACCATTATTAATGGTCAAATTTGACCAAGAGACTCCCAGGATGGGAAAAAACAAGAAAGCAAGGGATTGATTCATAACAGTTAAGGCCCTAAAAATGGACTCGCCCGGTGCATGGAAGAGTATTTAACAAGCGGTTCGCAAATGTTCATGGCTGGCTGATCCAATCTTGAAGAAGTTTCGTCGCTGGTGCACCGGTTAATTCTTTAAGCGAGGTTTCGCTTTCTTTTCGCAAATTGGCGTTGTCTTTGAAAAGCTCGGTGGCGGAAACGATCGGAGTTCCTCGGCCCAGGCCCAAGGAATTCGGGATATAGACTTTGGCAAGGTTCAAGCCCAGGTCTTCCTTTTTCTTTTGAACCAACAAGCGGAACTGGGCCAACAGAAAGCGCTTTTCCAGGGGTAGGGATTGGCCATGGGAAAGGCCGAGATCTTCGTAAAGGGAAGTGAAATAGGTGATCCGACTGCTCTCCGAGGTTTCTTTGCCCTCGATGATCTTGCAATAGGATTCAAAAAGAGCAGGCTTCCGGCGTATTTCCGATTTCGATTTCGCCCAGACATAATGCGGGAAGACTTCATGGGTTTTGGAAGCGTTGTCGGCGGCCACGGTGAGTAGTTCTTCTGGTTTGCTGCCACGTGATTCGAGCGTCAGCGCGGCGTGGACTTCCTTCAGATAGACATCGGGGTCTAGAAGTTGCTCGAAGTTTCCTTCTTCCAGGAGGAGGCGCGCGTCCTTGAGTAGAAGGTCACAGAATACCAAGAATCTTTTCCCGGCGGAAATTTCGGCCTTTGACCAATTTCCATAGTCGGTAAGATAGATGTCGCCGATGGGTTTTTTTTGGGTGACGATCAATTGAAATGATTCTTCCGGCTTCTGCATGATTTCCCCTTTGAGAACCTCCCGGATCGCACAGGTCATATCCGCTTTCCGGATCAGGACCCCCTCGGAGGCATTCTCCGTCCAGGGTGAAAATGCAACCTTTCGAACGTTGAACAGGAGAATTGCTGATGCTTTCAGGATCTCCGATTCCGAGTCCTTGTCCACGGGAATTGGGTTCATGGTCTTGCCTCCCGCGCATTGCGCGCTGAAGAGGATCCAGAAGAAGATCCCCAATCGGTAAAGGAATGGATTACGGAAAGCATGGTCCCGGCCTTTCTTCATATGCGAGCATCGAAGGCGACCGAATCCAGAGCGGTAGGCGGTCGCGTTTCCACGGGAGTGGCGATTGCCGCAACCGTGGGATTGAAAGTGGTGCTACCGGAAATATTGACGTTCGGCGCCGTCACTGTCGTAATGGCTCCGGCCGCATCGATGGTCCATTCCCCGAGCATGTTCCAATCCACCTGCCGCAGGACTGAATAGAGACGATTGGCGGCATCGGGACCGGCGCCTTGGCTTCCCGTCCAGAAACACAGGAAGGCCCTGAAGTGGAGTTCGAAATGGTACTGCGTAAGTTTGGCGGTTGGAAATCTCGCGTGCGTCCCGGGAACTCCAAGGCTGGGACTGTCCACCGCCTCGATGATTAAACGAGATCCCACTGGAAGGTTGGTTCTGGATTTGATTCGGCTTTGACTCAGGCAGGCGGTATCCCCTCCGCTTCCTTTTCCGGCCCTCCCCGTGTCCAAAAAATCCGGAGACAAGAGAATAGGCACGGGATTCGGCGGATCTTGGACAAAGGTTCGTCCGGGACCTCCGATTGCCGCGGTGTTGCTCACGAAAACCAATTTTGAAGTGCGCACCTGGGACGGCGTCACGCCGGTATCGTTATACGTTCCGATCACATTTTGACCGCCCGGCATGGTATTCACCCAACCCGCAAAGACTGCGTCGCAGCCACGTCGGCCATCACCCCCTCCACCCACTAAATCCGCTTCCACTCCCATGAACATCTCGTCTCCTGCCGGCGCATTGACGTTGAACGGGCCGGGCTGAAGGCGGATCCCGCCACCTCCGGTAGGTATAGCCACCATGTTTGCGCTCCTTGCTACGGAGTTATCACGGAAGAAAGATACGCGGACAAGCACGAGATTCATGACGATAAAAGGCTCTATGTCCGGTTTTTCATCGAATTGGGCGCTTCCGTTGCAATCCACAAACGGGCGGATGTGAAAGGAGCCCACGGCATCGGTAAGCAGGGTGGCATTGAGACCGTTTTCAACTCGGGTCGGGGCGGGTTTGGGCGACAATGCGACTATGTTGGCGTTGTCCCCGTAGGGGGCGGGACGCGTATCTCGCAGTACGCTCCATAGTACGGGCACGCCTGCAGGTTCCACTTCGACGGATAGCTTTACGGGATCCGCCACGAGAACCGAGCCTTCTACCAGCACAAGCGGTGGGTTCGTGACAAAATCGACGCTGCATTCCTGGGCGGCCAGATTTGCCCCGGTCGCTCTCGTGAAATCATGCTTGGGTACCGGTGAATTCCCGGGGGATCCTGCCCGCCCTGTTCTTGCGGGCGTAGAGGGTACTTCCGCTTTCAGGTTCTTCAATCGGACGATCGTGATGCAAACCTTATCGCCTTCCGGCTCCAAATCCTTCACGCCGAGGGTAAATCCGGTGTCCCTTAAGGACCCGCTCACCTGCGCCCCTTGCACAAAGACATTCAGGCCTCCGCCCGGTATGGAAGCATTGTCGATTTCTTCCGGCACGGGACTTTCCCCAACGGTCGGAAATTCGTTCGGGAAAGCTTGCACCTTGGCATTGAAGCTTTTCAGGACCAGTTTTCCGGTGAACGCGGCGGGATTTGTTTTTCGGACAATCATCTGCGCGCGGCCTTGCCGACCGCCGGGATCCTGGAGATGGATGAACCGTCCGGTGTCGATCTTGTTGTTCGCCACCGGGGGGGAGGCGAGCGTGGTTCCGGGAATCCCGGCCGCCTTCCGGCTTTCGCAAATATCCAGGATCACATCCAGACACGTGAGTTTCAAGGTCGCAGGCGGCCCCACTTTGAATGAGCCGCCGGAAAGCGTCAACGTCAAGACGAAATCGTCCATTGCCGCGCTTGGGGAAACGCCTTCAGCGAACACGGTGACGCCAGCCGTCACTTTTGCGCCGGTGAATACATTGTCCGTCCCATTAAAGGTAATGAGTGCGCCGCCGGTGGCGGCCGTGAAAAAGGAAATGCCGGGCTTGGAAAGCGTCAAGGTGCCGGAGCCGTCAAAGGGAGCGCTGGTTTTCAGCTTGAATGGTTTACGGCCGGCCTTGGTGTAGGATTTCTTGACCAGAACGATGCGATCCGTGGCCGTCAAGATGGGGTTGGCCGTTTGCGGAGGCGGGGGTGACGGAGGTGTTACCCCAGGAGCCGGGGCGGGCGTAGGGGCCGGCTTGGAAGCGGCGGGTGGCGCAGGAGCGGGAGCCGGTTTAGAGCCGGGTGGGGGCGGAGAGGACGGAAACACGCCTGGCGCCGGCGCCGGTGTCGGCGCATCAAGCGTAATGATGGGATCTACAGTCTGCCCCGGCTTGGGGACCGAAGGGATGGGCTCGAACTTGAACTGCTTGAACTTATAGATCGGGCATTCCAGGGGCGCGCAGGTCCCCGCCCCCTTGTGGCAGTCCGGCACCGGGGACTGCTCCGCCCGGAAGAACAGGATTTCCACCCGCCGGTTGGTTTCGCTCTTGAAGCCGTCCTTGTCGGCGGCCTCGATGGGGAAGTTCTCCCCGCAGCCCACCGCCGCCGGGCCCGTGGCGATGAAGCGCAGGGCGCTCCGGTGCGGGCCCAGGCCGTTGCGGTCCGTTTCCAGCAGGTTGCCCAGGGCCTCCATGTACACGTCGAAGAAGGCGCCCCAGGTTTCCGGGCCGATGGCCCCGTCCACGGCGATGGATTTGGCGAAGTCCCGGTTGTAGGAGCGTTGGAATTCGCGCAGGGCCGCCGTGGTCGCGGCGTCATGGGAGCCGTTCACTTCGCCGGGGTCGCTCGCCCAGCCGCGCACCTTGGCCGTCCACTTCAGGATCAGCTTGTAGTCCTCCACCTTATGCTTGCCGTCCGCGATGGCCACCCAGGCCTGGCGGTTCCCGTTCAGCACGTGCAGCACCGCCTCGGCCCGTTTCTCCGACAGCTTGACGTTGTAAGCGGGCGCGCCGCTGGTGTCCGTATGGCCGGTGATGAGGATGGCTTCCTCGGGATGGGTCCCGGCGCGGAGATAGCAGGCCCGCAGGGCCGCCAGGCCCCGGAACTTCACCTCGCCGGATTGCTGGTCCTTCTGCTCATCGGGCTTGAAGTCCGGCAGGAACACGGCGCTGTCGTGGTGGAAATGGAAATCGGCCACTTCCAGGCAGAAGGCCTTGAACCGCCCCAGCCGGAACAGGAACGGCTTTCCGGTGCTCACCGTGAAGGGGGCGAGGAACAGGCTCTTTTCGGTCAGTTCGATTTCCGGCATGCTCTCGATCCAGCGGGCGCGCCGGCCTAGTTGATCATCACCATGGCGCCCTTGACCGTATTGATGGCGCTGGATTCCACGTTCGTCATCACGCCCGTCATCTTGTTCTGCACCCCGGCCTTGGACTCCACGTTGACCTTTCCCTCGGTCTTCACGTTCAGGCCCTTGATGCTGGCGTCCATCTTGGCCTCCAGGGCCATCTTCTGCTTGGCCGCCACGTTCACGTTCATGCCGTCCAGCGCCATGTCCTGCTTGGACTTGAGGTTCATGGCCCCCTGCTTGGCCTCCATGGTGATTTCCTTGGCCTCGATGTTCAGCGAACCCTTGGCCGCGAACTCCATGTCCCCTTCCGTGGTGATGGAGACCTTGCCGCCGCCCGCGTCGATCTGGAACACGTGCTTGCCCTTGCCGTCCTGCAGGGAGAGCAATTGCTTGTCGTCGTTGAGCTGGAGGATGTGGCCTTCCTTGGTCTGCATGGCGATGACCTTGGCCTCGTCGTCCATGGTGAGCTTGTGGCCGTACTTGGTCTCCACGGAGAAGACCTTCTTGTCATAGTCCATCTTGAGGGTATGCGCGCCCTCAGGGGTGGACAGGGTGACGTGCTTCTGCTTGTCGTGGAAGACCAGTTCGTTCCTGTCCGTGGTCTTGATGCGGACGCCCTGCCGGTCGGGGTCGTCGTCCAGGGTGATGACGTGCCTGCCCTTGGTGGTGATTTCGATGACGGTCTTGCCGTCCTTGTCGTCCAGGCGGATCACGTGGCCGGAGGCGGTGCGGATGATGCTCTCGGAAGGGTTGCGCTTGTTGACCGGCGAGCCGTTGCCGGGATTGGGCACGGTGCCCAGCATGATCGGCCGGTCCGGATCGCCGTCCTCGAAGCCGAGCACCATCTCGTTGCCGTTGTGCACGGGGAAGTGCATCCCGTAATCGGGGCCCCCGTAGGGCTGGTTCATGCGGATGGGCAGGCTGGCCTGGCCGTCCTTGCGATCGGTGAGATCGAAGGGCAGCTTGGCATGGTAGCGGCCGTCATCGTCCAGGTAGGCGTACCGGCCGTCCACGCCGTCCACCTTGGCCGAGAGGATGCCGTGGATGCGCGGCTTGGGCGTGCGCAGGGCGGGGCGGTAGACCACGTCCGCGGGCAGGCACTGGAAGGTGTTGGAATAGATGAGCTTTTCCTGATTGCCCTCGAAACCTTCCCGCTGGTCCCCGTGGTGGACCACGCGCAGCAAGGTGTATTTGCCCTCGAAATGGCTCTGGCCGTGCGGGTCCTTCAGCTCGAAGCGCATGCCGGTGCGGAAGGCGCGGCAGATGCCTTCGCCTTCCAATTGCACCTTGCCGGCGGCGTGCATGTCCGCGCGCAGGTTGGCGACGCGCTCCGCCTCCGTGGTGTTGAGCGCCTGGGGGCCGTAATGGTAGCTCTCCCCCTGGCCGGGCTTGGACGCCTTGCCGATGACGTTGACGCCGGGAGTCCGGTCGTTGTAGTCCTTGATGGTCACCTTGCCGGTCACCATGCGTTGGGTGCGGCGCATCCTGGAGATATGGTCGGGGGACTCCCCTTCCTTGGCCAGGTGGGAAAGCCCCGCCTCGTCCAGCAGGTCCACCGCCTGGGTGTGCGGGATCGGCTTGACGCCGTCCACGCTGTCCGCCAGGATCAGCTTTTCCTTCTCGCCGGTGTGGTCGAAGTAGTAGTAGATGCCCTCGTCCTCCAGCAGGCGGCTGAGGAAGTCCAGGTCCGTCTCATTGTATTGGACGGTGTACTCGCGTTCCCGGGGGGTGCCTTTGACGTTGTATTCGTAGTCCGCGGCGGTCAGGGAGTTGGCCTTGAGCACCTCCTCGACGATGGCTTTCAGCTTCTTCTTGAGGAACACGCGGTTCTGGGTATTGAAGGACAGCAGTTTGAAGCGGGGTTCGACGACGATATCATACACATAGCTTTCACGTCCGAAGTTCCCGCTCCCGTCCGGGTATTGGTTGAATTCCGTGACCACGCCGTCGTGGTTGACGGAGAAGTCCTTGCCTTCCACCGTCAAGGTCGCGTCCATGCCGATCATGTCCGCATAGGCCACGTTGCCGTCCTCGCTGCTGGCCTGGACGTGCAGATGGTAACATTCCGAAACGGCTTCGCTCATGGTGAACTCCAGCACCCGGAACTTGTCCGGGCCCAGGGCGCCGATTTTCAGGCTGAACTTGAGGCTGGTTGAAGAGGGCATGGTTCCCTTCGGACTTGGGTTTCCCCCCGGAACGCCGAAAAAGGCCCCCGGAGAACAGTTTCAATAATAGTATGTTTCCCTCGCCACCCTGTCGGTGACCCAGGTCACACATTGGATGCCCCGATGAAAATGCCGTCCGCAAACCGCCGCGCCGAAACCCTCATCGAAAGCCTGGGTCTTGCGCCCCATCCCGAAGGCGGGTATTACCGGGAAGTCCATCGCGCCGCCGAAAGGGTGCGTACCGGCAGGGGTCCCCGATCCGCCCTCACGACCATCTACTTCCTGTTGTTGCGGGGCCGGAAAAGCGTGTTCCACCGGGTGCTTTCCGACGAGGTCTGGCATTACTACGAGGGCGCCCCCTTGAGGTTGTGGCGGGTGGCGGCGGATTTCAAGACCCGGGAGGCCCTCATCCTGGGCCCGACGGGCGGCAAGGCGCCCAAGGGCCCGGGGGCGGCGCAAGGATCGGCCCAGGTGGCGGTGATTCGGTGCCGGGAATGGCAGGCGGCGGAAAGCCTCGGAGAATACACCCTGGTCGGCTGCTCGGTGGGACCGGGTTTCGATTTCGCGGACTTCAAGCTCCTGCGGGACGATGCGCGGGCGGCCGGGAAAATGCGCAAAGCCTTTCCGGACCTGGGGGGATGGATTTAGCCTGCACCGGCATTCATAGAGCAATGCCGGAAAAAATAGAGCCATGCCGGAAAAACCGGCGCGGGAGGTTGAGACGGAAGCCCTTTTCCGCGCGTCTTTAGTCCGTTCCCTACCCTCACCGAACGGAGTCCGCCGATGTCCAAGACGGGTTTATTTCGGCTGAAACTATGATGTCAATTCGGCCGGGGACATTTACCATCGGCATTCAACTTTTCACCCCATCACGAATCCCACCCTATACTCCCCGCCAGATCCTGCATATCAGCCCCAGCTCATGGATGTCTCTGGGAGTGCAGCGTGGGATTTCTGCCCCCGTCTACGCTGCTACAGCGCGGGACGGGACAGCTTGTCAATCACCCTGAACAGTTACATTTTTCTTAGTGATTATCCGTAAATAACAACCACCTGTCTCCAGGCGATGATTCCACAAATGAATTGGAGCAGGCCCAAATAATTGCACGCCTTCTTTTCGTATCGCACTAAAAGTTTTCGAAATCGATTCAACCAAGAGTGCGTGCGTTCCACCACCCAGCGCTTGGGCTTATGCTTGCGCCCTTTGGGATTCTCTTCATTGCGAGGACGGATATGAGAACCATGGCTTCGGCTCCAAACAACCGTTTTCATTCCCACATACCCCGCGTCCAAACAAAGCTGATGCCGTGTAGCGGGATTCGTGCGAGACCTTTTCAAAACAATCGCCTCCAAGGTTTGCTCCAAAAGCGTGCAGTCATGGGTGTTGGCTCCGCTGACGACTATGGAAAGCGGGACACCAGGCTCGTCCGCCAGAAGGGATCTTTTCGTTCCATTTTTTCCCCTGTCGGTGGGATTCTTTCCGACCGCTTCCTGAGCCAGAGGGGCTTTCACCATGGAGCCATCGACGCTCTGCCATTTCCAACCGATGCCTTCCATCTCCTCATACTCCATCAAACCCGCCTTCCAGATCTTTTGGAAAACGCCCTGTTCCACCCACTTTTGAAAGTAGGCATGAACGGAACTGGCACTGCCGAAGCGCTCTCGGGGAAGGGCCTTCCATTGAATTCCGGTACGGGCGACATACATAATGGCTTCAAGGACACGCCGTCTCGGCAAGGCCTTTCGACCGCCTCCGGCTTTCCGTTTATATTTTTTCTCTGCGGGGCGCATGGGTTCGGGAATCAAAGGTTCAATCAATTCCCAGAAATCATCGGATATTTCCCAAGATCGCAACTTCCGTGGTTCGTTCATGCTTAATAAGCTAAAATATTATTTACGGATAAACACTTAGAATTCGCATTCTCGTTTCTACTATGAGCCTTTGGCTCAGGTCGGTGGGCCGGCGGAATTGGTGGAGATAGCTCATTTCGAAAATCCCCTATCCAACTTCTTCCCGGCTTTTCGAACAAGAACAACAAGTCCAACGATATACATAACGAGCGAACCCGCAGTCAGCCAATAGAAGATCATACCCAAATTATGCGCGTGCTCCACATCGGCATTTGGTAAGAGAGAGCGCCAGGCATGATAAACAGCCGTATACCCTAAAAACAAAATGACGAGAATACCCACAATAGAGTAGACGACGATTCCCAATGCTAGTTTCATGCGACCTCTATTCTCGACAACCCATTAGAGCCTGTCTAGGATCTTAGCTATTTTTTCGGGCCTATGTCCTACCCAAGTGACCTGACCCCAGAGCAATTCTCCAAGATAGAGCCCATGCTGGAAGGGGGCTCGCCAGCGTACCCGCCCTCGCAAATACCGTTTATTCGATATTTTCAACGGGGTTCTTTATGTCCTTAAAACAGGCTGTCAATGGCGGGCGATTCCAAAGGACTACCCGGATTATCGCACCCTTCACGCCTACTTCCGTTTTTGGTCTAAACCCTTGGAGGGAAAGGAAGAGAGCCTGTTGGATCAGGTCTTAAAAAAAATGGGTCAAGCGTCGGCGTATCGCAAATGGAAGGAAAGGCAGGACGAGTTTTATTATCGTCGATTCTCAAAGCGTTAAGAATACGGATACGGCCCATCTCAAAGGCTATGACGCGGGGAAGAAAGTGTCCGGGATAAAGCGCCATATCGCGGTGGATACACAAGGCTTTCCTCATGCTATCCACATTACGGCGGCAGATGTGACTGACAGGCAAGGCGCTTTGGAAATGATCGAAAAGGAAAGCCGGAATTTGAAGGACGTGGAAAATGTGTTAGTGGATGGGGGCTATACAGGGGAACCTTTTTCAGAAGGCGTCGAAGATCTCATCGAGGCAGAAGTTGAAGTTGTGAAACGCAACGCGCTGCATACCTTTGCGGTGCTTCCCAAGCGTTGGATCGTGGAGCGATCCTTTGGCTGGTTGGAAAAATGCAGGCGATTGTGGAAAAATTGCGAGCGTTTGGTGGCCTCCAGCTTGGCAATGATCCAATTGGCCTTTATCAGGCTTCTTTTAAGGAGATCCTAGACAGACTACCAACTAACTCGCCACGGGCATGGGCACTAACTGCATTCCCGCTGCCTTGGCTTGACGCTTCAAATGGTTCATTTTCTTTTCCAATTGGCTTTTCGATAGGGTATCCAACATCGATTTGGAATACTCCGCCCCCTG
>DATENA010000234.1:0-2940 GCA_035275285.1 Fibrobacteria bacterium | reverse complement strand
TCCCCGGGAGCCTTTAGCATTTAAATAAAATTCCGGGAGAGGCCCTGCAAAGGACTTGAGCCGCTACCCGGGTCCCCTCCCGGTAGCTATATTTCGAAGCCCCTTGTTGTACGGACCCCCTGCATTCGCAGGCATTTCTTGCCGGAGGATCAATGGCCAAGCACGATCAACGCATCCTGAAGTTCCTGAATCAGAACGCCGATCGGGCGCCTACCATCACGGAAATGATGACGCGCCTCAACATCAGCGTCTCGGACATCAGCGATTCCCTCGGATCCCTGCAAGGCCAGGGCCTCATCACCAAGAAAACCAACCATCAAGGCATCGAATGCTGGTTCCCCACCGGACCCCAGGCCTCGCCCCAGATGGTGCAGCCGATACAGGTCCCGGCCCAGCATCTTCCCATCCAGAACATGCCCACCACCTCCATACCCTTGGTGGGCGAGAACCGCAGCCTGGGCGATCGTTCGGGCGCGGAATCCCGCTTCAACGGCGGGATGGCGGAACGCTCCATCCAGGCCCCGGAGCCGCAACCGCCCGTCCCCAAGGCGTCTCCGGTGCAAGTCCAACATATCCCCATGGCGGAGCCGGCCTACAATCCCTCTTCCCGCAGCGGGATTCCTCCCCTGCCGGAACCCGCCTTGAACGGCAGCACGCCCATTTATGGACTGACCCAGCCCTCCAAGGGCGGCGTAGGCTTTCTCACCTTCGCCCTGGGGTTGGTACTCGCCGTGGGCGTTTCCACCTGGCTCAGCGGCCGCCTGGCCGGGAATGAGGTCAACAAAGCCGCGCGGAATTTCGTGGACAAGAAGGCGCTGACGGAAGCGACCGCCGCGCTCACCGAATTCCAGGAAAAGACCAAGACCCATGTCGCCGCCCTGGAAGCGGATATCAAGAAGCTGAAGGAGGAATTGGCGGCCTCCAAGGCCGCGGCGGATTCGCTCAAGACGGTGGCCTCTTCCGCCAAACCGGCTGCGCCCAAACCTGACGAAACCGCCAAAGGCAAAGCCGGCAAGAAAGCCGCCTTGGCCAAGGCGAAACCGGCGCCTTCGGCCTCCTCCGCCATCGCCAAAGCCGCCGCGCGCGGCGCGGCCAAGAAACGGAAAGCCTTGGCCGCGAAAACCTCCCCGCGCGACGCCTCGGAGTACGGCTCCTCAACCTCGGACAACGGCCCCTCGGAATCCTCGCCCAGCGTTCCGGAACCCCCGGGACTCGAAGAACTGCCGCCGCCGCCGGCGGAGTAAGAAAAAGCCGGTGGGGAATCAGGGTTAGAGCTTGATGCAGAACGCTTCGTAGAAGCATTTCGTCGGGCGTACAGGTGAATACCTATGCACTGGTCCCGCCCCTGGAGGTCGGGAGTTGAATACGTAAGATTCTTCGTATTCAACTCCCGACCCCCGACTCCCGACCTGATGCCGCCCAATGTTCTGCAACTTCAAATCCCATCCAATCTCGGCCCAAAAGCTCTTTTTCTATTCCTGCTTGCTCAGCGCTCTGAAATCGCGTTCCAGCTTCTCCACTTGTTGGATGAAATGACGCTTCTGCTCATAGGTCAGGGTGTTGTGGATGACGTAGATGAGGGTGCGCAGGCGGGTTTCGAATTCCTTGTTCTTGATGCGGTACTCTTCGGACCGCAAGGAGTCCGTTTCCAGGTAATAGGTGCTCAGGTAGCCGCGGAGTTCCGCTTGCGGCGCCTTTTTCTTCAGGAGTTCCCCCAAATGTTCCTGGACCTTCTCCCGCATGTCCAGCCAGAGGTTCCCGTTCCAGGGCAGGGTCGCATTCAGGGCTTTGATCTTGGTTTTCTGCTCCTTGGTGAGCCTGCCGGTCCAGTCCTCCATCTCGTCCACGATTTTATGGAAGCGATGGTCGAGGCGGTCCTCGATGCTGCCGCTGAATTCCTTGCGGAGCTTCTGGTTCTTTTTGCGCTGCTTTTCGAGCCAATCGTCCACCTGCTGGGGCGTGAGGGCGGAGAGCAGGTTCACGGATTTATCCGTGACCGGCTCCATCGTCCGCTTGAACAGGGCCTTGTAGCGGGCGTATCCGGAGTCGACTTCCGAGGGTCGCAGGCCGTTGCGGACGCTGTCCGCCACAAAGGCCAGGAAATCCGCGTAGACGGGAAGCATCTGGGTGCGATGCCAGCGGAAATAGCCGTCCACGTCTTCTTTGAGGCGGCTCCGCTGGGCCTTATCGAGATCGAAATTGTCCTCGACGGAATAGACCATCAGCCAATCGGCGTATTCATAGCCGAGCTTGAGCTTGTTGCAGCCGGCAAGGGCCAAGGCCAGCGCCGCCCCCGCCGCCAGGACCACCGAACCCTTCCACTTCGCGGATAATCGGAAAGACATGCCTCGGCATCCTCCTCCGGTTCGGGCCTGGGGCCGATCGGGTGCGACCGGCCCTTGATCAGAAAGTCAGATTGAGCGCGCGCACTTCCAGGCGATCCCCGCCTTCGGTCCGGCCCCATGCCAGCCCGGGGGGATGCAACCACACCGAAGCTTCATGGCCCACCACTTTCTCCCGTTTGCGGTCATTGAACCAGCGGGATACGTTGAATCCCAAGGTGCCGCCGAGGGACGGGATGGCGAGCAGGGGGATGAACGGCTTCCAATCGACATCGTCATTGGACCCGGCCAGGTGGGCGATATAGAAGGCGCCCGCGCTCGCCGCGGCCGTGCCGGCCAGGGTCAGGAAGAATCCACCGTCCTCTTCTTCTGTCTGGCCGATGAAATAGGTGGTGAGCGCGGACCCGAGGACGATGCCGGTGGCGCCGCCCCAGAAGGCCCCTTGGAAGTCGTCGTAGCGGATTCCGGTGAATTTCAGGGTGCCTTTATGGGCCTTGGATTCGCCTTCAATGGCGGTCTCGATGCCGCTCCCGATGAAAAAGCCCAAGGAGCCCGCCACCAGGGACCCCAGGATGCCGAAACCGTATTCCTTGGCGAT
>DATENA010000233.1:0-14773 GCA_035275285.1 Fibrobacteria bacterium | reverse complement strand
CGGGCGCGATCGCTTGCGCCTCCGCGGTCAGGGCCGCGGCCCTGCCTCCGGGCCCCACGCCGCAGCAAGAGGCGGCCGGGGCGGAGGCTTCGGAGGCGCCGGTGAGGGTGGGTTCCTGCATGGTCGTCCTCCCGGCGGCGCTTACGGGTTGTATTCCTTGAGCGCCACCCGGTTCAGCACGCGCAGCTCCGTGCGGCGGTTGAGCTTGCGCCCGCTCTCGGTGGCGTTGTCCGCCACGGGCTGGGTCTCCCCGTAGCCTTTCGAGGTCACCACGCCCTTGAGCGAAGGCTGCTGCACGATCATGTAGGCGGCCACCGCATCCGCGCGCGCCTGGCTCAGGCGCCTGTTGTACTCCGCGTTGCCCTTGTTGTCGGTATGGCCGGCCACTTCGATCTGGAGCTTGGGATATTTGGCCAGCATGTCCGCGATCACTTTCAGGTACGGGGTGGAGTTGAGGGAGATCTCCGAACTGCCGGTGCGGAAATACACCGTGTCCAAGGGAAGGGTCCCGGTGGAGAGCAATTGGTTCTCCGCGTTCGTGCGTTTGGCGCGTTCTTCCTGCAGGCGCTTCCGGGCATCGGCCAGGGCCAGGGAATCCTGCCGGGCCTTCATCGCCAGGGAATCCTGCTGCATGGCCAGGCTGTCGGTCCGCCTTTGCAATTCCGCCTTCGCCATCGCGTCCCGTTGCTGTTTGATCATGGCTTCCCGCTTCTTGGCGGCCTGGGTATCGAAGGAGAACGCGATGCCGGTGAAAAGGCGGTAGGGTTCCAAGGCCCGTTCGCCCCCGGAATGCTTGCGGGTGGAGGTCAGGGAAATGTCCCCGCCGAAGGTCAGATTGAGGTTGTAAGGGACGCGGATTTCCACCGAAGGCGTGATCCAGACCGGATCCCGGACCATATCGATGTCGTCGAAGAAGGTCCGGGAATGGGCTTCGAAACCGAGCACCATGGAGAGCAGGTTCATCTGCGCGCCGGCGGCCAGCAGCATGATGGGGTCCTTGCCCGACTCGATGCTGGTGACGATGCCTTCGTTCGCGTGCAGGCGGAAGCCCAGCGCGTCCTCTCCCACCGCCACGGTCTGGAGGAGCTTGACCAGGAAGTCCAGGTCGGTTCGGGTTTCGAAATAGTCATAGCCGTCCGCGCCGTTGAAATTGATGGGATTCTCGGCGATGCCATAGTAGACTCCCCCCTCGACAGCCAGCCATAGGGGAGCGGTCTGGAAGGTGGGCAGGGTGAAATGCAGGCCGGTCCCGACCACGCCCAGCCCGCTGGCGGAGTCGGTTTCCCAGTCCGTCGTCCCGTACCCGGTCAAGGAGGCGAAGAGATCGACGAAGCGGTTGAGGCCGAAGTCCGCCGCGCCGATGCCGGTGAAGATATTGGCGTCCTTGGGCGGAGCGCCCGGGAAGTTCCGGTCCTGTTGGTACCAGGTGCCGGTGAGCCCTATCACCAGGCGGCCCTGGCCGATGGGTTCGGCCGAGGGCGTCTGGCTCAGCCCGCGGGTGGCGTAGAAGGTGTTCGAGGGAGGCAGGGAGGATTTGTAGGTCAGCAGGGCGGAATCGGAAGTCGCGGGAGGGGCTATCCCCGTTTCCTGGACCGTGCTCTCTTCCTGGCTCTGGACCGTTTCCTGGGCGCGGGGGGAAGTGGCGAGCAGGCCGCCCAGGGCGAGTCCTGCGGTGATCAAACCGGGAACTTTCATGACTGACCTCTTCGACGCTTGGTGTGTTCCGATGGGATCCGTCGTTTCCGGATCCGTTGCAATCGACTTCATGTTTTCCGACATGGCATTAACCATCCTCTCCTCTTCGGTTCGGCCTTGGTGCGGCCCGTTCATACCGGCCTGGGCGCTGCGGCGGGCGGCGCATCGTCCGCCATCGTCCGCGGTTCCTTTTCCAGGACCCTGTGGAACGCCCCCGCGAGAAAGCCGCCCAGCAACGGAGCCGCCCAGAACAGCCAGAGCTGGCCCAGGGCCCAGCCTCCGGCGATGACGGCGACGCCGGTGCTGCGGGCCGGATTGACGGAAGTGTTGGTCACGGGAATGCTGATCAGGTGGATCAGGGTCAGGGCGAACCCGATGACCAGGGGCGCGAACCCGGCGGGGGCGCGTTTGTCCGTGCAGCCCAGGATGATCAGGAGGAACATGAACGTCATGACCGTTTCCGTGGCGAAGGCGGAAAGCAGGCCGTACCCTCCGGGGGAATGGGCGCCATATCCGTTGCAGGCGAAACCGGCCGCGGGATCGAATCCCGCCCGGCCGGAGGCGATGAGGTAAAGCAAGGCGCCTCCCAGCGCGCCGCCGGCGACTTGCGCCAGGATATAGGGGACGAGGTCCCGTGACCGGAACTGCCCGGCCGACCAGAGGCCCAGGGAAACCGCCGGGTTGAAATGGCCGCCGGAAACGTGGCCCACGGCATAGGCCATGGTCAGCACGGTGAAGCCGAAGGCGAAAGAAACCCCCAGGAGTCCGATTCCCACCTCCGGGAACGCCGCGGCCAGGACGGCGCTGCCGGCGCCTCCCAACACCAGCCAGAAGGTGCCGAACAACTCCGCCGTCAATCGCAGGGCCATGCCCGCGGCGGGCTTCGCGACGTCCGGCCCACGGCCGGCGCGCGGGCGGTTGGGTTCGTTTCCGGACAGAATCACCTCGACCTCCTTGGCGGCTTCCCGCCTTTTCCTTCCGTCGTTCCGCTCAGCGTTCCGGGGGTTCGCACTCCCGGCAAGCCGCTATCCGCGACCCGGCTCCGCCTGTGGCCGCTGCTCCGCCTGTGGCCGCTGCTCCGCCCGGCGGCGCGGCCTTCGATCTCCGGAAGAAAATCCCCCCGCCTCCCAATGCGGCCAGGCCCATGGCGCCCAGGAAGGGAAGCAGGCAGAAGAAACACATAGGTTACCCTTTCGCCGCCTCTTCAGGCGGCGGCCGTTTGGGCCTCCAGGGAGAGCCGCTCCCTTTCCAGGAAATAGTTGAGCGCCGAGCGGATGGCGACTATCGAAGCAAGCTTGCCCACTTGATCCCAGGTGGGCGATACCGCCGTGCGCAGGATGTCCGCGCCCACCAGGAACTCCAGGGCCAGGGCCAGGATCTTGCCCAGCTCCAGGCGGATGGGGTCTCCGGCGCGGGAGCCCATATGGCGCACCCAGGCTAGGTACGCGGTATGGTAGCCCGCCCGCAGGGCCCCGATCACGATCATGACGCCCGCGAGGGCCTCGATGCAGAGGGCGCCGGTCCCTGCCATCCTCTCCACCCATTCTTCCATCGGCGAACCTCCCGGCCTTCGCGCCCGCGCGGCGGGCATCCGGGCGCGCCGGTCTCCGGAGATGTGAAAATATCCTCGCCGCATCCGCGCAGGCAAGTGTTTTCATGATCTATGTCACGATTGCAAAAATTGTTATCGGGTCAAGGAGGGGGATGCCGGGAATATATCCGGCGCGGCGTGCGCGCGCAAGCCCTATCGGGCCCCGATCACGAGGGGATATCAATCCCCCGGAACGGAAATTATCTTCAACTTCTCCGCCCGCCGCGTTTCCGGTCCGGCCGGAGCCGCGCGCAGGGGTCTTCGCATGGATTGGAACAACATCGTCTTCGGGATCCTTTCCCTGGTTTCGTTCGGGATTTCCGCCTTCATCGGAAACGTCTGCCTGCACCGCAAGCGGATACGGGGGGCCAAGGCCTACGCCTTCGTCTCTTTCAGCCAGGCTTTCTGGACGTTCGGGCTCATCTGCGAGCAGATTTCCGATTCCCTGGCCGCGAAGATCTTCTGGGACGACGTCCAGTTCATCGGCATCTGCGGCTGGGGCATGGCCTTCGTGGCTTTCGCGCTCGCGTATGCCGGCCGCCGGGCGGCGCATCCCCGGCTGCTGTACGGCTTTTTGTTCCTGCCCGCCCTGGCCACGGTGGTCCTCGCCTTCACCGATCCCTACCACGGCCTCATGCGATCGGACATCCGCCTGGTGCCGGGAGCCTCCCTGTCGCTTTTCTACGATTTCACGCCGGCCTTGCTGGCGGGAGCCGTGCTCCTGTTCACGGTCTTTTCCTTCTACATGGGCCTGATCGCGGTGGAGATGATACGGGCCTACCCTCCCCAGCGCCGGCAAATGGCCATGGTCCTGGCCGGCAACGCCTTGCCGCTGGCCGGGATACTCCTGACGGTCACGGGCATGCGGGAGTCGCCGGACCGGGACATCAGCCCCTATACGTTGTCCCTCGGAAACATCCTGGTGGCGGTGGGGTTGTTCCGGTACGAATTGTTCGGAATCATTCCCATCGCCTTGGGCCGGAGCATCCAGGAAATGGGCGATGCCGTGGCGGTGTTGGATCGCAAGAAGAGGGTCATCCATCTCAATCCCGCGGGTCTCGCCGAATTGCGGTTCCAGCATGGCAATCCCATCGGGCGGTCCATGGAGGAACTGTTTCCGGCCTGGCACAAGTATTTGCGGGAAAACCGGGACGTCATGGAAGCGGATTTCGAGGTCGAAGAAGGGGAAGGCGAAGGCATCCGCTGGTCCGACGTCAAGATCCGCCCCATCCGCGATGATGCCGGCTCCCTGCTCGGCTGGGTGGGGACGAGCCGGGACGCCACCGCCCGCAAGCGGATGGCCCGGGAGATCTCCCTGCACCGGGACAAAATGGAGAACCTGGTGAAAGAGCGCACCGCGGAACTGGCTTCGGCCTACGAGAAACTGGTCGAGCAGATGGCCGGCCGCGAGCGCATCGAAGAGCGCTTGCGCCAGGCCCGGAAAATGGAAGCCGTGGGCCGGTTGGCCGGGGGCATCGCCCATGATTTCAACAACCTGCTGGTGCCGATCCTGGGCTATTCGGAATTGGCCAAGCGGAACGCCAAACCGGGGACCGGCCTGTACATGGACCTGGTGCAGATCGAAGAGACCGCGCACCGGGCCGCGGAACTGGTGGCCCAGATCCTGGCCTTCAGCCGCCACCAGGTGCTGGAGTTGCAGATCCTGGACTTGAACGAAGAGGTCCGCAAGTTCGTGAAATTGCTGGGGCCCCTGGTCGGGGACAAGGTCAAGCTGGAGACGCGCCTGGCGCCTTCCCTGTATTCGATGAAGGCGGACCGGACGCAATTGAACCAGGTGCTGATGAACCTGTGCATCAACGCCCGGGACGCCATGCCCAACGGGGGCCTTCTGGTCCTGGAAACCGCCAATTCCGTATGGAGCGGCGAGGGCGAAAAGCGGGACGGTTCGGCGCCGCTGTGCGTGTCCCTTTCCGTCCGGGACGCCGGGCACGGCATGGACAACGATACCCTGGCGCATATCTTCGAGCCGTTCTTCACCACCAAGAAATCCGGCAAAGGCACGGGGCTGGGGCTGGCCACGGTGTACGGCATCGTGGAGCAGCATCACGGGCACATCCAGGTGCTGAGCCAACCCGCGGTCGGCACCGAATTCCGCGTTTATTTCCCGGCCACCACCGCCTCGGTACGGGTGGCTCCCTTCCATCCCGAGCGTCCCATGTTCGCGCAAGGCATGGAAAGGATCCTGCTGGTGGACGAAGACGAAGGGGTCAGGCGGCTGGCCCGGGACGCCCTGACCATGCACGGGTATACGGTGCTGCAGGCGGAAGGCGTGGACGACGCCTTGGCCGCCGCCGCCGCCGCGGGCCGGCCCATCCATTTGCTGATCACGGACATGATACTGCCGCTGATGGCCGGACAGGACCTTTTCGGGAAACTGAAGGAGGTGCAGCCGGGCATCCGCGTCCTGTACATGTCCGGATACGCGGAGAGGGTGGCCCAGGGGGACGTGGAACACGGAGCGGGCGTTCTGAGGAAGCCGTTCTCCATCCGGAGCCTGCTGGACGCCGTGCGGCTGGCGCTGGGCCATCTGGTCCCCATCCCGAAATGAGGCGGCCCGCGGAGGGAAGGACGCGTTCAATCCGGCTCCGGGACGATCGTTACCTTCAATTTTCCCGCGGCCTGGAAATCCACCTGGAGGGCGTTCCGCCCGTCCAAGGACCGCACGGAAGCGAAGTCCATATGGTCCACGGTGCCCGAGAAGCGCAGCTTGCCGTGGTCGCCGTTCAGGGCCTGTTCCACCTTGCCGCGCAGGATGCCGATGGGTCCGGCCAATTCGAAGGTGAGCCTTTCGCGCACCTTTTCCAGGAAATCGTCGTGCCTGAGCCAGCCCGCCGCCTTCAGCATCGGGCCCCGCGATTCCAGGCTGTAGGCCAGGCTGTCCACGGAGAGGACCTGGGCCAGGGTATCGTAGCGGGGACGGCCGATCATGTACACCGTGCCGCGGACGGCGCCGCGGAAGCGGGCGGCCACCAGGACCCGGTCGCCCCGGCCGCGGAACTCGACCTGTTCGATCACCAGGCGCAGCAGGCCCTTTTCGGGATACCTGAAGCCCCCGGAATCCAGGTTGAACCGTTTGCGCAGGCGCAGGTTCACCTCGGCATAATCCACCAGGATGGGCAGGAACAGGCGGAAATGATCCGCGCCTCCGGCCTTGGCCAGGTCCGGTAACCGGGAGGGGACCGTATCGGGAGCGGACCCCACCCGGACCGAAGGGCGGGCGCCGAGGCCGAGGGAGATGCGGAAGGCGGAAGAGTCCAGGCTGGGGGAGGCGGCGGACAGGGTCTGGGGATTGATGTCGAGGAAAACGCCCTCGGCCAGGGGGATGGGCTGCGACAATTGGCGCCAGACCTTGGCGGCGCGGGCGCGCAGAGCGAGGCGTTCGTTCACGGCGCTGTCCAGGCGGGGAGCGGCCTTCGCGTACGCCTTCTCCGCTCCCTTCAGGAGGAGCCGGGTGACGTCGATCTTGAGCAGGGAGACCTTGCAGGGATCGCCGGCCGTGAGGCTGTCCAGGCGCGTATGGACCTCCGTGGACCAATCCTTGCGTACGGCCAGGGAAGCGGCGTACCGGAAATCCAGCCGCCGCGGAGGCTCCTTGTCCCAGCCGCAACCGGCCCGGAAATGCGGCCCGAAGCAGGGGATGCGCTTATGGCAGAGGAACCCATAGTCCAGGGAGCCGAGGAACTCCAGCGACAGGCCCCGGCTGCGGAAGGATATCGGGCCGCGCTTGACGCGGTAGCCGCAGGCGATGCCGCAAGCGGGCTTGCCGGTGCCGCCGGTGCCGAAGTCCTCCTGGTAGGCCGGGGCGCCCAGGGATTCCGGCACCACGGCCCTGGCCTTGGCGAGGAGCGGTGCCAGGTCCACCGTGATGGGGATCTTGACGGTGGAAAGGGGCGCTTGGGGAGGCGGGATGGAATCCAGATGGGGATAGGGCGGGAGGATTTCCGGAGGGGGACCCTGGCGCGTGGAGCCGCCGCAAGCGAGCAGCATCGATGCCGTGGCGGAAAGGAACGCCCGGTTTGCTCTAGGTGCCATATCGCGGGCCGCTTTCGGATCGGGGCGGATGATCAATCAATATGCGGCGCCGGAAAATGGAAAGGCATTTTTTCCGTATCGCCCACCGGCATTGCGGCTCCGCGGACGGCGCGGTATTTTCATTCTACGGACGCGCCTTCCGACCGGAAGGGATCCCGCGGACCCGCGCCGGAGGCCCGACGGAATGGCATCCGATCCGAAAGATGGGAATCGCTGCCGGCCCTTGAACCCCGACCTGGGAAGGCACCTGGACATGGCCACGCGTCTGGCCCTGGAACGGACCGGCCTGGCCCATGAGCGGACCTTGATGGGGTGGGTGCGAACGTGCTTTTCCATCATCGGGTTCGGACTCACCATTTTCACCTTCTTCCTGACCCTGAAGGGGCATCAATTGGCGGGGAGCCTGCCGAACCAAGCCAAGACCATGTGCCTGGCGCTGACCGCCGGAGGAACCCTCTTCATGGCCCTGGCGGTGGTCCAGTATTACCTGTCCCTGAAAAGGCTGTTCGATACCGGCATGGAACGGCATTTTTCCCTGCCTGCGTTCTCGGCCGCACTGGTGTGCGGCGCGGGCGTGCTGGGGTTCTGGGTCATCCTGACGGAGGCATGATCCATACCACGGCGCTGTAGCTCTCCGATCCCCTGGTCCGCAAGCCGGGAAGCGATGCTGCGGCAATGACCCGGCGTCGCCCCCTTGCATTCCGGAGGCTCAGGGCGATTCCAAGGGCCGTACGCAGCGGAACCCCGTATGTCCCATCCCCGTATCCGGAGGCAGCCCACGCCGCGCGCTGGGGCGGTAGCTCTCGCAGTAGGAAGGATGGCACAGGAAAGATCCGCCCTTGATCACGCGCTTGGGGGCGTAAGGGTCGCGGGGGTCCCAGCCTTCCTGGGGGCCTTGGGGGTTGGCGAGGAGCCCCTGCCGCGCGCCCTCGGCATTGGTATCCGGGCGGTACCAATCGGAGCACCATTGCCAGGCATTGCCGGCCATGTCGAAGAGGCCGTAGCCGTTGGGGGGGAAGGATCCTGCCGGCGAGGTGCCCGCGAAGCCGTCCTCGGCGGAATCCCGCACGGGGAAGACGCCCTGGTAGGTGTTGGCCATGTGCCTGCCGTCCGGGCGGAACTCGTCGCCCCAGGGATACCGCTTCCCTTCCAGCCCCCCGCGGGCAGCGTATTCCCATTCGGCCTCGGTGGGCAGGCGCTTTCCCGCCCAGGCGGCATAGGCGACGGCGTCTTCCCAGGATACCTGCACCACCGGATGGTCCATCTTCCCCGCCAGATCGCTTTCGGGCCCCTGCGGATGCCGCCAGGAAGCCCCCTTGACCCAGCGCCACCAGCCCCGCATGTCGTTCAGGGGCACGGGCCGCGCGGAAGGCGTGAAGACCAGGGCGCCGGGTTCGAGCATCTCGTCCGGGGGCCGGGGAGTGCCGGGCGCCAGCTGTTTCCGCAACTGCTCCCATTCGATGGGGCGCTCCGCCGTGGTGACGAAGCCGGCGGCTTCCGTGAACGCCAGGAACTCGGAATTCAGGACGTGATGCGCGTCCATCCAGAATCCGTCCAGGCGGACGTGGCGGGAGGGCCGTTCATTGGGGAAGCTCCTGGGATCGTCGGTTCCCATGGCGAAGTCGCCGCCGGCGATGAGGACCATGCCGGCGTGGGCGCCGTGCTGGGTCATTCGCGAACCCCTTCCCGGAAGACCCGGACAAGATAATACCGGCGCGGCCCCGGGCGCAAGTCATAAATACATATTGTCACGAATGCAATTTAAATCGGCCGGAAACCGTGGCGCCCCGGCCGCGCGGAATTTATCTTGGCCCCATTCCATTCCGGTTGCATTCTCGAAAGGAGGCGGATCATGGCGGCATCCATTGCATTTCCAGGGAGGGCGCGGGGGCGGCGGGCGTCCGGAAGGGTACTCTTCGCGTTACTGGCGGGAGTCTTATGCTTCCGGCCGTCCCCGGCCCAGGTCGCGGACCCCCTGCCGTCCTGGAAGGACGGCGGGCTCAAGCGGAGCATCGTGGAATTCGTGTCCGGGACCGCGACGGAGGGCGGGCATGATTTCGTGCCTATGGAGGCGCGCATCGCCGTGTTCGACAACGACGGCACGCTATGGCCGGAAAAGCCCGTCATCGAAGGGATGTTCGTCCTGGAACGGATCAAGTCCAAGGCGGCGGCGGATCCCTCCCTCAAGGAGAAGGAACCGTTCAAGGCGGCGCTGGCGGGCGATACCGCGTACTTGAAGGAAGCCGGGGAAGAGGCGGTGGCCAAGCTGGTGGCCGAATCCCATTCCGGGATGACCCAGGAGGAATTCGCCGCCGAGGCGCACTCCTTCTTCATGCGGGCGTCCTATCCCAAACCGCGGTTGCCCCTCACGGCCGTCGCCTACCAGCCGATGGTGGAACTGCTGGCCTATTTGCGGTCCAAGGGATACGAGACCTGGATCTGTTCGGGAGGCACGCTGGAATTCGTGCGCACCGTCTCCCTGTCCCTGTACCGCATCCCTCCGGAACAGGTGATCGGCTCGGCCATCGATCTGAAGTTCGAGCTCCGGAAAGGCAAAGCGGTCCTGCTGCGCGAGCCGGGCCTCGCCACCGTGAACGACAAGGCCGGAAAGCCCGTGGGCATCAGCCGCCACATCGGCCTGCGGCCCATCTTCGCGGCCGGCAACGTGCGTTCCGGGGGAGACATCGCCATGCTCGGTTACTCCCGGAGCGGGCCGGGCCTTTCCTTCCAATTGCTGATCAACCACGACGACGCGAAACGGGAATTCGCATACAAGGAACCGGACGGCGCTTCCTTGAAGGCGGCCAGGGCTTATGGCTGGAAAGTCGTCAGCATGAAGAACGATTGGAACACCGTTTTCCGGCCGGGCGCGGGAGAGGAAAGGGTGGGGACCAAGGATCCCGGATAGCGGACGGGAGGGGATGGGCAGGAGTTCCGCAGCGCGGCCCTTCCCGTCCCCGGGCCCGCCGCCGCTCTCAGGATCCGTGATGCGCATGCGCGGCCTGCTCCAACTGGGCCTTGATGGCCTCCAGGTTGAAGGACGCGGCCCTCTGCATAGGCGGGAACTCCAGGAAGGTCTTGCCGAACTTCTCCACCTCCTGCTGCACGAACACGAACCGCCAGAACTCGTACATGAACCAGTTTATCTGCTCCATGGACCCGGACGGGGTGGAGGTGCGCTCGAACGGATCCAGCCGCAGGTTGGTCAAAATCGGCCAATCGACCTTGACCGTATTGCCGAGCCAGCCCGAGGGCTGATCGATGAACCGGTACTTGTAGTCCCCGAGGCGGACCGCTCCGAGCACGCCCTCCGCGAAATAATAGATCTCGTTCCGCTTGGAGGGGCCTTTGCCGGTGATGAACTCGAGCTGGTCGTAGCCGTCCAGGTGGACCTTGAAATGCTTATCGTTGAGGACGCGCCCGTTCCTGAGTTCCTGGACGATGTTCCGGTTGCCGGCCGCGGCCATGAAAGTGGGGAACCAGTCCAGGCCGGAGATCAGCCCGTTCTCGATCTTGCCGGCGGGGATCCTGCCCGGCCAGCGCGCGATGCAGGGCGCCCGGAAGCCGCCTTCCAGCACCGTCCCCTTTCCGCCCGCGAACGGCGTCTGCCCGCCGTCGGGCCAGGAGAAGTTCTCGCAGCCGTTGTCCGTGGTGAACACGACGATGGTGTTGTCCCGCAGGCCGTCGTCGTCGAGTTTCTTGAGGACCCCGCCGACGATGTCATCGAGCTGCGCCATGCCGGCTTCCTGGACGGACCAGCCGTTCTCCGGGGTCCGCATGTTCTCGTATTTCTCGGAAAGGTGGGTGACCACGTGCATGCGGGTCGGATTCAGATAGGCGAAAAAGGGTTTTCCCTCGCCCCTGGCCCGGTCGATGAACCGCAAAGCGTGGTCCAGGATCTCTTCGTCCACGGTCTCCATCCGCTTGGGGTAGAGCGTGCCGGCGTCCTCGATTTTCTGCTTGCCGATCCGCCCCCAGCGCGGGTCTTCCGCGGGATTGTCCTCGGTTTCGGCCCAGCAATGGAGCATGTTGCGCGGACCCACCTGGTCCAGCAGGTGCTTGGGATAGGTGCGTTGGGCAGGATCCTCCATGGCGTCCAGATGGTACAGGTAGCCGAAGAATTCGTCGAAACCGTGCACGGTGGGCAGGTATTCGTTGCGGTCGCCCAGGTGGTTCTTGCCGAACTGGCCGGTGGCGTACCCCTGGCTCTTGAGCGCGGCGGCGATGCTCGGCGCCTCGGCGGGCATGCCGACTTTCGCGCCCGCCTGGCCCACGGTGGTGAGTCCGGTGCGGATGGGCAATTGCCCGGTGATGAAGTTGGCCCGGCCGGCGGTGCAACTGGCCTCGGCGTAATAATCCGTGAAGCGGATGCCTTCGGCGGCCAGCCGGTCCAGGTTGGGGGTGCGGCCGGCCATGATGCCCTGGTGGTAGGCGCCGATGTTGAACCAGCCGATATCGTCCCCCATGATGAAGACGATGTTGGGCTTCTGGGTGGCGTTCTGATCTGACATTTTGCTCTCCTTGGCGGAAATGTTGGCGAAAGCGGAGGAAAGGGATTGCGTGGTGTTAAATAAACTTCCGGCGGGGCGGAAGTGAAGCGCAATCCGCGACGGGAAACGAAGTACCGTGCATGTTACCATGTCCAATCGCGGGCCGCCCGGTTCACTCCATTTTCAGCATCATGTCGAACCGCTCTTCCAGGCTCAGTTCGTTGGCCTTTCCTTCGAAATCGAAGGTGACGGAGCGGATCCCGCCCGTGAACGGGAATCCGGGCTTGCCTTCGGGATAGGTCTTGCAGACGGGCGAGAGCTTGTCCACGCCCACGTCGAAGGATTCGATGCCGAACCGAGCCGTCACCTGCCTGTCGATATGGGCTTCCCCGCAGACGGCGCCGTTGACGGCCAGCCGGACTTGCGCCGGGCCTCCCGCCTTCTTGCCTTCCACCGCGAACAGCACTTCCAGCTCCACGTCGCCCGATGGCACGGGGACGTCGGATACGGCTTCGTAGCGCTCCACGTCGTACCAATTATAGTGGTAGACGAGCCTCCGGTCCCGGATGAACATCGACCAGCCTCCGGTGTCCCCGCCCAGGCAGATGAGCACGCCCTCGGCCCCTTCCTCCGGGACGGACGCCGAAACCCTGATGCGATGGTCCACGTTGTCGGTCTTGGGACCGCTCCCTTCCGGCAGCCGCACCATTCCCGGATACAGGACCACCTTCTCCCGGCCGTAGAAGAACCCGGGCCTCAGGGTGGTATCCATGCGTTCGGTCGCTCGATCGTCCAGGGGCAATACGTTGTGGAGGGACGCCTGGGCCATGAACAGGTCCTGCAGCTCCCTCAGCTTCTCCGGGTGCCCGGAGGCCAGGTCCTCCGATTGGCTGAAGTCCTTGGCGATATCGTAGAGTTCCCATTTGTCGTCCTCGAAAGGCGCGGAGAAGAAGCCTATCCAGGGCAGGCGGCCGTGGCGGCAGCTCGCCAGCCAGCCGTCATTGTAGAGGGCGCGATGGCCGAACATCTCGAAGTATTGCAGGTACCGCTTGCTGGGCGCGGATTCGGCCTTCTTCGCGAAGGTATAGGCCATGCTCACCCCCTCCACGGGCTTCTGGGGAACGCCGTTCACCATGGTGGGCTCGGAAATGCCCACCACCTCCAGGATGGTCGGCAGAACGTCGATGACATGGTGGAACTGGAAGCGGAGACCGCCCTGATCGGTGATCCGCTTGGGCCAGGAAACCACCATGCCGTTGCGCGTGCCTCCCAGGTGGGAGGCCACTTGCTTGGTCCATTGGAACGGGGTGTCCCCGGCCCAGGCCCAACCCACGGGATAATGGGGCGAGGTGCCCGGAAGCCCGATCTCGTCGATGCGGGCGAGGTTCCGTTCCAGGGTGGGCTGGATGCCCCCCAAGGTCATGATCTCGTTGAGGGTTCCGCTCAAGGTGCCTTCCGCGCTGGAACCGTTGTCCCCGACGATGTAGAAGATCAGCGTGTTCTCGAGCTCGCCCATGCCCTCCAAGGCGTCCACCAGGCGTCCCGTCTGGTATTCGGTATTCGCCATGAAATCGGCGTAGTTCTCGGCGAAGCGGGCGTACAGTCGTTTCTCATCGGGGGAACGGGAATCCCAGGACGGGATTTCCGCGGGCCGCTCGGTGAGCCGGGTGCCTTCGGGGATCACGCCCATCTCCAATTGCCGTTGGTGCACCTGCTTGCGGTATTCGTCCCAACCCATGTCGAACCGGCCTTTGTGCCGTCCCCGCCAGTCCAAGGGGGGATGGTGCGGCGCGTGGCCCGCGCCGGTGGCGAAGTAGGCGAAGAACGGCCTGCCGGGGGCGATGGCCTTCTGCTGCCGCATCCAGGCGATGCAATCGTCGGCCAGGTCCCGGGTCAGGTGATATCCCTCCTCCGGCAAGGCGGGGGGATCCACCGGCTCGGTGCCCCGGTACAGCGCGGGATAGAACTGATCGGTCTCGCCCGCGATGAAGCCGTAGAAATAGTCGAAACCCTGATGGGTGGGCCAATTGTCGAACGGGCCGGCCGGGCTGGTATGGTTATCGGGCACGTTATGGTTCTTGCCCCACCACCCGGTGGAATACCCGTTCTGGTGGAGGAGCTCGGCGACGGTGGCGCAGCTTTTCGGGATGATGCCGCAATAGCCCGGGTATCCCGTGGCCAGTTCCTGGATCACCCCGGACGCGACCGTATGGTGGTTCCGCCCCGTGAGCAGCGCGGCGCGCGTGGGGGAGCACAGGGCCGTGGTGTGGAATTGGCAATACTTGAGGCCGGTCTTCGCCAGGCGGTCCACGGTGGGGGATTCGATAAGGCCGCCGAAACCGTTCATCCATCCGTATCCCACGTCGTCCAGAAGGACGAGCAGGACGTTGGGCGATCCTTCCGGAGCGCGGTTGGGGGGAGGGAAGTCCGGCTTGGAGGATTCGTAGGTCATGCCGATCTTGGCGTCCGGAAAGCGGTATTCCGGGCGCGGATAGACGTTGCGATCCACCTTGATCGGGAATTGGCTTTGCTCGCGCGGGTCGTGGGAGGGTTGTTTCCTGGCCATTTCATGCTCCTGGTTCGGATTCCTGGATTGCGTGCCCCGGCGCCGGTACGGATCCGGCGGCGCGGGCGTTCCTTGCTCAGACGATGATGGGCAGCCGGATGACCATGAACAGGGCGGCCAGGCACAGCAAGGCCGCGAAACCCAGCACGAAGGCCTGCATGCCGCTCTTGTAGAACTGCCTGGATATCCCCGCGAAGAACATGGCCGCGGCCAGCAGCACCGTGCCGCCCACGTACCTGTCCTTGACGCCGCCCTGCGTTTGCCCGTCGCGGAATTTCCGCTCGGCTTGCCACTCCAGCATCCCGGCCCGTTCGCGGGAGGCCAGCTTGTATTCGGGCAAGGCGAAGGGCGTGGAGGCGGCTTCGGGATTCTTGAGGG
>DATENA010000232.1:0-16257 GCA_035275285.1 Fibrobacteria bacterium | reverse complement strand
GGACCCTTTCCGGCCGGGTGGCGGAACCGGGCCGGCCCCTGGACGTGGAGGTGCGGATGGCCGCTGGAGGCCATTACGTCCTGCGGGTGTTCGACCTGGAAGGGAACCAGGTGCGCGAACTGGGCCGCGGAGGCGCGGGCCGGAACGTGCACAGTTGGGATGGAACGGGGGAGCGGGGCGCGGTCCTGGGCCCGGGACCTTATCTCCTTTGCCTGGACGGCGGAAGCGGCCTGCGCCGCCGCGCGGCGGTGATCCTCGGGGACGGGCGATGAGGACGCGGAGAAGGCCGTCGCCGCGGGCATGGGTTCTCCTCCCGATCCTGGGCGCCCTGCCGGCTTTGGGCGGCAATCAGGCGTTGGTGACGGGCGGGTACGGGGGGACCTTGGGCGCGGGAGGGGCCACCGGCGGGGAACGCTCCGCCTTCGGACAGAACCCCGCGGCCTTGCGGCCGGGGGGCACGGGCGCGCATCTGGATTTCCACCGGCCCTTCGGCCTGGACGGGTTGGAGGTGGCCGAAGCCGGAGCCTGGTTGGACGGGAGCCGGTGGGGCCTGTCCGCCGGCTGGCGTCAGACCGGGGTGGAAGGCTTGTACGCCGAGCACGGGTTCCGGCTCACCCAGACGGTGCGGTTCGGAAAGCCCGGGGGTTTCCCGGGAGCTTTCGACCTGGGGGCCGCCTGGTACGGCTGGCGGACGCAATGGCCGGGGGGGAGGACGGGAACGGCGTGGGACCATGGATTGGGGCTGGCCTGGCGGCCGTTCCCGCGCTTGAAAGCCGGCGCCTTCGTCCTTGGGCTTCCCCTGGACCTGAGCGACGCCTCGCGAACCGATAGGTCCCGGACCGGCGATCGGTCCCGGGCCGGCCGGATCCTGCAATGGGGGCTGGAGGCGGACAGCGGGGATCGGGACGGTTCTGGACCGGACGGTCAAGGACCGGGCGGTCAAGGACCGGGCGGCCGGATCCTCAGGCTGGATTTCAGGAAGACGGGGGAAACTCCCTGGCGCACCCTGGCCTCCTTATCGTTGGGTTTCCATCCCGGCGTGGAACTCACCGGCGGATTCGCCGGACCTCCTTTCCAGGCTTCGCTGGGAGCCCGGCTTTCCATGGCGGGCTGGGACCTGTGCCAGGCGCTCCGCTATCACCGGTTCCTGGGAAGAACCTGGCTTTCCGGACTGGCTTATTCCCGCGCCTGGGGCGCCGCCCCGCGTAATTGACGGATTGGGCCGCCCGGCGGCCTCGGCAACCGCGCCAAGATGGCCTGAATCCTTGACTTCCGGCGGTTTTTGCAAGAGAATAAAGCATTCCATGATCAAGTTGGGCCTGGACGAAATCAAGCCGGGAATGCTGCTCGCCCGCTCCATCGTGAGCGAGTCCGGCGAGCTGTTGCTGTCCGCCGGGAACGTGGTGAACGATCGCGTCCTGGTCAAGATGCGCGAGATCGAATTGACCGCCGCCTGGATCGCCGAAGAAGGCACCGAGATCATCATCCCCGAGGAGAACGTCAACGAACAACTGGCCCTCCAGTCCCAGTTCATCGTCAAGGAGAACGCCGACATCCTCAAGCAGGTGGCGCAGATCAAGACCCTGACCAATTCCAGCATCGCCAAGGCGCTGACGGACACGTCCCGGTTCCGGAACATCATCGCCGTGGAGGAGATGAAGCGCGTCATCAAGCAGATCCTGGACGATCTCCTGTCCAAGGAGCCCGTGGCGGTGAACTTCGCGTCCATCCGCACCAAGAGCGGCTACCTCTACCAGCATGCCCTGGACGTGGCCGTGACCGCCATCATCCTGGCCAACAAGCTCAAGTACACCCAGCGCGAGATCGAGGAGCTGGCGCTGGGCTGCCTGCTCATGGATCTGGGAAAGGTGGTGTTCCCGGAAGCCCTGCTCAACAAACCGGGGCAGATGTCCGAGGAGGAACAGCATCTCTACCGGGAGCATCCCACCCTGGGCTACGCCATCCTGCGCCAGAACGACCGCATCGGCATCACCACGTCCCACGTCGCCTACCAGCACCACGAACGCCAGGACGGCAAGGGCTATCCGCGCGGATTGCACGGGGACAACCAGATCCCCCTCAAGACCCTGAACCCGACAAGGGGCATGATCCACCGCTACGCGGAAATCGCGGCGGTGGCCGATACCTATATCACCCTGCTCAGCCCCCGGCCCAACACCATTCCGCCGCAATCGCCGGACGAGGCCATGCGCACGGTCATCAAGTCCGCGGGCACGCACCTCAACCGGGCGGTGGTGGACGCGTTCATCACCATCGTGCCGGTGTTCCCGGTGGGCTCCCGCGTGGTCATCGTCGAGGACAAGAAGTACCGGAAGTATACCGGGTATTCCGGCGTGGTGGCGCGGTGCAGCGCCGGGAATCCGGAGAAACCCGTCCTGCTGATCATCTTTGATCGGGAAAAAAAGAAAGTCAAACCGTGGACCCTGGACATGGCCGACGAAGACGGTTTCAAAATCCAGTTCGCGCGCCTGCACTAAGGCTAATTACTACTTTAGATCGGGAAAGAAACGGATTGACCACCATGGAACCGTCCGAAATGCCCGGCATGGGGCTCCCGCAAGCGGTCGAGGAATATCTCGATCACCTCAGGGACGCCCGCGGCTATTCGCTGCACACCGTTTCCGCCTATTCCCGCGACCTGGCGAAGCTGACCGCCTGGGCCGCCAGGAAAGGCCCTGCCCTGGCCGCGGACCTGGACAAGCGCACCCTGCAGACGTTCCTTTCCGCCCAGGCCCGGGGCCTCGCCGCCAGCAGCCAAAGCCGCCTGCTCGCCTGCCTCAAGGGCTTCGGGAAATTCCTGGTGCAGACCTCCGGCCTGGCGCGCAACCCGGCCCAGACCATCTCGTTTCCCAAGCGGGAGGGCAAGCTCGCCTCCGTGGCGAGCGAAGAGTTCCTCGGGAAGGTCCTGGAGGAAACCCCGGAAACCTTCGCGGCCGCGCGCACCCGCCTCTGCGTGGAGATGTTCTACGGTTCGGGGTTCCGCCTGAGCGAACTGACCGGGCTCAAGTGGACGCACATCGCCCGGGACGCCTCTTCGGCGCGAGTGCTGGGCAAAGGCAGCCGCTACCGCACCGTGCCCCTCACCGGGGCCGCCAAGGCCATGCTGGAGGAATACAAGGGCCTGTGCCGGAACCTGGGGGTGCAGACCGCCGCCGGCGCCGTGCTGGTCTCGGCCAAGGGCAGGCCGGTGGGCAACCGCATCATCCAGCGCTCCGTGACCGAGAGGCTGCACGCCATGGGCCGCCGCGGCAAGTCCTCGCCGCACGTGCTGCGGCATTCTTTCGCGACCCATCTCCTCGACAACGGGGCGGACCTGATGGCGGTGAAGGAGATGCTCGGGCATTCCTCCCTGTCCACCACCCAGAAATACACCCACGTTTCCGTGAGGAAACTCAAGGAAACCTACGCCAAAGCCCATCCGAGGGCCTGAAGGAAGCATGGCTGAAGGAATCAAGGATAGCGAAGGGACGCTGGAAGGACTCCGCCTCCGGAACGCGGAGCTGGAAGCGCGCGTCCGGGAACTGGAGGGCCGCAACCGGGATCTGGAGCGGGAACTCCGGCCGTTCCACGTGCTGGCGGACAATATTCCGGACCACATCTATTTCAAGGACAAGGACTGCCGCTTCACCTGGGTGAACCGGAACATGTACAAGCTGCGCGGCCTGGAAAGCCGGGAGGCCCTGGCGGGCAAGACCAGCTTCGACATCCACGGCGGCGAGCGGGCGCAACAGGCCTACGAGGAC
The DNA here is from genome assembly GCA_035275285.1 of Fibrobacteria bacterium. Classification (GTDB taxonomy): domain Bacteria; phylum Fibrobacterota; class Fibrobacteria; order UBA11236; family UBA11236; genus Chersky-265. Next base: position 12,493 of record DATENA010000232.1, on the reverse strand, counting down.
GATTTGCGGGTGGTCCGGACCGGCGAGTACATCCTGAACAAGCTGGAGTCCGATCATTACGCGGACGGTTCGCCCATGTGGGTGCTGACCACGAAGATCCCCCTCAGGGACGCGCAAGGCGACATCATCGGCATCTGCGGCATCTCCAAGGATTTCACCAAGATGGTCCAGGCCGAGGAGGTGCTGGCCACGGAAGGCGCCCTGCGCAACGATCTGCTGGAGAACATCCCGGACTGCGTCTGGTTCAAGGACCGGGAGAACCGGTTCACCTGGGTCAACAAAAGCGTCATGAAGGATTTGGGCAAGCGCAAGCGCGAGGACGTGATCGGCAAGACGGACTTCGACTTCTTCTCGGCAGAGCACGCCCGGGAAGCGCGCGAGGACGAACTCCGGATCATGGAGACGGGCACGCCCCTCATCGACAAGCTGGAGAAGGACAACTACGCCGACGGCACGCCCCGCTGGGTGTACACCACCAAGATCCCCCTGCATGACGTGAGCGGCAGCATCGTCGGCACCTGCGGCGTCACCAAGGACGTGACGGCGCTCAAAAAGGCGGAAGAAGCCATGGCGCGCGAAGGCGCTTTGCTGAACGATCTCCTGGAGAACGTGCCGGACATCGTCTATTTCAAGGATCTGGAAAGCCGGTTCACCTGGATCAACAAGGCCATGACCGATACGCTCGGAAGGCGCTCCAAGGCCGAGATCATCGGCAAGACCGATTCCGATTTCTTCACCCCCGAATACGCCCAAGAGGCCCTCGCGGACGAGCGGGACATCATCGCCACGGGCCGGGCCTTGATCGACAAGCTGGAAGCGGAGCGCCTCGCGGACGGCAAAACGCGTTCGGTCTACACCACCAAGATGCCTTTGCACGACGCCAAGGGCAAGATCGTCGGCACCTGCGGCATTTCGCGGGACGTGACGGCGCTGAAGCGCGCGGAAGAGGCCCTGGCCCTGGAGAGCAACCTGCTCAACGCCATGCTCACCAACATCCCGGACGCCATTTACTTCAAGGACACCCAGAGCCGCTTCGTCCGCGTGAGCAAGGCCATCCACCTGGAAGGCCTCCGCAGCCTGGACGACGCCATCGGCAAGACCGATTTCGATTTCTTCACCCGGGACCATGCCCAGCAGGCCTTCAACGACGAGCAGGAGATCATCAAGACCGGCATCCCCATCGTGGACAAGGTGGAGCGGGAAACCTTCAACAACAATCGCCCGGACGCCTGGGTCTCCACCACCAAGGTGCCCATCTACGGCAAGGACGGGAACGTAACCGGCCTGGTGGGCATCTCCCGGGACGTCACCGAGCGCATGGTGGCCCAGGAGGCCGTCCGCAAGGCCAAGGAGGATCTGGAGGTCAGGGTGCAGGAACGCACCGCGGCCCTGGTCCAGGAGATCAAGGAGCACCTGCGCACGGAGCGCGCCCTGCGCGAAGGCGAGCGCATGCTGCAGGACGCCAACCTGCGCCTGGAATCCCGCGTCAGCCAGCTGCATTTCCTCAACGCGGCCGCGCACCGCCTGGCCCACTACAACCATCGCAGGGAGCTCCTGCCGGCCATCCTGGAGACCTTCGCGCGCAGCTATCCCGGCATCGAGGCGGCCTTCTGCGAGGTGGCCCCGGACGGTTACCATTGCGCCGCCGCCACCGCGCGCCTGTCCAACCCCGGGCACAAGAAAGCCTGCGAGGCGGCGCTCGCGGCCCAGGGCCTGCTCGGCGTTCCCTTCCTCGCCGCCGACCGCAAGGCCGATCCCGCCTTGTCCGCGATCGAGTGGCCGGGCATGGACGGCTTTCCGGTCTACGCGGCGGTGCCGTTGCTGGTGGAGGACAAGTCCCTGGCCGTGGTGCAGCTGTTCGCGCCGGCCGCGTTCGCCGCCTGGTTCGAGCAGGAGAAGGTCCTCCTCAACACCCTGGCGGCCCAGACCGCCATCTCGCTCTCGAACGCCAACAATTTCCAGGAACTGGAGAAGAAGGCCCGCCTGCAGGGTGAACTGGAAGTGGCCCAGGACATCCAGCGCCGCTTCACGCCCCAGGACAAGCCCTCCATCCCGCGCGTCAACCTGAAAGGCGTCTACCATCCCGCCTACGAGGTGGGCGGCGACTACCTGGATTATTTCCAGACCGAGTCGGGGAATTGGGTGGTGGTCATCGCGGACGTCAGCGGCAAGGGGATCCCGGCCGCGCTGGTGATGACCATGCTCCGCAGCACCTTCCGCGCGGAAGCCCGGTATGAGGCTTCGGCCAAGAAGCTGCTCTGCGCCGTGAACGATCTGATGATCGGGGATCTTGACGACAAGAGTTTCGTCACCGCCCTGTGCCTCATCATCGACAAGGACGGCAAGTCCATGTCCTACGCCCGCGCCGGACATCCGCCCCTGCTGATCCAGCACGGGGACAACGGCAGCAAACCCTCGCCGGTCAATCCCAAGGGCCTGGCCCTGGGCATGGTCTCCGGCAAGGACTTCGCCGACCGCTTGGAAGAGGTGACCCTGGAGCTGGCCCACGGCGATCGCTACCTCATCTTCACGGACGGCCTCCTGGAAGCCATGGATTCCGAGCGCAAGTTCTACGGCATCAAGCGCCTGCTCGACATCATGTCCGGCGACGCGATCCACGAGCCGGAAAAGGTCCTCAAGACCATCCTGGACGATGTGCGCGTGTTCATCCGCAGCGAGCCGTACCATGATGATTTGACGATGCTGGCGATGGAAGTGACGGGATAAGAAGAAGAGTCAAGGATCTGTACCGCGCGGTCTTTACGCCCGACGGCGACCGAAAGGTACTGAACCAATGGTCTACGCCCGACCACAGAAGCCTTAGGCTGCCCGCCAATCTCCCGGCCTGACCCTAAAGTCCCTCCCCGATGGCTCGGACCGGTTCGCCATTGTAGCTCCGGAGCAGGCTCAGGATATCGATCCTGTTGGCGTTGGTTCCCACGCCGCCGACGAAGCGATAGGCGCCGATGCCCTTCAAATATTCGAACGTGTTGCAGGTGTACAGGTCGGTCGCCTTGCCGCCCACGGATACCTGGGTGACCACCGGATCCGGGCATCGGATGAACCCCGAAGGGTTCTGGGTGTGTCCGTCTCCCAGTGAGGGATAAAATAAAGCGGTATCCGAATAAGCCTGGATGGAGTCGGCGAGGTTTACCCGGACCTCCACGGAATCACGCACGAAAAGACTATGGGAGAAAAGGGAGTCCACCCGATGGAGGGTGTCGGTTATGCGGGTGATGTATATGGCCGTATCATGGACCTTGGCCGCCGAAATGATTTCGATTCCCCTGAATCTCGTCTTGTGCGCCACGGACATTCTGAAGGTCGATCCGTATTCCCATGTTTCGGTAATGAGATAATTCCATTTCGTGCCCACTTTGAAGTCCGATTCGGTACCAAATGGATTCTTTTTCGCGTCTTCACCGTTGCCGGTCAGGCATCCGCAGAGAGCGCAAGCGATCCATACCCATGAGAGCATCGATCGCTTGCGAAAAGGCGTGTTCTTGGTTCTCTTTCCCGTCAAAATTTCCGTGTGCGAAGTCGGGATTCGAGCGCTCTGACGGAGCATGATCCCACGAAAACGGGAGCCATGGTCAAGAACAGACCAAGGAATCCAGGGTTTCATATGCATTTCAGCTTCCTTTGATCAGATTGGCGCGGTTTGTGCCTTTTCTGTGGGAGAAGCAAAATCCGGGCCTATGACGGGGGCGAAGCGGTAGGCTCGCGGCTTTTGCCCGGTACTCCCGACTCTTCGTCCCGTACTCCCGACCTGATGCCGCCAAAAGCACCTCCGCTTCAATTCCCGCCCTGTTTCCAAAAGCGCTCTTCCTCAAGCCCCCAGCGCCTTGTCCAAGGCCCCCAAGAACAACCTGTTCTGCGCCGGGGTTCCAATCGTCACCCGTATCCAATAGTCCAGCCCGAAGCTTCTCAACGCTCTGACGATGACGCCGTCCTTCAGCATGTCCTCGCACAGGTCCACCGCGGGGCGGCGGGTGCGGAAGCAGATGAAGTTGGCCTGCGTGGGGACGTATTCCAGGCCCCGGGACTTCAGTTCCGTCTCCAGGAAGGTCCGGCCTTCCCGGTTGTTGGCGATGGACCTGGCCCGGAACTCCCGGTCTTCCAGGGCGGCCAGGGCCGCGGCCTGCACCAGCAGGTTCACGTTGAACGGCGTTTTCACGCGGCCGAGTTCGCGGATGATCAGGGGATGGGCGAAGGCGTATCCCAGGCGCAATCCCGCCATGCCGAAAATCTTGCTGAAGGTGCGGCTGACGATGAGGTTCGGGAAGGTTTTCAGGAGTTCCAGCGAACGGGGGAAATCCGGCGCGTCCGCGTATTCGCAATAGGCTTCGTCCAGCACCACCAGGGTGCGCCCGGGGGCGGCCTTGAGCAGGTCTTCCAGCTCCGCATGGGTGAAATAGGAGCCGGTGGGATTGTTGGGGTTGCACAGGAACACCAGCTTGGGCGCGGGCTTGAGCTTCTTCTTGAAGCCGGCCAGATGGTAGCGGTTGCCCTTGAGCGGGATCTTGACGATCCGGCCGTCCAGGACGCGGCCGGAGAATTCGTATTCGGAAAACGTGTTTTCCGAAACCAGCACTTTTTCCCCGGGGTTCAGGAACGCGGCCGCGATCAGGAGCAGCACCTCGTCCGAACCGTTGCCGACCATGACCTGATCGGGCGAAAGGCCCCGGGACCCGGCCAGGGCGGCGCGCAGATCCCGGCTGGCGCCGTCCGGATACAGGCTGATGCGGGGAAGGGCGGCGCGCACGGCTTCGACCGCTTTGGCGCTGGCTCCCAGCGGGTTCTCATTGGATCCGAGCTTGGTGATGGCGGGGGGATTGTATTTGGCCCGCACCTCTTCGATGGATTTGCCCGGTACGTAGGGTTTCAGGGCCTGGATGGATTTGCGGGCGACCTTGAGGATGGAAGCTTCGTCCCAACCCGGGGCGGATTTCCCCTTCGGCTTCGATTTGCCCGGAGACTTCTTTCCGTCCGTCGGCTTTTTTTTCGGAGTCGGCATATGCGATTCGGCCCTGGTTGGGGCCGTCGGACCCCGCTGTGAACAGTTCGAATTTAGTCATTCGGGGCCGGGGTTTAAAATGCCCCGGCCGGCCGGCGTTCCGGCGCGGGTTCCCGGACGCCCGAAAAATCCTATACTTTCCAGCAAAGCCACAATGCCGGGCTCAACGCGAGCCGGATCCGGAGAACGAATGCACCGTAACATCAGAGTTACCTTGGCGGTCCTGTCCGCCGCCCTGCACTCCGCCTTCGCGTTCAATCCCATCCACGAAAGCTCCTACAACCTGGAGCCCCGCGGCGTTTTCCGGGCCGGGGCCACCCTTTCCGCGGCCGGCGTCATCGATTCCCGGTCCACGGATGCGTTCTCCGTCCCGGTTTCCGTGGCCCTCAAGCCCACCCGGGAGGTCGAACTGGGCGCGGGCCTCAAGACCGTCTGGGGCGGGGGCGACGACCACGTGCCGCACCTGGTTTTCGGGGTGAAGTTCCTGACCCGGCGGCAAACCACCTTCCAGGCGGATCTCCTGGTGCCGGCCACCGCCAGCGCGGGCAAGGGTTTTTCCCTGGCGTCCCACCATCGCTTCGATCACGGCGGCATTCTCTCGTCCCGCCTGGCCGCGCGGCTGGGATTCATGGAGGCCCTGGTGGAAGACGACGCCCTGATGGCCTTCGAGACCGCCTTCTATCCCACCTTGTCCTTGGGGCGCGGCCTCTCCCTGGAACTGGGGCTCATCGGATCCAGCCAGACCAGGGAGTTCGAGGGCAATCTGGCCGTGGACGTCCAGCCCGGCTTGATCGTGGCCTTCGCCCGCGAATCCACCCTGCAGGCCTCCGTGGCCCTGGGCCTGGCGGGGGACAGGAAGGAAGAGATGACGGCGAAGCTGCTGGTGAACCATGGGTTCTGACGCGGCCCTCTCACTCCCAGTTCGGCAAAATGGCCGCGGCCTTCTTGGCCGCTTCCAGCACCAGGCCCAGTTTTTCCTGCAGGTCCCGGTCCTGTTTGCGCTCTTCCAGGATCAGGCTCACGTAGCTGGTGATGCCGGCCAGGGCGTTGTTGAGGTGATGCACCGTGTCCGCGCCTACGGAGGGCGCATGGCCGTCCCCGGCCTCGGGCGGGGCCTCCCGCACGCGCACCACTTCTTCCAGGCCGTCCGCGGAGGGGACGCGCTCGAAGCGCAGGGGTTTCAGCGTGTAGGCGGAAAGCAGGGCGGCATGGTAGACCAGCCAGGCCTTCTCCATGAACACGTTCAGGGTCTTGCGCTGGATGACCAGCTCATTGTCGACGAAGGGCAGCTTGAAGGCCCCCAGCGGCGCGGCTTCGATCTCGAAGGAATAGCCGATGCCGCGGATGAACTCCAACAGGTCCGAGGATAGGCAGCCCTGGGCCTTCAGGTGCAGGCCCTCCAGATAGCCGCTGTCCGTGAGGATGGCCCCCAGGCGCGCCGGCAGGCCCGCGGGCCCGGACGGGCCGGCCTCGGCGGACTCTCCGTCCATGGCGCTGTACAGACCCTCCAAATACCCCAGTAATTGCGTCAGGTACCTTTGGGATTTTTCGAAGGAGTCGTTTTGCATCGATGCGTGCCTTATCCCGTGGGTACACCAAAAGTACACCCCAAAGGTAAAAACGCGGCGCTCCGTTCCGGGCCCCCTTCCCGGCGCGTCCCTTCCTTGCTAACCTTACCAAGGCCCCAGGGGCGCCCAGCCGGGCCTCCCGGGCCGCATCCATGGAAACGGACACCCCGCTCATCCGCATTACGGAGATTTTCCACTCGATCCAGGGCGAGGGGTTCCATGCGGGCACGTCCGCCATTTTCATCCGGGGCACGGGCTGCAACCTGGCCTGCGACTTCTGCGATACGGATTTCTCCCCCCGGGAAAAGCTGACGCCGGAGGCGATCCTCGCGCGGATCGCCGCCTTTCCCTGCCGGTTCGTGGTCCTGACCGGAGGCGAACCCACCGTCCAGGCCCGAGGCTTCCGGGCCCTGGTGGATCTGCTGCATGCCCATGGCTATTACGTGACCTTGGAAACCAATGGAAGTTCCGCGGATACCCTGGGGGCGGATTGGGTCACCGTGAGTCCCAAGCTCTCGCAGAAGGGGAAATGGGTGCTCAAGCGCGCCCAGGAGCTCAAACTCGTCTACGAGTCCCAGGACCTGGGGTTCTACGAACGCGGCTCGGAATTCCAGCATTATTTCCTCCAGCCCAAGGAAATCCGCACCGCGCCTTGGGGCGGGGGAGAACGGGACGTTCCCGGGACCCGCGCGGAATGGGAGAAAACCGTCCGGGCCGTGCTCGGGAATCCCCGCTGGAAGCTGTCCATCCAGTTGCACAAGGAATTGGGGGTCCGATGAAAGACCGGGTTTGCCTGGCCGTGTTTTCCGGCGGGCAGGATTCCACCACCTGCCTGCATTGGGCCCTGGAGACTTTCAAATCCGTGGAGGCGGTCTTTTTCGACTACGGTCAGCGCCATGCCGCCGAGATGCAGGCGGCCGAGGCCATCGCCGCGCGCCTTTCGATCCCCTTGAAGGTTTTCCGGCTGGACTTCTTCCGGGAACTGGGCGGCAATGCCCTGCTGGATCCCGCCATGGCCATCCGACCGGTTCCCGAGGACGGGGGATTGCCCAATACCTTCGTCCCCGGCCGCAACCTCATCTTCCTTAACCTTGCCGCCAGCTATGCCTTCACCCGCGGCATCCGCGATCTGGTCACGGGCGTATGCCAGACGGACTACAGCGGGTATCCGGATTGCCGGGAAGAAACCATCAAGAGCCTGGAGCGGGCCCTGGGCCAGGGGCTGGGCTGGGCCGGTTCCGGGACGCCGTCGGCGCGGGAAGACGCCTTCGCCATCCATACCCCGCTGATGTTCAAGACCAAGGCCGAATCCGTGCATTGGGCCGTCGAGCTCGGCGCCATGGGATCCCTGGCCTTGAGCCATACCTGCTACGAAGGGGCGTTCCCGCCTTGCGGCGCATGCCCCGCTTGCCTGCTGCGGGAAAGGGGATTCCGGGAAGCCGGAGTGGAAGACCCCCTGCAGGCGCGCGCGCGTCAGCAGCGATAGCGGCCGGCGAACTCGAAGATCTGTTTCCAGGCATCGTCCGAGCCGGCCGCCAGCTTTTCCCCGTTGAGTTCGACGGTGATGAGGGAGCCGCCCTTGTTCAATCCGATGAGAATGCCTTCCGGCTGGCCCTTGGGCTTGGCCTTGACCTGCTTCTTGTCGGAGGAGGCTTCGTATTCCCAGCCCGTGGCCGTCTTGAGCTTGGTCAGGAAACTGTCCACGGCCCATTGGTTCGGGAAAAGGAGGCTGGTTTTGGGTTTGAATGCGGTGGTCATGCGTTCTCCTCGTCTGGATGGGTTCCCGTTGTCCCCGGCGCCGGAGCGCCGGATGCGCGGCTGTCGGGAACAGAAAATAACAATAGCGGGAAGGTCCGGCAGTGACGGGGGCCACCCCGAAACACGTCCGTTCTCTGGAATTCGAGTTTGAGAAAAGGTATGCTTGTGGGGAAGCCTTTCCGGAGCGGATATGGAAGACAATAAATTCGACGTTTGCGTGATTGGATCGGGCCCGGGTGGATTCGCGGCGGCCATGCGCGCTTTCGATTTCGGAAAGCGCGTGGTCCTGGTGGAAGCGGGGAACATCGGCGGCGCGGGCATCATGCACGGCGCCATGACTTCCAAAACCCTATGGGAGCTGTCCAAGGACTATGCCGGCGCCGCCGCCGTGGACCGGGGATACCGGGCCGCGGGGCTGACCGTCGATTACGGCCAGGTCCGGGACACGGTCCTGGAGGCCGCCAAGGAAAAGCAATACCAGATCCTCTCCCAGATCGAGACGTTCACCCCGCCCCGCTGGCCGGGCCCCGGCTCCATCACCCTCAAGCGCGGTTGGGCCTCTTTCATCGATACCAAGAGCGTCAAAGTCGCCTACAAGGACGGGGCCGAGGAGACGATCAGGGCGGACTTCTTCGTCATCGCCACCGGCTCCAAGCCCAGGGACTTCCCCGGCATCGTCGTGGATCACAAGCGCGTCCTCAATTCGGACGACGTCCTCAGCCTCACCACCTTCCCCAAGCGCTTCCTCATCATCGGCGCGGGCGTGCTGGGCTGCGAATACGCCACCATCTTCTCCAACTTCCACCAGACCAAGGTCCACCTCCTCGATCGCCAGGCCCGCATCCTGCCCGGCGAGGACGAGGACATCAGCGAATTCGTCAACACGAACCTCATCGCCCGCGGGGTGGAGGTCCACCACAACGCCATGCTGCGGAAGATCATCCATCACGACGATTTCCTGGAAGTGGTGGTGGACTACGAGGGCGGGCGCTCCATGGTGCTGGAGGTGGACGTGGCCCTGGTGTCCGTGGGCCGCATCCCCAACCTCGACAAGCTGGGCCTGGAGAACGTGGGCCTCAAGATCAATCCGCGCGGCGCCCTGGACACGGACGGCGATTGCCGCGTGAAGGGCAACATCTTCGCCGTGGGTGACGCGACCCAGCATTCCGCCCTCTACAACGTGGCGGAAATGGAAGGCCGCTACGCCGTCAAGGCCATGTACCTGCGCAACAAATACCCCCTGCGGTACGCCAACATGTCCACCATCATGTTCTTCAACCCGGAAGTGGCGGCGGTCGGCCTCAATGAAACCACCTGCCGGGCCAACAACATCCCCTACCAACTGGCCTACTATTCGAACGCCCTGCTCAACCGCGCCATCGCCATGCGCCGGACGGACGGATTCGTCAAGATCCTGGTCAGCGACGACGGCCAGGACCGCATCCTGGGCATGCGCGCCGCCGGCCCCCAGGCCTCGAACACCATCATGGTGATCGCCCACCTCATGGATCAGGACAAAGGCGTGACGGATATCATGAAATCAATCCACCCGCATCCCTCGATCACGGAAGGCATCCAGGAATGCCTGCGCCTTCTGGTGAACAAATCGATCTACAAGCCGGTGGTATTCCCCCAGGCGATGAGGATTAGGAAGTGGAAGCCGGAGTGAGAGCGAAGCGGCGATAGGGAAGCAGGGGGACGGGTTTGCAATGGAAGTGCTTTAGGCGACATCAGGTCGGGCGTTCAGGGTGAAAAGTCGGGAGTACCGGGCAAAAGCCGTGAGCCTACCGCTTCGCCCCTCGGATCGGGAGTTGAATACGAAGAATCTTCCGTATTCAACTCCCGACCCCCGACTCCCGACCAGGAGCCTACGCGGTACAGACCCTTGACCCCAACCTCCACCCTTGACCTCGAATCCCCCGGATCCGCACGTTCTAACAATTTCCCGTGCTGTCCCCCGAACCTGCCCTCTTCTTCCGCTTGCTTAATTCCGCCTTTTTTTGCAGGAATCCCGGCCTCCATACTATATTTCCACGGGTACAAATAGCTGCCTTGAAGCTTGAGCCGCCTAGAAGCTGAAGCTGCCTTAAAGCTTAAACGACCGGAAAATCCCATGGCTGAATACAAACACGTGACCGTGCCCAAAGAGGGCGACCGCATCCAAATCGACTCCGCCAACAAAATCGCCGTCCCGGACCATCCCATCCTGCCTTTCATCGAGGGCGATGGCACCGGCCCGGACATCTGGAAGGCTTCCCGCCACGTTTTCGACGAGGCCGTGAAGAAGGTGTATGGGGGGAAAAAGAAGATCGCCTGGATGGAAATCTACGCCGGGGAGAAGTCCCTGGGGGTGTACGGCAAGGATCAATGGCTCCCGGACGAGACCCTGGAGGCCATCAAGGAGTTCAAGGTCGCCATCAAGGGACCCCTGACCACCCCCGTGGGCGGCGGGATCCGGAGCATCAACGTGGCCCTCCGCCAGGAGCTCGACCTGTACGCCTGTGTGCGGCCGGTGCGCTGGTTCCAGGGCGTACCCGCCCCGGTCAAGGAACCTCAGAAGCTGGACGTGACCATTTTCCGCGAAAACACCGAGGACGTCTATTCCGGCATCGAGTTCGACGCCAATACCCAGGACGCCAAGGACCTGATCGCCCTGATCAAGCGGAAACTGCCGAAAAAGACCCTGCGGGAAGACAGCGCCGTGGGCGTGAAACCCGTGTCCGCCTTCGGCTCCAAGCGGCTCATCGCCCGCGCCATCCGCTTCGCCCTCGAAAAGAACCTGCCCGTCGTGACCCTGGTCCACAAGGGCAATATCATGAAGTTCACGGAAGGCGGCTTCCAGCGCTGGGGCTACGAAGTGGCCAAGGCGGAGTTCGGCGACAAGGTCATCACCGAGGCCGAGGTCTGGGAAAAGCACAACGGCAAGCGCCCGGCCGGCAAGGTCATGATCCAGGACCGCATCGCGGACGCGATGTTCCAGCAGTTGCTGCTCCGTCCCGACGAGTATTCCGTGATCGCGACCCTCAACCTCAACGGCGATTATCTGTCCGATGCCTGCGCCGCGCAGGTGGGCGGCCTGGGGCTGGCCCCGGGCGCCAACATCGGCGACCGGGCCGCGGTTTTCGAAGCCACCCACGGCACCGCGCCCAAGTACGCGGGCCTGGACAAGATCAATCCCGGATCGGTCATCCTGTCCGGCGTCATGATGTTCCAGCATCTGGGCTGGGACGAGGTCGCAGAGCGCATCATCGCGGCCCTGAGCAAGACCATCTCCAAGGGAACGGTCACGTATGACCTGGCCCGCCAGATGGAAGGGGCCCGGGAGGTGAAGTGTTCCGAGTTCGCCAGGTATATCGCCGAAGCGGTTTGAAGAGCGCGGATATTTGAGAAGCGGGAAATAAGCCGGAAGGAAGCAGGGATGCCCGAGAGCGAAGTTCTGTTCACGATCACCAAAGAACACCTGGATACCGGATTGCGCGGCTTTCCGGTGGGGACCTGCCCCAACAGCCACGTCGATCCCATGACGGGCCTGTTCTACGGCGGTTATGCCATCGCCGATCTCGCGGAAAAGCAGCCCGAGGAGGTCATCTACCTCCTGCTCAGGCGCGAGCTTCCCGACGCGGCCCAATTGACGGCTTTCAAGAAGGATCTGATCGCCCATTCCAAGCTCCATCCCGGCGTCATCGATCACCTGCGCAGCCTGCCCAAGCAGGGCCATCCCATGAAATGGTTCCTGGCGGCCATCAACGTGATGGGCATGTACGAGGGCACGGGCGATTACGCGAGGGATTACCTGAACGTGGTGGCGCAATTGCCCGAGGCCGTGGCGGCCATCTTCCGCATCCGTTCCGGCTGGGGTGATCCCATCCCGTCCAGGCCCGAGCTGGGCTGGGTGGAGAACTTCGTGCACATGCTGGGCGCTCCCGGCGCGTCCAAGGATCTGACCCATCTGATGAAGGTGTTCGCCATCCTGCATTTCGACCATGGCGGCGGAAACCTTTCCACCTTCGTGGGCAAGGCCATCGCCTCCGGCCATGAGGATATGTTCGGCTCCCTGGTGGGCGCCATGGCCGCCCTGGCCGGTCCCTTGCATGGGATGGCCAACCAGGAATGCCTGCGCTTCCTCAAGGACATCGGCAAGGACATCAAG
>DATENA010000231.1:0-16390 GCA_035275285.1 Fibrobacteria bacterium | reverse complement strand
CGGCTTGGGATCCTCCTGGAAATTGTCGGGCGGCAGGAAGTTGTCCTGCGGGCCCATGAAGTCGCGGAAGAACCTCCAGGTCTTGAGCGCCGTGCGCCTCAGCTCAAGCCTCTCTTTGAGGGAAATGGTTTCTTCCGGGTGCCGCGCGCGCGGCGTGCTGGCGAGCTTCGCCAGGGCCGGGGAGATCATCCAGAGCAGCAGCAGGGGCCAGGCGCCGGCCAGGTTGCCTTCCCGGGCCAGCAGCGCCATTCCCGCGGCCAGGGCGGCGGGAAGCAGCACCGCGGCGGCCATGCCGCGGTAGAAGCCGGGCACTCCCCGCCGCAGACGGGAGGCGGCCTGGGCCGCGGTGGTCCATTCCAGCAGGTTCCTGCGGGTTACGTAGAGGCGCAGCAAGGTCCGCACGGCGGCGTCCGCCATCAGCCAGGCCTGGTGCGCCAGCAGGACCAGGATGAGCAGGTAATGGGAAACCGCCTGCAGCAGGTTCTCCCCCGCATCGCGGAGGTACCGCCGCCAGGAAAGGCCGTAGCGCGGGGCCGCGACCGCTTCCGACGCCGACACCAGGAACGGCAAAGCCAGGGCCACCAGCACCAGGGCGGTCCAGGCCGCCGGCGCGCTATCGGCCAGGAGCCATCCGAGCGCCAGGGAAAGGAAAGCGCAGGGCGGGACCAGGGCGCGGCGGAGGTTGTCCAGCATCTTCCAACGGCCCAGGAAGGGAAGCCCTTTGCCCCGGCGCCCCAGGATCCAGGGAAGCAATTGCCAGTCGCCGCGCACCCAGCGGTGCTGCCTGGCCGCATAGGCCTCGTAATGCGAAGGGAATTCCTCCAGGACTTCGATGTCCGTGAGCAGGCCCGCCCGCGCGAAGACGCCTTCGAAGAGATCGTGGGAGAGGAGCGCGTTCGCGGGAGTGCGGTCCCGCAGCGAATCCTCGAACGCGTCCACGTCGTAGATGCCCTTGCCGCTGAAGGAACCCTCGTTGAAAAGGTCCTGGTACACGTCCGAGACGGCCGCCGCGTAGGGATCGATGCCGCATTGCCCGGCGGTCACCCAATGGAACAGCGTGCGTTCGCTCTCCTCGGGCAACGCCGGCACCACGCGCGGCTGCATGATGCCGTAGCCGTCCGTGACCCGCCCCTTGGCGGAATCGAAGCGGGCGCGGTTGAGGGGATGGGCCATGCTGCCCGCCAGGCGCGCCGCCGCTCCCTTGGGCAGGCGCGTATCGGCGTCCAGGGTGATGACGTATTTCACGTCCTTGGGGAGATGCGCGGCCTCCGCTTCCCCCAGCATGAAGGAGACGTTGCGATCGCCCCGCAGCAACCGGTTCAACTCGGTGAGCTTGCCGCGCTTGCGTTCCCATCCCAGCCATTGGCCGTCCCGTTCGTTCCAGAGGCGCTTGCGGTGCAGCAACAGGAAACGCGGGCCTCCGTCCGGCAGGGGTCCGTAGCGTTCGTTCAGATCGGCCGTGCCTTCGATGGCGGTCTGCAGGAGGGCGCGGTCCCCGGGCATCTCCTCCTCGGGCGCGTCGGCCCAGTCGGAAAGCAAGGCGAAGCGGATGTCCCCGTCCGGATTGGCCAGGTAATGGACCTCCAGGCGCTCGAGCAGCTCCCGCGCGTCGCGATCCGTGCGCAACAGGGCCGGGATGGCCACCAGGGTGCGGCAGGCGCCCGGGATGCCTTTGGAGAAATCCAGCTTGGGCAGGGTGCGGGGAGGGATGAGGGTGATGATGAAGCGGTTCATGAGCGCCATGGCGCCTTCGGAGAGCGGAACGGCCCCGAGCAGGCCCAGCAGGACCAAGGCCGCGGTGCCCACTCCGCTTTCGGACAGGGACTCCACTCCCTGGAAGGCGAACAGGGCCGTGAAAGCGACGACCAGGCAGGGATAGATCCAAATCCCGTTGGCCTTGAGGGCGCGGCCCAGGGACTCCTGCAAGCGCGGACGGTAGCCGAGGTCCTTCTCGAACCACCGTGTCCCCGCCCCGAACAGGAAGTAGCCGGCCTCCCCGGTCGAACCGGGAAGCCGGGTCTGGATGGCCTGCACGGCCCGGGTGGCGACATCGGTTTCCTCCGTGCGCGATCCGCGGGCCAGGTTTTCCACGGCATGGCGGTACAGGTCCCGGGAGGGGAAATCCATGTCCCGGTATCCGGGAGAAGCGCGCAGGATGGCTTCCACCAGGCTGGCGGATTCGAAGAATTCCTTCCAGTCCAACTCCAGCACCAGGCGCATGCTGGTGATGATGTTGCGCACGGACACGTTGAGCGCCGCCTGCTTCTGGTGTTCCTGGCGGATGATCTCCTGGGCGGAAAGGCCGCGCCGGGCCAGGTCGCGATCGAGCCATTCCAGCGGAGGGGCCTGGGGCGGGGCCTGGTCCTGGAGGCGCTGGAAAAGCTGCACGGCGAACGCGGAGAAGTAAGGCGAAACCCCGAACTGCTCCCAGTCCCGGGCCGTGACTTCCGCGGCCCCGGCTTCCTGGGTCCGCAAGCCCAGCAGCATGTCCGCCACCTTGTCCGCCTTGATGCGCGCCTCGCGCCCTCCCACCACCAGATCGGCCAGGCGGCGCAGGTTCTCGATGAGTGCCACCCGCAGGGTGATGGCCACCGCCCACAGTTCGCCGATGGTCAGGGGCTGGACGCTCTGGTAGGCGCGGATGAAACGGCCCAGGACCTCCGCGTCCAGGCGGCTGTCCGTATGCGCGATATAGGCGCAGATGACCGCGTAGACGCGGGGATAGTCCTTGAAAGGGCCCTCCGGCAGCTTCGGCAGATCGCGGTAATAGGAAGGCGGCAGATGGTTGCGGATCTCGCGCAGTTGCTCGTCCACCACGTGGAAATTGTCGGCCAGCCACTCGGCGGCGGGCGTGACGCTGCGATCGGCCAGGGCCGTGCGGGCTATGGTCCGGTGGGCGGCGCGCAAAGCCGCGCCGTTCTCTTCCACCCGCTGCAAGAGCGGGTAGCCGCGGCGGCGCGCCCGGGCCGCCCGGCCGCCCTTGGCCAGCGCGCTTTGATGGGCCGCGGCCAGCCCGGCGGCGTATTCTTCGAGATGCTCGGCGCTGAAGATTTCGCCGCGGATGGGCTCGGAACCCGGCGGCAGAGGGATCTCTATCGCGCCGGCGCTTTCGATTTGTGCGGCTGCGGCGCTGATTTAGAAATCTCCGGACGGACGGGACACTTCTTCGACCACTTCGACGACTTGCTTCTCCCCGGTGTGGAGCGCGATGTCGGCCAGGGAAACGATTCCCGAGCAACCGCCCTTGGCGTCCACCGCCAGGATGCGACGGAGGCGGTGGACTTCCATCTCGCGGATGCATTCCTCCACGGTGGAATCCTCGGCGATGGTGACGGGACTGAGGGTCATCACCTCTTCCGCCGTCATTTCCAGGGGATTGCGGCCCTCGGCCACGGCGCGGCAGGTGATGTCCCGGTCGGTGATGATGCCGACGGGCTTCCACTGTTCCTGATCTTCGACCACGGGAATGGCCCCGCAATCGTTTTCGACCATCATGCGGGCCACCTCTTCCAGGCTGGTCTCCCTCCCGCAGCAAATGGGGTTCTCGGTCATGATCTCTTTGGTCTTCATTTTCGTCCCTCCCGCGAATGCCCGCTAGGCGGGATTCGCCGTTTCCATCGCATCGTCCATCGTGCGCGAGCCCTTGGCCAGGTAACCCGGCAGGGACCGCTCCAGGAACCGGTTCGCCGCGCTCCCGGTCCACCCGGCGGCCGGCCCGTATTCGATCTCCACGTCCACCCGCGTCGCGCCGGGGCGCTCGCGGAAGCGCGCGCGGCCGGAGCATTGGATGGGCGATTGGGAGTCGCTGCCCCATTCCAGGTATTGGTTCGGGACCAGGCGCGCGATGACGGCGTCCCAGATCATGGTGCGTCCGTCCGGGCCGTGCAACTGGAACACGTAGCGGGAAGGTCCCATGCGGCGCACCGACTCCACCCCCTCCAGGAAACGCGGAAAGCCGTCGAAAGAGGTCCAATGGCCGAAGACCTTCTCCACCGGCTCCTTGAAATCAAGGCTATGCTTCACGTGGTAGAACGGCTGGAAACCCATGGCTTGAACCTCCCGATCGCCCAACGGCCCGTTTTCCGGCGGGCTTCGGGGTTTAGCCTGAAACTACGTTTTGGCAATTGGCCCAGGAAGGACAAAAAAAGGCATTTACGGCGGGTAGAAGGCCATTTCGCGCCGGATTCGGGGTATCGACCAAAAAAAAAGGTCGATTACGGAGGCGCGGGCGGGGAATCCATGGCAAAAAAAAAGCCGCATCCCGGCGAAGGGATGCGGCCCGTGGAATCCGATTGTCCGGGCGGTACGCGGACCCTTTCCGGTCACCCGGAAAGGCCCGTTCCCGCCGGGGCGTTCACTCGCCTTCCAGCTTGGGCATCACGTCGCCCAGGGTGGCCGGCTGCGGCTTGTGGGCGCCCAGGTAGGACTTCCACTCCGCGTCTTCCTTGTTCTTGAAGTAGTCCACCACGCTCAGCGTGAGCTTGCGCGAGGAGGGCTCCACTTCGATGACGGCGGCCGGAACCTCATCCCCGGCCTTGAAAGCCTCGGCGGGGTTGCGGATCGAATCGGTCGTCAGCTTGGAAGTGGGGATGAACCCTTCGATGCCGCCGGGAAGCTCCGCGATCACGCCGCGCTCCAGGAGGCGGGAGATCTTGGCCTGGACTTCCGTCCCGACCGGGAATTTCTCGGCGAGGGTGTCCCAGGGATCCTCTTCCAGGTGCTTCATGGACAGGCTGATGCGGCGCTTGTCCTTGTCGATGGCCATGACGATGCATTCCACGCGGTCGCCCTTCTTCAGGACTTCCGAGGGATGGTTGATCTTCTTGGTCCAGGACATGTCGGAAACGTGGATCAGGCCGTCCACGCCTTCCTTGATTTCGATGAAGGCGCCGAAGGCCGCGAGATTGCGGATTTCGCCGGTCACCTTGGACCCCACGGGGATTTCGTCCTCGATGTTCTGCCAGGGATCCGGGGTCGCCTGCTTCAGGCCGAGGGAGATCTTCTCGTTCTCCGCGTCCAGCTTCAGCACCACGGCTTCCACTTCGTCGCCCTGGTTCAGGAGCTGCGAGGGATGCTTGATGTGCTGGGTCCAGGACATCTCGGAAATGTGGATGAGGCCTTCGACGCCCTGGTCCAGTTCCACGAACACGCCGTAATCCGTGATGGATACGACCTTGCCCTTGACCTTGGTGCCTTCGGGGTACTTGGCCGCCACGTCTTCCCAGGGATGCTTGGTCAGCTGCTTCATGCCGAGCGAGATGCGCTCTTTCTTCTCGTTGAAGTCCAGCACCACGACCTTGACCCGGTCGCCCAGGGAGACCACCTCGGAAGGATGGTTCACGCGGCCCCAGGACATGTCGGTGATGTGGAGCAATCCGTCCACGCCGCCCAGGTCGATGAAGGCGCCGAAATCGGTGATGTTCTTGACCACGCCCTCGCGGATCTGGCCCTTCTCGAGGGTGTCGATGATCTCGTCGCGCATCTTGGAGCGTTCCTGCTCCAGCACCACGCGGCGCGACACGACGATGTTGCGGCGGATCTTGTTGACCTTGATGACCTTGAAGTCCATCTTCTGGCTGATGAGGGCGTCCAGATCGGGAACCTGGCGCAAATCGATCTGCGATCCGGGAAGGAAGGCTTCGATGCCGAACAGGTCCACCACGACGCCGCCCTTGATGCGGCGGGTGATGGTGCCGGTGACGATCTCTTCCTTCTCGAAGGCTTCGCGGATGCGTTCCCACACGCGCATGAAGTCCGCGCGCTGCTTGGAGAGGATGATCTGGCCGTCGGCGTTCTCCACCTGCTCCAGATACACGTCGATGACCTTGCCCACCACGAGCTCGGTATCATCCTTGAATTCCATCTTGTTGATGATGCCTTCGGATTTGAACCGGATGTCCACGAAGACGTCCGTATCCGAGATGCGCACCACGGTGCCCTTGACGATGCTGCCTTCCTGGTAGCCCGTCAGGGACATGTCGTACAGCGCGAGGACGTCCTGCTTGACTTTGCCGGGGGTCTTCGCGTCGACTTCTTCTCCGAAGTCCTTCAAATCTTCTTCCGTGCCGTAGAGCATTTTCTGGGACATGTGCTTGGATTCTCCTGGGTCGGCGCCGGGGACGGGGTTCCCCTTTCCGGCGTTGGACCTTGCCTGCGCTGACGGGTTGAATTCCGGACCCCGGAATAGGCTGACAGCGCGGCCTTTTCGAATAGCGAATAGCGAATAGCAAACACGCCTTGGGTCCGGACCGGGTGGCCCGGGAACGCAAATCCCCCGAAGGAGCTTGCGGGAACCCTCCCCTTACCGGGGAAGGTTTTTCAAGACGTGGGTGACAATGATAGCAACTTGTCCCTCGAATGTTAAGCCGCTGGTGTCGATCTCGATGGCATCGGCGGCCATGCTGAGGGGGCTATGCTCGCGGCCCGAATCCTTGCTGTCCCGCTCGGAAAGGTTCTTGAGCACCTCGGCGTAGTCGGCGGGAAGGTTCATGGACTGGAGCTCCATAACCCGCCGCCGCGCACGGACTTCCGGGCTTGCGGACATGAAGAATTTGAAGCGCGCGTCCGGAAAAACCACCGTGGCCATGTCGCGGCCTTCCACTACCGCCGCCTGCCGCATGCCGATGGCGCGTTGGACGGGCACCAGGGAATGCCTCACCTCCGGAATGCGGGCATAATCGGAAACGGCGGCCGTGACCGGGGCGGTGCGGATGTCCCGGCTCAGGTCGCGGCCGTCGACGGTCAGCTTCCCTTGGGGGTCCGCATCCCAATGCAGGCCCGCGACCAAGGCCGCGATTTCGGGGATTTGCCCCGGAACCAGGCCTTTTTCCAGGGCCAGGAAGGTAACGGCGCGGTACATGGCGCCCGTGTCCAGATGCAGGATTCCCAACTCCCGGGCCACGGTTTTGGCGGTGCTGCTTTTGCCGGAACCGCTGACGCCGTCGATGGCAACGATGTAATGGGGGCGGGTTGGAACGTCCATGGTACGAAGAAAGAAGCTAGGAAAATAAAGAAGCCGGGAAAATGGCCCGGGATACGGCATCGATATGGCATCGATCCGTCCGGATGGGATATAATCGGCAAAAACCCAAAAGCCCGCGCCCAAGGCAGGCATGCATTGGAACCCTGAATATCGATGCCGACCCGACCCGCTGATCCCCGTTCCAGAATCGCCGGCATCCCGGTCCTGCTCTGCGCGGCGTTCCTTTGCCAAGGCTTTTACTGTTCCCAGAAGCACGATGTCCCCAGCCTGCCCAGCGCCCGCCTCACCGATATCCACCTGAAAATGGAGAACCCGGCCCTGGGTTCTCCCGGAGTCTACCTGGCCTGGAGCTACCCGGAGGACGGCCGGGTCACCCTCTTCGAAATCTACCAGGCCACCCACAAGGATTCCCTCAAGCATGCCATCCTCACCCGGCCGGCCGGGGACTCTTTCCACGTGGTCCTGCCCCTTCCGGATTCGACCCGGCCTTTCACTCTCTACTATGCCGTGCGGGCGGTATGGGTGGAGCCTACCGGACAGAAATTGATCGGGGATACGCTGCGGATCGATTCCCTTACCATCAATCCCTCCTTGACCATCCTCAAGCCCACGGCGGGCTCCCATGTGAGCGGCCGCACCCTTTCCATGGAAGTCCAGACGGCCGGGGACGACGGGGTGATCATCCGCTTGTCTTACTTCGAAAAGTCGGGCGACGCCTGGCCCCTGAAACAGGACACGTGCCTGCCCATAAATGGCTGCGAACAGCCCATCTTCGGCAATTCCGTGCAACGGGATTCCCTGACGCTGGAACAACACGGGGTCGGTGACACGGTGCAGGCCTTGTTCTGCGTGGTGGGCACGGAATCGTTCCAGGAGCAGTCCACGGGCTTGGTCCAATCCTTGAGCTGCAGCCGCTTTTTCCGGGTCAATCCATGATGCCGGACCGCCGCTTCTTGTTGGACCGTTGCCTCTTTTGGGACCACCGTCTCTTTTCCCGGCCCGGTCTCCCTCCCGCGGCATCCGTCTTATTCGCCGCCGTCCTGGCGATGAGCGCCTTGACGGCGTTCGCAGCGGTCCCCATCGATGCGGAATGGAGCCTGGAAGGTTCCGATGCCGGCGGTCTGAGCCTGTCCTGGAGGAATGCCCAGGCCGGAGCGGCGGAATCGGAGAAGCCGGGAGCGGCCCGCGCCCGCAGCCTCGCCATCGCCCTTCCTCCCGGCAGCGTCGCCGAGGCCGTGCTGGAAGCTCCGGTACCCGGCGCCGCCCTGCGCATCTCCCCTCCCTCCCGCTTCCGGGACGTGTCCATCGCCGCGCTTACTTTCGAACCGGACGGCGGCCAGGGGCCGGCGCGCCGGGCTCCGCTTCCCTCCGAAGCGCGCATCCGCGTGCGCTTCCGCAAGGCGCCGGATGCGGCCCCGTTCCGCGCGGCCTTCGCGCCCCCGGAGGAGGCTCCCTCGGAGCGGCATCTGCGCGGATGGATCGCCAACTACGCCCAGTCGCGGGGTTTCCGCACCGCTCCGGCCCCGGGGCTCGCCAAGTCCGCGGCCGACGGCCCGTCCGCGGGCGCCTCCCTGCCCAAGAAGCGTCTGGTCGTCAAAACCCGGAGCGAAACCATCCAGGTCCTGGACTTCGCCGCCCTCTCCAAGGCGGGCCTTCCCCTTTCCGGCATCGATCCGCGCCGCATGCGCCTGTACAGCGACGGCCGCGAGGTGCCCATGTACATTTACGGAGAAGGCGACGGGCACTGGGATCCGGGCGATTACATCGAGTTCATCGGCAAGCGGGCCTCGGGGCAGAACACCTACAACTCCCTGTACACGTCCAGGGCGACGTTCATCCTCGCCTGGGAAGGCGGACGCCTGGGCTTGCGCGCTCCCGCCGTGCCGGTGGCTTCGCGTACGGGCGGCCTGGTCCCCACCTTTCCCGCGGACGCCCAGGCGGCCCTGCCCTTCCGCACCCGGGAGCACATCGAAGAGGACGTGGACATCCTCCGCATCGGCAGCACGTCGGCGGAAGAGATCGTGGACCTGGGTTCCAACGTGAAGGAAACCGAATTGACGGACTTCTGGGTCTGGAAGCGCCTGGGAGCGGAGAAGGACCTCGCCGAGATTCCCTTCAACCTGGCCTTCAACCCGTCCACCACGGCCAAGGGCGGCGGTTCCGCGGGCTCCGGGTCCCTCACGGTCACCGTCAACCTCAAGGGAGTGACCAACAATCCCAAGGCCGATCCCGATCACCACCTGAAATTCATCCTCAACGGCACGGACATCTCCCTGGTGGGGGGCGTGGAGAACGACGCCATCTGGGAAGGGCAGGAGTCCTACACCTGGGTCTCCCGGCCCGTGAACCCCTCGGCCCTGAAGGCGGGCAAGAACGTCCTGGTCATCCAGAAGGTGAACGATCTCAAGACCACGGACGATCAGGCCGTGGAAGTGCAGGACGCCTACCTCAACTACATCGAGCTGGACTTCCCCTCCACCTACGCGGCGGTGGAAGACAAGCTGGTCTTCAGCAACTCCTTCGGCGACAGCACGGGGCTGAAGCTCTTCAAACTGACGGGGTTCACCACCGGGAACGTCAGCGTATGGGACAGGCAGGGCCGCAAGCTGACCAACTTCCAAGCGATCCCCGGCGGGAACGGGTTCGACGTGACCTTCCTGGACACCCTGTCCGGAAAGGCGGAGTATATCGCCTGCGCCCTGGAGAAAAGGGAAACGCCGGTCATCCGGCTGGACACCTTGGACGATTTGATCGGCACCGGCCAGGGAGCGGACTATCTCGTGATCACCGAGCGCGAGCTGGCGGGAAACGCCCTCGACTCCCTGGTGCGCTTCCGCGCCAAGCAGGGCATGCGCACGCGCGTGGTCATGGCGCGCCACATCTACCAGGCCTTCGGCGACGGGAGCATGGATCCGGCCGCCATCCGCCGCTTCGTCGCCTATGCCTACAAGAACTGGGAGCGTCCCGCGCCTTCCTACCTGGTGCTGGTGGGGGACGCCTCCCAGAGCTTCGAAAAACGCGGCGGCGAAACCATCGTGCCGTTCCATCCCGTCAACATCCGCGGCTGGGGCGTGGCGGCCAACGACGATTTCTACGCCAAGGTTTCCGGCGACGACGACCTGGCGGACCTGTTCGTGGGTCGCATTCCCGCGGCCACGCAGGACGACCTTTCCGGCGTGGTCCACAAGACCCTCTTGCTGGAGACGTCCCGCCCGCAAGGCCATTGGAGCAACAAGACCTTGCTCATCTCCGGCTTCGAGAGTTCCTTCACCGCGCAGAACTACGTGCTGCAAGGCATCGCCACCGCCAATGACAGGCAATATTCCCGGCTCGATCTGTTCCCCGGATCGCCGCATTACAAGAGCGCGGCCCAGCGCACCGATTTCTTCGACCAGTTGGACTCGGGCTTCAACCTGGTGAGCTTCGTGGGCCACGGCGGCGGGGCGGTGTGGTCGGACGCGGGCGTGCTCACCCTGAAGGCCATCGACGAAGGCCGGCTCAAGGGCGACTACCCCGTGGGCCTGGTCTCCTCGATCACGTGCCTGACGGGGTTCTTCGAGGACAACGATGCGCGGTCCCTGGGAGAAGAGATGGTGCGCCTGAAGAAAGGCGGCGCGGCGGGATTCTACGGCGCCGCCGGCTATATCTCCAACCTGGCCGGCGAGGCCTTGTCCGCGGAAATCCTGAAGGCGGCCGGCGGCAACGCCTACGCCACCACGGGCCAGATCGTCACCCAGGCCGAGACCATGGTCAAGCTGCGCACGGGCGAGGTGTTCCTGCCCGTCATGGCCGAGTTCAACCTCCTGGGGGACCCGGCCCTGGGCGTGCGGTTCCCGTCGAGGCAGGGAGACCTGACCCTCCATCCGCAGGTGCTCTCCGGCGGCGCCGGGATCGAGGCCACGGGCGCCGATCTCGCCGTGAAGGCGGGCGATGCGGCCGCGACCATCCTCCTGGGCGACTCCATCGAAAGCGACCTGGCCGCGAAGGTCTCCGGCGGCACGCTTTCCCTGCAAAGGACCTTTCCGGTGAGTCCGGTGGCGGTCCAGAACGGCAAGGTGCTGGTCCATTATTGGGACGAAAAGGAATCCCGCGTCCTGTCCGCCCCGTTCTCCTCCCTGGACTGGCTGCTCGATTCGATCGCCCTGGAACCCGCCGCGGCCGCGCCCGGGGACTCCGTATCCATCCGCGTCAAGCTGAACACCGCCTATGCCCGCACCGCCTTCACCGGAGGCGTCGTCTCCTACGCGGTGGGAGGGGATCTGGCGCCGCTGTTCCCGGGAGAGAACCAGATCGGCCTGCGCAGCGAGGACGGCGCGCACCTGGCCTCGGTGTCCAAGGTCCTGCTCGGCATCCCCGCCTCCGATCTGGCCAACCCCCGCGCCTACCTGGCTTTCCGCCTGGGCGTGCAGGTTCTCGACGCCCAGGGCGAGGCGATCCAGACCATCCCGAATCTCAGTTCCCGGGCCTATTCCCTTCCCCTGGCGGATCTGCCGCGCCTGGAATTGCCCGCCAGGTCCCTGCACCTGCCCATCCAGGAAAAGCTGGGCCTGTGGGTGCTGTTCCACAATAAGGGCGTAGGCACGGCGCACGGTCTGAAAGTGTCCCTGACCCGGGACGCGGAAAGCGCTTCCCCGGTAACGGATACGATCGCCTACGCGGGCAACGTGCCGATGGGCGGACTGGACTCGGTATTCTTCGCCTTGGCGGACAGCATGCTCCAAGGCAAGCGGATCCGGGCCACCCTGATCCCCGCCAAAGAGGGCGATCTGGCCGCCTCCGAAGGCTCCCAGGATACGGTTTTCCACCTGGCTACGGCGCTGCTATCCGGCCCGGCCGATACCCTGCGCCTGGATACGCTGGGGACTTTCGTATCCTTCCCCGCCTCCGGCGGCAAGGCCTGCCGCGTGTTCGCGGACAGGGTCGTCATCGCCTCCCTGCCTTCCCATTTGAGTCCGGCGGAAGGCTCCCTGCCCATCGAGGCTTTCCGCATCCACGCCGCCCCATTCGCCCCGGGCGGCCTGGTGCTCGGCAAAACCGGCCTTTCCGCGGCCCTGCCCAAAGCCGCGGCCGCTCCCCTCCCCGCCTGGCATTATCGCGACGAAGACGGCCGGACCTGGGTCAAGCTCGATCCGGTCTCCGGTTCCGCTTCCGCGCGCCTGGGCAGCGGGTTCCGCGGAGGCCTGTACGCGCTGTTGCTGAACCAGGACGCGTCCGCGCCCCTGATCCAATTGAGCAGCCGCGGCCAGATCCTGCTCCAGGACGATTACGTTCCCCTGAATACGCCCATCGACGTGGTCCTCCGCGACGGCGAGGGAGTGGACCTGGCCTTGCATCCGCCGCTGCTGGTGAGCGCGCTGCAGCCCTTGGACTCCCTCAACCACGCGGAAGAGACCGGCGGCTTCTTCCCCACCCTGGCCCGCATCAACTTCCTCCCGTCCCGCAAGTCCGACCGCGATTCCATCACGGTGACGGCCCGGGACATTTCCGGCAACGTGGCCGCCAGGACCCTGGCCTACCGCATGGGCGACGATCTGAAGATCCGGGACCTGGGAAGCTATCCCAACCCGTTCGCGGACACGGCGGTCTTCGTCTACAGCCTGACGGATTATTGCGATAAGGTGGAGCTGAAGATCTTCTCCCGCGCGGGCCGCGCGGTGCGCTCCCTGGAACAGCGCAACGTGGTGGGCTACCAAGAAGTGGTTTGGGACGGCCGCACCGGCTCGGGAAACAACGTGGCCAACGGCCTGTATTTCCTGAAAGTGACCGCCAAGGCGGGCGGCAAGGAAACCTCGAAAATCTTCAAGCTGTTCAAGAAGCAGCGCAAATAGCGCATTCCGGCTGCGCGCGGCGCCGGCGATAAGTAGATTTCCAACCATCATGGCGGACGCGTCCGGGCTGGTATTCGAAGCGGCTTTTCTCGATCACGAAATCGAAGCCGGACATCCGGAATCCCCCGGGCGGCTCCGGGCCGTGGCCCGCAAACTCGCCGAAACCGGATTGCGAAAGCATTTCGTCCCCATCGCCCCGCTGCCGGATCCGTTCGCCGCCCTCGCCGAGGTGCATTCCGCCGCGCATATCCGCGCCATCATGGACATCCCCGTCACCGGCGCCGTCGCGGCCCTGGCGGCGGGCGGCGCCGTGGCCGCCGTGGACGCCGTCTGCACGGGATTGGTGCGCAATGCCTTCTGCGCGGTGCGCCCCCCGGGGCACCACGCCCACGACCTGGGCGAAGAAGAGGGGTTCTGCTATTACAACAACGTGGCCGTGGCCGCCCGCCATGCCCAGCGCAAGCACGGCTGCTCCCGGGTCCTCATCATCGATTGGGATTACCATCACGGGAACGGCACCGAGGAGGCTTTCTACCGGGATCCTTCGGTGCTGTTCTTCTCGACGCATAAATGGATGGCCTATCCCGGAACGGGGAACCCGGCGCGGCAAGGGGAGGGCGAGGGGCTCGGCTTCAACATCAACGTGGACCTGGGCAAAGGCGCCACCGACAAGGACATCCTGCTGGCCTGGGAGAAGCGGCTCCTGCCCGTGGCGGAAGCCTTCCGCCCGGACCTGGTCCTGATCTCGGCGGGGTTCGACAGCCGCAAGGACGATTACCTGGGCGACTTCCGCATCGAGGACGACGCGTTCCGGCGCATGACCCGCATGGCCGCGCAGCTGGCTTCCATCGCGGGCGGCGGGAAGGTGGTCTCCCTTCTGGAGGGCGGATACAACCCCCAAGGCCTGGCCTTGGGAGTGACGGCCCACTTGGAAGAGTTGCTGGCGGTTTCTGGCAAAAGGAACGCGTTCTAGTATCTTTCGCTTGCATGACCCCCAACCCCGATTTTCCCGGATCCCTGGACGATTCCCCCGAGGACGCGGAGCGCGGGGATGCGGCCGGGGACGAAGGGCCCGCCCCGGACGATCCCGAAGGCACGGTTTATGAGGCCACCGATCCGTTTTCGGCCCCGGCGCCGGGGCTGTACCTGGTGGCCACGCCCATCGGGAACCTGGAGGACATGACCTTCCGGGCCGTGCGCATCCTCAAGGCCGCGGACCTGATCCTGGCCGAAGACACGCGCCATTCGCGGGTCCTGCTGGGCCATTACGGCATCGCCCGCCCCAGCGAAAGCTACAACGATTTCAACAAGGAGAAACGCACCCCCGGTTACGTGGAACGCCTCAAAAACGGCGAGCGCCTGGCCCTGATCTGCGATGCGGGGACGCCCGGCATCGCCGACCCCGCCTTCAACCTGGTGAAGGCCGCCCTGGCGGAAGGCGTCAAGGTCTACCCCATCCCCGGCCCCTGCGCCATGGTCGCCGCGGTCACGGCCTCGGGCCTGCCCACCGACAGATTCTCCTTCGAGAATTTCCCGCCCAAGAAATCCGCCCAGCGCCTGCGCAAGCTCGAGTCCCTCAAGCAGCGTTGGAGCGAGGAGGCGCAGCATGCGCCCACCCTCATCTTCTACGTGTCGCCCCACCAGGTCCGCCAATTCCTGGAAGAGATCGCGGAGGTGTTCGGCGCGGACATGCACGTGGTCCTGGCCCGGGAGCTGACCAAGAAATTCGAGGAGTTCCTCTCGGACTCGGCAGCCGGGCTCCGCGAGTACTACCGGGAACGCACTCCCCGCGGCGAATACGTCCTGCTGCTCCATCCCCAGAACAAGCGCTGATGGCGGGGGTCCCGGGATTCCCGCGCAAGCTGCGCCCCAAGGCCCCGCGCTGGCGCGAGCTGGGTTGGATCAGCCTGTCCGGCATCGCCTGGGCCTTCTGCTATCCGCCCTTCCCTCTGGGTCCGCTCGCCTTCGTGGTGCTTTTGCCCGCCTTCTTCGCCTCCTTGCGGCTCGGCACGCGGCAAGCGTTCCTGTACCATTTCGCCGCGGGCCTGGGGTACAACACCGTCATGTATTGGTGGATCTACAACGTCATCAAGGTCGGCCCCGCCTTCGTGATCGGAGCGGGCCTGGTGCTCCTCATCCTCTACCTGTCCTTCTACAACGCCCTGCTCGGCTGGTTGTTCCGCATCCTGGCCGGCAAGCCATACGGCCTCTTCGCCTATCCCCTGCTCTGGGGCGGCATGGAGGTGGTGCGCACCCTGGGGGAAATGTCCTTTCCCTGGAACGATATGGGCTATGCCCTGGGCCATTGGCCCTCCCTGATCCAGTCGGTTTCCTATCTCGGCATTTTCGGGCTTTCCATGGCCGTGATCGCCTGCAATTGCCTGGTCTTCGCGGCCTGGCGCCTGCGGGGCCGGATGCGCTGGGCCGCGGCGGCGGGAGCGGCGGCCATCCCCGCGGCGTTGGCCGCGGCGGGCATGGCCTCCCTGGCCCGGCCGGAACCCTCGCATCCCCCCACCCTGGACATCAGCCTGGTGCAACCCTCCATCCCCCAGACCAAGAAATGGGACGAGGACTATTTCCGGGAAGTGATGGACAAGACCTGGGCCACCATGGAGGGGACCCTCAAGGACGGCAGCCTGGTGAAGGGCACGGATCTGATCGTGCTGGCGGAAACGGCGGTGCCGGACTTCCTCCGCACCCGCGCGGACCTGTACGATCACTTCCGCAGGAAAGCGCGGGAAAGCGGCGCCGACATCCTGGTGGGGGCGCTGGACTACGTGCCCGACAACAAGCCCTACCATACCTATCTCTTCTACAATTCCGCCTTCCTGTTCCCGGGCGAACCGGGCAGGCAGACCGTGCTGCAATATTCCAAGCTCAGGCTGGTGCCCTTCAGCGAGAGGCTTCCCTTCGACGACGTGTTCCCGATCATCAACTACGTGAACCTGGGGGAAGGGGATTTCTCCACCGGCGCCGACTACGAGATCTGGACCCGAGGCGTCCGTTACGCCCCCTCCATCTGCTATGAGATCATCTATCCGGACTTCGCGCGCGGGGCAAGGCGGCGGGGCGCGCAATTGCTGGTCAACATCACCAACGACGGCTGGTTCGGGCGCAGCAACGCCCCTTACATGCACGCGAACATCGCCCGCTTCCGGGCCATCGAGACGGGCGCGCCCATCGCGCGCTGTTCCAACGCGGGCATCAGCGTCTTCTACGATTACAAGGGCCGCGTGCTGGGCAAAACGCGCCTTTCCGAGGTGACGGTGCTGCGGCGGAAAGTGCCTCTGATTTCCCGGGACACCTGGTACCTGCGCCATGGGGACGCGGTGGAGGCCTTCCTGGCCTGGGCCTTCGTCCCCGGGTTCCTGGGCTGCTGGTTCCTGGCCTGGCGGGACAACCGCCGGAACCGGCGCGCCGCTCAGTAGCCTTCCGGGATCTCCAGGTGGAGGCCCGCGCGCACGTCCTTCCAATAGCGGATCATCTTCTCCCGGATCCCGTCCGCATCCGCTCCCTTCAGCACCTCCTGCATCGGCCCCATCTCCACCAGGCGGTTGTTGACCCCGCCGCATTCCACCAG
>DATENA010000230.1:0-38609 GCA_035275285.1 Fibrobacteria bacterium | reverse complement strand
TTCCGCGGGAACTGGAACAGGCTGTCCAATCCCAACAGGCCGGAGAAATAGTCCACCGCTTGCTCTTCGCGGCCCAGGCGGGCCGAGGACATGCCCAGGTATTGGAACAGGGACAGGGAATCCCGGCGCTTCCAGGGACCTTGGATCTTCAGGGATTCCAGGCGCGCGAGGGCGGAATCGAACCGGCCTTGGTGGTAGAAGGCGGCGGCCTTGTTGATCGAAGCCTGGGAGGCCGCCGGGGCGGCGGGAGCGGTGGCGGCGGCCACCGCGACGGCGATCGGGACGAGAAGGGCCGGGTACCGCATCAACGCCGTTTGCGGGCGACCGAGAACCCGCCGTCCGCCTCCAGGTTGAGGACATAGAGCGTATCGGTGGAGACGAACAGACTGCTGCTGATGGAGCGATGGGCTCCCGGCGGCGTCAGGGTGATGTTGACGAGGCCGGGCGAAAGCGGCCATCCGCCCGCCGGGCCGGGGGAAATCCATTCCACCGTATCGTCCACGGTGACCTTGGTCCCCGCGGGACCGGACAGCGCGAACGCGGGCGGCTTCCGTTTCCTGGCTTGCCTGGCGGCCGGGACGGCATGCGGGGGTTTCGCCGCCGGGCCTCTTGGGCCCGCTGGGCCTTTCGGGCCCGCCGGGGCGGCGCCCGCGTTCGCCATGGGAGCGGCGGTCTTTGCAAGGGGGGCCGGGGCGCCGGGATCGCCGATCGGACGGGAAGCGTTTGGCGGCGGGGATCCCGCGGCGGCTTCGCCGGCAGGCGCCGGGCGTTGCGCCTTGCCCCAGGCCATCAGCCCCAGGGTAACCGCCAGGATACTTACGATCCCGACGGCGTATTTCAGGACGCCCCCGGATCCGGAGGCCTCCGCCGCGGGGAGCGCCGCGTCCGGAGAGGGGGCGGAGCCGACCGATACGGTGACGGGAGCGGATTTGGCCTTGGCCGGCGGCGTAGCCAAAAGCTCCCGCAGCAGCGGATTGTCCGGCTGGCGGCGCAGGGCCTTTTCCAGCAAGGCCACGGCTTCCCGGTGCTTGCCGCTCTCGCGCAGGCGGATGTAGCGATCGCGCAATTCCGTTCCCGCGGGCAGATCCTGAGCGGACCCGGGGGTCAGCGGGTCGCCGTCCAGCTCCAACTCGCGCCGCAACACCGATTCGGGCCGCTCTTCGGCCTCGATTTTCCTCCAGGCGTCCCGGAGCTCGCGCAGCAACGCTTCCGGATCCTTGCATTGCAAGGCCGTCAGCACGGGCTTGGCCAGCAAGTGGGGCAGGAGCCGGATGCGATCCTCGGGGGGGGTCTCCCTGGCGCCGGCGATTTCCGTGATGGCCCGGGTAACCTGGGAGTTTCCCTCTCCCGGATCGAAAAGGGGCTTGCCGGCCGCGAGGAAATACAAGAGCGATCCGAAGCTGAACAGATCGGAGCGGGCGGTGCCGGGCGTTCCCGCCACGTGCTCCGGGGACAGGAAGGCCGGGGTGCCTACGATCCGGCCTTGCGACGCCTTGGTTTTCTTTCCCGCCATCCCGAAATCGGACAGCTTGGCCGTCCCCGATTTCCCCACCAGCACGTTCGCGGGGGAGAGGTCCAGGTGCAGCACTCCCTGGGAATGCGCGTACATCAGGCCTTCCAGGGTCTGGAGCGCCGCCGCCAGCGCCGCCGAAACCGGGAGCGGTCCGCGCGCTTCGATCAGTTCCAGGAGGTTCCATCCCTCCACGTATTCCATGCAGATGAAGGCCTTTTCCTCCTGCACGCCGAAATCGTAGATACGGACGACGTGGCCGTGCTCCAGGCGCGCCATCAGGGTGGCCTCGGACAGGAATTCATCCGGAGTGAGGATGTCCCCTTTGTCGGAGAAGGAGGGGATTTTCAGGGCCACCAGGCGGTTGATCGGTTGTTGCAGCGCTTTGAAAATCCGGGACGTGCCGCCTTCCCCGATCAATTGCACCAGATAGAACTTGCCAAAGGATTGACCAGGTTGAAACAAGTCTGACCTTCCAGGTGCATCCATGGGTGGCATAGTGGTTCGATCTTGACCGAAAATATGTGAAATTAGCTGAATTCTAATATAGCGGCGACCCCGTTTTTCTACAACCCAAACCTCGAAACTTCCCGAAAGGGGTGGGTTCCGGGGACAGGATTCGTTCTCCAACGGGATACGGAATCCGATCCCCGGCGGAGAGCAGCGGCAGGCGGCCGGTCAGAAGGCCGGGAACAGGGGAGCTGATTGGAGATCGGCATTGTAAGACGAGCGGACCATGGGGGCGGAGGTGCAGATGCGGATGCCGTTTTCCAGGGCGTACACCCGCAAGGATTCGAATTCCCCCGGGGTCGCGTAGCGGTCCACGGGCAAATGGTCCCGGGTGGGCTGGAGGTATTGGCCCATGGTGAGGATGTCCACCTTGAGGGAGGCGATGTACCGGATCATGTCCCTGGTCTCCGCCTCCAACTCCCCCAATCCCAGCATCAAGCTGGTCTTGGTGGCGAATCCCCTGGCCTTGGCATGGGCCAGGACGGCGCTGCTGTCGGCGATGTTGCCCCGGCCGCGCACGCTCTTTTGCAGGCGGGGGATGGTCTCGAAGTTGTGGTTCAGGATGTCCGGACGGGCGTCCAGGATGCGATCGATCAGGGCGGTATCGCCCTGCATGTCCGGGATCAGGACCTCGATGCGGCATTTGGGCGCGGCCGCGCGGACGGCGCGGATGGTTTCCGCCCAGACGTCCGCGCCTTGGTCGGGCAGATCGTCCCGGGCCACGGAGGTGATGACCGCGTATTTCAGGCCCATCAAGCGCACCGAATCCGCCACCCGGACCGGTTCTTCGCGATCGTAGCTCCCGGGGCGTCCCTTGGGGACGTCGCAGAACCTGCATCCGCGCGTGCAGACGTTTCCCAGGATCATGAAGGTGGCGGTGCCCTTGGCCCAGCACTCGCCCAGATTGGGACAGCTCGCGCTTCGGCACACCGTGTTCAGGTTATGCTCTTCCACGATGGCGCGCACCTTGGAATAGGCCTCCCCGCCCGGGATCTTCGCCTTGAGCCAGGCGGGTTTGCCCGGGACGGGACGGTTCGCCTGGAGCGGGGAAACCGCCTTGGGCTGGGAAGGGGCCGGAAGCCGGGTATTCGTCTGCGGAGTCATAACCTAAAGATAACAGAATTGTATGTTTATGACCCAATCCACTCTTCGAAAGGCCGCCCACTTGATCCGGAAAACCAGCGCGCTGTCCGCCTGCAGCCTCGCGATTCTAGGGCTCCTGAACGCATCCGCCGTCGAAAGGCCGGAATTCCAGGCCGGGCTGATGACGGGGTATTCCTACGGCCAGAACGGCTTTCCCTGGCCCTCCCTCTTGAAGGATCCCCTGGGCAACGACAACCGCGGCGGGTTCTATGTCTCCCAACTGCGCCTCAAGGGAACCGTGGCCTTCGACAGCACCTTTTCGGCCGTCGCGGTGGGGAACGCCTATTTCGCGGACGTGCAGGAAGTGTACCTGCAAAAGCGGGTCGACAACTATATCTTCACCTTCGGCAAGTTCCGCGGCGCCGGCCTGAAATCCGGCTCCGGCACGGATGAGTTCGAGCGGACGGCGGTGAACGCCCCCAGGTACGCGAACGTCTGGGGGCATTACAAGCGCCTCCTCAACTTCCGGGATTTCGGCGTCCAAGCCGAGGCGGACTATCACGGAGGCGCCGTCAAGCACCGCCTTTTCGTCCACAACGCCAATCGCGACAACGTGATCAACCGCGAGCCCAACGAGGAGTACCTGCAAACCACCCAGGCCCTGGGAGTGGACTACGCCTTGGACTGGCGCATTTCCCCGTACACCGTATGGGGGGGCCATGCCGGCGCCCTGGCCAGTCGCGAGTGGGATGAGTTCGCCGGAAACCATGAGGGCTGGGAGGCGGGATACTGGTTCAAGACCAACCCCGTGGTGGACGCGTCCCTCTACCACCAATTGGACGTCGGGCGCCTGCATCTATTCGACGAAGCCATGATCCTGTACAACCGCGAGCTTCCGAATCCGGAGGATTCCTCCGCCACCCAGTCCTGGGGGTTTTCCACTTCCGCCCGCTTCGATCATACGCCGCGGACGGGGTATTTTTTCCGTTACGAATTGTTCGACCTGAGCGACGGCTATTATAAGGACGACGGCCGGCATCTCATCACCTTGGGCGGCATCTTCCATCCCTCGCCGGAAAAATACCCGGGGCTCATGGTCACGGGTGAATACGTCCGGGTGCTGGAAGAAGGCGGGGAGAACACCGTAGGCAACGATTTGCTGCTCTGCCAATTGCAGATGCTGTTCTGAGCCTTTGAAGTGGTCTCACAAATAGGTTTTGCTGCGGCCGGCTACCGGGCGGGTTGCTTCCAGGCCCGGTAGGTGCGGGCGTCCAGGCGTCCGGTGGCCCGGCCCCGGTAGGCTCCGGCGGCCGCCAGGCGTTTCTGCAGCGTTTTCACTTCTTCGCCTTCCGATCCGAAGACCAGGCGGACGTCCGCTCCGCGTCGCCCGCCTGCGAGCGACTCCATCGCCGCCTCCGCGGGCAGCAGGAGGATGGGAAAACGCTTCTGCCCGGACGCATAGATCAGGTCGTGGAAGATTTTCCAGGGTCCCCGGTTTTCGGTACGGTCCTCGCGCCTCGGGCAATGGGGCATGCCCGCCATCACCATGCAGCCCGCGCTGGAAAAGCCGGGGTCCCGGCCGTCCAGGTTCCATCCGCAATGCAGGTTATCATACGGGTTACCGTAGAAGAGCGGGGACGAGTCCCGGTAGGGGACTCCGGCGAGGCTGCGCCGGTACAGGCGGAACGCCGTCTGGCGCAGGGCCTGGTGCCCGTTCCGCTTGCCTTGCAGATGCTCGCCCTTGGTCAGGTCCGCGTAGTACCCGGGTTCCAATTGGTTGGTGCCCTTGCCTTTGGCCCGGCCCTTCCTGGCGGCGGCTTTGTCCACGTTGCGCTTATGGGGCACGGTGGATCCCGGGGCGGCGAATACCCGGCGCCCCCGCCGGTCCCAGAGGCCCAACGTGCAGCGCATGTGATCGTAATCGACCCGGGCCGGACGCACCGTCACGGAGGCGCTCCATCCCGCCGCGGGTTTCACCGGCAGGGCGCCGCGCAAGGCGAACAGGACCATGCCGTCCCCTTCGGGGCGGACATGCCAGGCGGCGAAGAGTTTTTCCAGGGTGGCATGGGACAAGGTCAGGGCGCTGGGGAGGGTTTTCGGCATGGCGTGCCCTGGAAAATAGTTAAAACCCCTTTTCCGGACCCGGACGGTCGCAGGTTGGGACGGGTGTTTCAGGGATTGTCGCAATTCCGCGACCCTTGGCCCGGGGTATCTTCGCGGATACCGGCCCCCGGCCCGCCGGGATGGGCTTTTTCCCCTTCGCGCAGGATGGCACGCTCGTTGCTTTTCCTCTCCTGCATCAGGGCCGGCAGGCCCGCAACCCCAAAAGGAGATGAACGCCATGAACAATTCGATCGTATACAGCCCCAGCAAATGGTTGGATCAATTCTTCACCGATTTCGACAAAGCCTTCACCGCCAAGAACGACTTCGCCCCGGCCGTGGACATCGTGGACGAAAAGGAGGACTACGTGCTCCGGGCCGAATTGCCGGGCGTGGCCAAGGAGAACATCAAGGTGGAAGTGAAGGAGAACCGCCTCACCTTGAGCGGCAAGAAGGAGAACCCCTGGGCGGAGAAAGGCAACGGGGAGTACCGTTACGCCGAGTCCAGCTACGGCACCTTCGCCAGGGTCTTCGAGCTTCCCCGCAACGTTTCCGGGGAGGCCATCAAGGCCGAGTACAACAACGGAGTGCTCACCTTGAAGATCCCCAAGGCCAAGGAAGCCTTGTCCCGGACCATCGAGATCCGGTAACCGGATCCGGACGACTGGAAAAGCGCCCGGGCCCAGGCCCGGGCGCTTCTTTCACAGGTACCCCCTGGCGGCGAGCAGGGCCATGATGCGTTCGATGGATTCCTCCATGGTTTCCTTGTCGGTGGGCAAGGTTATTTCGGGATGCTCGGGAGGCTCGTACGGCGAAGAGATGCCCGTGAACTGGGCGATCTCGCCCTTGCGCGCCTTGACGTAAAGGCCCTTGGGATCGCGGGTCTCGCAGATCGCCAGCGGCGTGTCCACGAAGATCTCGATGAAGTCGCGGCCTATCAGCTTGCGCGAGGCTTCGCGTTCCTCGCGGAAAGGGGAGATGAAGGAGACCAGGGTGAGCACGTTGGCGTCCCACAGGAGCTTGGCCACGTGCGCCACGCGGCGGTTGTTCTCCTTGCGATCGGTCTCGGAGAAGCCGAGATCCGAGCTCAGCCCCAGGCGCACGTTGTCCCCGTCCAGCAGATAAGAGAGCTTGCCCGCCTTGTTGATGCGGAGCTCCAGGGCGTTGGCGATGGTGGATTTGCCGCTGCCGGAGAGGCCCGTGAACCATAGGACCGCGCTCCGCTGCCCCAGGACGCCGATGCGCGCCTCCCGGTCGACGGAGGTCTTGTGCCAGACGACGTTCTCGGTATTCTTCTCGGCCATGGTTCTAATCTACTTTTTTGGGCGGACCCAGTACTGCATCGGCCGCAGGCGGAGCATCGGCCGCAGGCGGAGCATAGGCTCCTGGCGGGAACCCCTCACGGGCTGCCCAATCCGCGCAATTTGCCGAGGGCTTCTTCGACCAGCCCGGCGGTGGTCCCCGTGGCCTCTTCCGCGTCCGCGGGGGCTTCCAACTGCACCACCGCGTGGGGCTTCACCAGGCCTTCCAGGATCTTGATGTCCTCCGCATCCAGCCCCCGGGCGGAGGCCACCACCAGCAGGCCCGCATCCAGCAGCAGGGACGCGGCCTCGCCCAGTTCGGCGGCCGGCGCCTCGGTTTCCCAGCCGGATTCGATCCTGGCATTGCCGCTTTCCGAGGCCTGATGCGCGTCCGATTCCTGCGCGTCTTCCAACCCCAGGTAAAAAGCATGCCGGCCCAGGCCGATGAGCTTGCTCTCCAGGGCCTTGGCGGCGGTGGCGGGATCGCGTCCCGGACCGCCCGAGATGAGCACCAGGGCGGGCTTCTGGTTCAACAGCCGGCCGCGCGTTCCGGAATCGACCGTGGAGCGCGAGAGCAGGGAGCGCTTGTCCGCGGTTTCCGCGCGCGCCTCCTCGGCCAGGGCCTCGCGCACGATGCCGCCGCCGGCGATTTCATATTGATCGACGATGACGAAACGGCCCGTGGACTCCAGGCGCGCGATGGGATCGAAGGCCAGCGGCTTGGAGAGTTCTATGATGCAATCGGCCACATCGTGCCGCTCCACGGCGGACTTGGTCCGGTCGCCGGTTTCGGACGCGTCGATGAGGTAGTTGATCTTCTCCAGGCGGCAGGGGACCTTGGCGGTGCCGAGCTTCAGGTAATAGGTCTTGCCTGGGTTGAAGGGTTTCTTGCCCATCCAGAACAGGTTGATGCGCAGGCGGCGCGAGACCTCGGCCTGGACCTCGCCGGCCTTGACCATCAGTTCGCCGCGGCCGACGTAGATCTGCTCGGCCAGGGTGAAGCCGATGGAGACGCCCGCGCCCACTTCCGCGCGGGGCAGGGCGTGGAAGCCCTCGATGGAGGCGATCTTGCTCTTCTTGCCGGAAGGCAGGAACACCACGGAATCGCCCACCCGGGCGGACCCGGACTCCACGCGGCCGGATACGATGCGGCGATCGTCCCCCAGGGAGGTGAACTTGTAGATGTCCTGGAGCGGCATGCGGAAAGGCTGGTTGGCCTTGGGCGGCTCCTTCTCGAAGGCGTCCACGGCGGCCAGCAGGTTGTGGCCTTTGAACCAGGGCATCTTGTCCGACGGGGCGATCAGGTTCTCCCCGTTGAAGGCGGAGATGGGGATGAAGAAGCGCGGGGTGGCGCCGATGCGGGCCAGGAAGGCGATGTATTCGTCGCGGATGTCCTCGAAGGCCTCCTTGGAGTAGTCCACCAGGTCCATCTTGTTCACCACCACGGCGATCTGCTTGATGCCGAGCATGGACAGGAGATAGCCGTGGCGCTTGCTGTTCTCGCGGATGCCTTCCTTGGCGTCTATGACCAGCACGGCCGCCTCGGCGCGGGCGGCGCCGGTCACCATGTTCTTGAGGAACTCGATGTGCCCGGGAGCGTCGATGATGATGTAGTCGCGCTTGCCGGATTTGAAGAAGGTGCGGGCCGTGTCGATGGTGATGCCCTGGGCCTGCTCGTCCTTGAGGGCGTCCAGCAGGAACGCGTATTCGAAGGGCCTGGAATTGCGTTCGCAGAAGGCGCGCACGGATTCCAGCTTGCCGTCGGGCAGGGATCCGGTGTCGGCCAGGAGGCGCCCCACCACGGTGCTCTTGCCGTGGTCCACGTGGCCAACGATGACGATGTTCATGCGGATGCGGCCATCCACCTTGCCGCCGGGCGTGCCGGTGGGGGCGAAAGGGGTGGGGATGCGTGCGGTGGGTTCCATGGCGGTCAATCCTTGGGGGAACTATGCGAATTGTCTGGGGGAACTATGCAAGTTGCTTGGAGGAACTATGCAAATTGAAAAATGAAAATCGAAAAATGCAAATTGGAAGAGAAATACAACTCCCGGCCTGCGTAGGGAGCTGCGAAATTGAAAGCATGCCGTGACGAAGTCTTCGTCTTCGGCTTTCAATTTTCAATTTGCAATTTTCCATTTGCAAAATCTTCCCTCTTCTCTTCTCTTCTCTTCTCTTCTCTCTCACATGTATCCGTCGCGGCGCAAGGTTTCCAATCCACCGCCGTCTTCCTTGTCCTGGGCGCGGCCGGAACGTTCCGCGATGTTCGCGAACTTGCCGGTCTTGAGTTCGGCCACGATCTCGGCCACGTTCCTGGAGGTGGAGTCGACGGGCGTGGTGCAGGGGTAGCATCCCAGCGAGCGATAGCGCTTGCCGGTGCCCTTGTCGAAATACAGATCGGTGATGGGGATGTTCTCCCGCTCGATGTATTCCCAGATGTTGAGCTCGGTCCAGTCCAGCAAGGGATGGATGCGCAGATGCGTGCCCGGCGCGAAGTCCGTCTTGAACTGGTTCCACAGCTCCGGGGGCTGATCGCCCACGTCCCATTCGTTGTTCTTGTCGCGGGGCGAGAAGTAGCGCTCCTTGGACCGCGAGCCTTCCTCGTCGGCGCGGGCGCCTACGATCACGCCTGTATAGGGATCCTTGTTCTTATCGATCTCATATTTCCCCGTCTGCAGGTTGAGGCGGTAGCGCGGCCATTCGCCCGAAAGCGTATGCTTCAGGGCGTCGGTCTTGAGGTTCTTGCAGCATTGCAGGCGCGTGATGTTCCCGTCAGGGAAGGTTTCCTTCCGCTCCAGGGCTTCCTTGTTCTGGCCGTACACCATGGTCAGATGCCAGTCCATGGCGAGTTGATCGCGGTAGCGGATCATCTCCGGGATCTTGTAGTTGGTGTCGATATGCACCAAGGTGATCGGCACATGCCCGAAGAACGCCTTGCGCGCCAGCCATAAGAGCACCGTGCTGTCCTTGCCGATGGACCAGAGCATCGCCAGGTTCTTGAAATTGGCGTAGGCCTCCCGGAGGATGTACACACTTTGGTTTTCGAGTTGTTCCAGGTGATCGTGTTCCATGCTGTCTTTCCGGAATGCGGGCCGT
Source organism: Fibrobacteria bacterium (assembly GCA_035275285.1). GTDB lineage: Bacteria > Fibrobacterota > Fibrobacteria > UBA11236 > UBA11236 > Chersky-265. The sequence goes on along the minus strand of DATENA010000230.1, from coordinate 29,010 downwards.
ATTTCCGGCCGGGCAGGGCCGGCTCCCGGCCGCTGGACTGGACATATTAACATATTATTTTAGTCTGGTAAAGTGACGGGGTTGGAAAGATTTAGAGTGGCTTAAATGGTAAATTTTGGACAAATTCATATCTGACTTTCCCTATAGGGTTTGCTAATGTCCTATTATACATACTGAATTAATATGCGATTATTGAAGTTGCTTTGGAATCCCGATTTATTAAAGTTTACAAGAAAGGAAATCCCCCTCATGGCCATCTCCGGTTCCGCGGTATACCTGTCCACCGTTCTTCTGGAAAAAAACCGGTGGAACGGGAAGGGTCCCAGCCTGCTGGTCAGCGATTGGATGGAGGAGACCGGCGAAGCGGGGTTCGTGGGCCTGGAAGTGTGGATGAACCATCTGCTCTTTTCCTCGCGATCGGAATGGGAATTGATCAAGGAACGTTCGGCGGAATCGGATCTGCCCATCTCCCTGATCTCGGCCACCCTGCCGGCCGATGCTTCGGACAAGAGCCAGCGTTTCCGCGATGCCGTTCTCGAGGCCTGCGATTATTTCCGCCCGGACGGCCTGAAATTCGGCCTGTCGGACGCGAAGGCTTCCGGCCTGGATTCCCTGGAGTACATCAAAGAATGGTCCCGGGACGTTCCCAGGGAGATCGCCATGCTGTTCGACGGCGGCGAAGGCGCGGGCCCGGAGGGGCTGGACGCGGCGCGCAAGGCCCTGGGCGGAGGCCGCTATACGGCGGTCCTGCACCCGTTCCTGTTCGCTCCCAAGGAGCTGGAAAAAGCGCTGGACATGGCGGGGGATTTCATCGCCAACTTCGGCGTCCAGGCCAAGAAGGGCGGCGCGTGGATCCTGCTGGAGGAGAACGCCGCCGAGCATCTCCAGATCATCGCGGCCACGCGGGCCAAGGGATTCAAGGGGACCTGGTCCCTGGAGTGCACCAAGGGCGCGGGACTGGCCGGGGAGAACATCGAGAAGATGTTCGACAATGCGGAGAAGGACCTCAACTTCCTCATCGAAGCGCAAGCGCGCGCGGGCCGGGCGGGAAAATAACCCTTCCGGCGAACGTTCCCGGACCCGGCGATCCCGGGATCAACCGCTGCGGCCGATGATGGCCGAATTCATCTTGTCGAAGCTGACGAACTTGGTGAGAAAGTTGTAATAGATCTGGTTTTCCGCCATCTTCGCGGCCTCCAAATCCACGTCGACATTGTTGATTTCGCCCGGCAGGGTGGTGTCCTTGGGCAGGTAGACGTACGGCTCGATCTTGGCCAGATCCACGCCTTTGCCCCCGGGCATATGCGCGTCCTGATCGGTGACCGCATCGAGCTTGGCCTTCAGGGCCTTCTGCAATTGCTCTTCGAAATTCACTTCCTTGCGCTGGTAACCCGGCGTGCCGATGTTGGCCAGGTTTTCCGCAATGGCTTTGCCCCGCAGCACGGTGGCATCCAGGCCCTTGTAGGCCATTTGGCGCGCCTCGCCTCCGAAAAGGAACTTCCGGATATCCATGCCGGGATGGAAAGCAAGCGCCGTTCCAGAAATATCCGGTCCGACAGGCGCCGATTCCGGCCCGGAACGGCCCCCTCTTCGGGAGAACGGGGCGGGGCAGGAAGAAATGTCCGGAAACCATTGCCGGCCCGGCAATAGTTTCCCCATGCCGGCCGGCATCCGGAAGGCCACGTTCCTTCTTCGACGGCCATACGGGAAACCTTTAGCAGGGTTTTGAAAAAGTCCGCGCGGTCGATGGCGGACGCTCATGATTGCGCAGATTGGCAACGCGCAATGCCATTCCGTCATCTCGGCTTACGGAGGAACGTTCCAATCTGGAACGGAAGCGTCTCGAACAGGGCCCCGTCGCGGAAATTATTTTGAGGGAAGGGTCCAATCCCTCGGAATTCCGGTGCATCCGGGAGCGGATTTTCGGGCACCCCCTTTGCTTTAACGCTTGGCAAAGGGTCCGGCATCTTAAAGGATCCGGCATCTTTAAAGGGACCGACATCTTAAAGGGACTGACATCTTAAAGGGACTGACATGAGCGACATGACCCATCTGGCCCAGGAGGCCCTGCAAAAGGCCCAGGAAATCAAGATGTCCAACCACGACCTGGAGCTGACCTCGCTCCATCTCGCGGCCGGGTTGATGCGCGCCGCCTACGATTTCCTGGAACCCTCCCTCGCGGACGCGGGAGTGAATCCCATCGCCTTTGCGGAGGATCTGGAGAATGCCGTGGCCAGGCTGCCCAAGGCCCAGGAGGGCGGCGGGAGCGAGGACCGGGTCTCTCCGGATCTCCACCGCGTGCTGCGGGCCGCCAAGCAGATCAGCCTGGACATGGGCGACTCGGTGATCACCGCCGAGCACCTGCTGCTGGCGCTGGACAAGGCGGAGATGTTCGATCTCAAGAGCGCGCTCGCGAAACACAAGTTCGATTTCAAAAAGCTGAAGGATGCCATCATGAAAAACCGCAATGCCGCCGGCGCCGGGGAAGGTCCCGGGGCCCACTCGGAGAACGCCGAGAACGAATACAACGTCCTGCAGAAATACGGGCAGGAGCTGGTGGCCCAGGCCCGCGAGGGCAAGCTCGATCCCGTCATCGGGCGGGAGGAGGAGATCCGCCGCGTGGTCCGCATCCTGTCGCGCAAGACCAAGAACAATCCCGTGCTGGTGGGCGAGCCCGGCGTGGGCAAGACCGCCATCGTGGAAGGCCTGGCCCAGCGCATCGTGAAAGGCGACGTTCCGGAATCGCTGAAGGGCAAGAAGGTCTACAGCCTGGACCTGGGAAGCCTGATCGCGGGCGCCAAATACCGCGGGGAGTTCGAGGAGCGCCTCAAGGCCGTCCTCAAGGAACTGGAGAAGGACGAGAACACCCTCTTGTTCATCGACGAACTGCACACCATCGTGGGCGCGGGCAAGGCCGAGGGATCCATGGACGTGGGCAACCTGCTCAAGCCGAAGCTGGCGCGCGGCGAACTGCATTGCATCGGCGCCACCACGCTGAACGAATACAAGCAGCATATCGAAAAAGACGCCGCCCTGGAGCGCCGGTTCCAGCCCGTGATGGTTCCCGAACCCACGGTGGAGGAAAGCGTCTCCATCCTGCGCGGCATCAAGGAGCGTTTCGACCGCCACCACGGCGTGCGCATCCAGGACAACGCCATCGTCGCCGCGGTGAAGCTTTCGGCGCGCTACATCCCCGACCGCTTCCTGCCGGACAAGGCCATCGACCTGATGGACGAGGCCGCCGCCATGGTCAAGACGCAATTGGACACCGCCCCCGAGGAATTGGATTCCCTGAGCCGCCGCCTCCTGCAATTGCAGATCGAGGAGCAGGCGCTGAAGCAGGAAAAGGACGAGAAAAGCCGCCAGCGGCTGGAGGACATCCGCAAAGACATCGCCTCCCTGCGGGAGCAGGTGGAGGGCATGCAGCGCCAGTGGGAAGCCCATTCCCGCATGATCCAGAAAACCCGCCAATTGCAGGCCGAAGCGGACGGCATCCGCCGCCAGATCGAGAAGGCCGAGGCGGAATACGATCTCAACCGCGCGGCGGAGCTGAAGTACAAGACCCTGCGGGAGGCCGAACGCAAGCTTCAGGAAGCGCAGGAGCAGGCCGCCAAGTCCCGCGTGGCGGGCATGAAGCTCCACGAAGAGGTGACCGAGGACGAAGTGGCCGAAGTGGTGGCCCGCTGGACCGGCATTCCCGTGACGCGCTTGAAGGAAGCGGAGAAAGACAAGCTGCTCAACCTGCCCGATCACCTGGCCAAGCGCGTGGTGGGGCAGCGCCTCGCGATCGAGGCCCTGTCGCACGCCATCCTGCGCAACCGGTCCGGGCTGGCCAGGGAGAACCGGCCCATCGGCAGTTTCCTGTTCCTGGGTCCCACGGGCGTGGGCAAGACGGAGCTGACCAAGGCCATCGCCGAGTTCCTGTTCGACAGCGAGAACTACGTGATCCGGCTGGACATGAGCGAATACATGGAAAAGCACGCGGTCTCGAAACTGATCGGCGCGCCTCCCGGGTACGTAGGCTACGAGGAGGGCGGCCAATTGACCGAGGCGGTGCGGCGCCAGCCTTACGCGGTGGTGCTGCTGGACGAGGTCGAGAAGGCCCATCCGGACGTGTTCAACATCCTGCTGCAGGTCCTGGACGAAGGGCGGCTGTCCGATTCCCAGGGGCGCACGGTGAGCTTCCGCAACACCATCATCGTGATGACCTCCAACATCGGTTCGCAGAAGATCTCCCAGGCGGAGACGCCCATGACCGTGGACGATCTGATGCCGGACATCCGCAAGTTCTTCCGCATCGAATTCGTCAACCGCATCGACGAGATCATCGTCTTCCAGCCGCTGGGCAGGGAAGAACTGGGGAAGATCGCGGCGCTGCGTTTCCTGGACCTGGCCAAGCGCCTGGCGGAACGCGGCATCCAGGCCGCCATCACCCCGGCCGCGGCGGAGGCCATCGCGGAGAAATCGTACGATCCCCAATTCGGGGCGCGGCCGATCAACCGCTACATCCAGACGCACCTGGAGAACCCCTTGAGCCGGATGATCATCTCCGCATCGCTCAAGCCGGGCGATAAGCTGGAAGTGGGCTACCGGGACGGCGCGTTCGTCTTCCGGGTGGAGAACGCGCCCCAACCCGCCGCCTCCGGGGCCAGGGGAGAAGGAGGTTCCAGCGATTCGGACGTGGAGGACGCCGTTTATACGGAAATGACCTGACCCGGTTATTCCCGGAAATCCCCCCGAATCCGCAAAGGAATTTCCTTGCCGACAGCTTATATTAGGAGGGTCCTCTTGGTCTTCTTTTGCGATGTTTGTCTGCATGAACGGGGGGTCCCATGAACCGGCAACACTGTTTCGGGTTGGCATTGGCCTCGCTCGCCTGGCTTATCCCCGGCGGGGCTGCCGCGCAAGGCAAGACCTTCACGGGCGAAAACTACGGCATCACCTTCCCGGCCGGATGGGATATCATCCGCGCCCCGAACGTCATCGCCAAGATCAGCGCCTTCGCCATGGGGATCATGGGCGCCTCCGCCGGGACCACGCTTCCCGACGTGGACTCCCTGACCGCCGCTTTTTCCGATTCCCTGGGCGGGCCGATCAGGAAGGATTCCAGCGGCGTCAAGACCCTGGGCAAGTATCAGGTGCATTGGCAGAAGTACGCCTACGACACCCTGCCCAGGCTGAGCGCGCTGATCACGAAGGAGGCTCCCTTCATCCCTCCCCTCAAGGACGGGAGCTTCCGCGTCTACTATCTGGTTTCCGACGGCGTTTCCTTCAGCACCGCCTGCCTGAGCCTCCTCCACGGGGGCATCGCTCCTTATGGGGAAGTGGAGCAGGCGATCCTCACCTTGAAGCTCGGCGCATTGGCGGGAATCCGCGACGTGGCCCGCGCTTCCGGCCCGGACCTGTGGATCCGCGGCGGCAAGTTGGGCGGCGCCTGGCTGCAGGCGCACCATCCTGTCTCCATCGAGGGTTTCGACGCGCGAGGCGCATTGCTGGGCGCAGCCGTGCCGGCCTCCGAAGGCGCTTGGGTCCTTCCGTCGGCGCCGGAAACGCTGTTCCTGCGCGTGCGCGCGGCCGACGGGTCGAGCCTGCGGCTCGCCGTGCATCCCTGAGGGGCGGAGCGGGTTCGCCCGCGCTCCGCCGCCTTGCCCCCAGCCGCATCCGGTGCTATTTTCTTCCGAATCCTTAATGCGCGCGCGCAATCGCGCCGGAGTGCACGCGGCACATCGCGCATCCGCGCCAGGGCGCCGGAAACTCCGAAGCCCACTCTCGCCTAAGCCAGGAGCGGCCCGTCATGGCAGGAACCCTCAACGTTACCGTCTGGAACGAATTCATCCACGAGCGGAAGCCGGGCGGGAAGCCCATGGAGAACTACCCCCAGGGGATCCACGCGGCCCTGGCCGCGCATTTTTCCTCCCAGCCCGGGATGAAGGCGCGGACGGCCACGCTGGAAGAGCCCGAGCACGGGTTGACCGCGGAGGCGCTGGCGGAAACCGACGTGCTGTTCTGGTGGGGGCATGTGGGGCACGAGATGGTGGACGATGCCATCGTGCGGCGCGTGCAGCAGGAGGTGCTGGCCGGCATGGGGCTGGTGGTGCTGCATTCCGGCCACGCGGCCAAGGTCTTCAAGGCCCTGCTGGGGACGAACTGCTCCCTCCGGTGGCGGGAGGCGGACGAAAGGGAGATCCTCTGGAACATCGCCCCCCGGCATCCCATCACCCAGGGGGTGGGGGACAAGATTATCCTCGATCGTCACGAAATGTACGGGGAACGGCACGACATCCCGGAGCCCGATCAGGTGATTTTCATTTCCTGGTTCGAGGGCGGGAACGTGTTCCGCAGCGGATGCACGTTCGAGCGGGGGCTGGGGCGCATCTTCTACTTCAGCCCCGGGCATGAAACCTATCCCATCTACCATCGGCCGGACATCCTGAAGGTCCTCACCAACGCGGCCCGCTGGGCGGGGGAATTCTCCTCCCGGGCGCGCGCCGGAGGGGAGCCGCGGCCGGGCACGGCGGGCAGCGTCAACGAGAAGGATCCCGCCAACCCCCTGAAGCCTTAGCAGGGCGTGGAAAAGTCCGCGCCGGCCCGGTATAAAAGCGGCGCGGGCTTGGAAAAAAACGGCGTCGCAGGGCTTTCCCGTGGACAACGATTGCCGATTTTCGCGCCCCTTGATCCCTCTCGGCGCATTAATCTATATATCACGACCGCCCGCGGGAGCGGGCCGCATCGCGCATTCCAATGAAAGGAAGACCTCATGACCGTCAAATCCTTCGAACCGAAATTCATGAAGATGAGCGTGCTCACCGCCGCCCTCCAGGAGCTGACGCCGCGCTCGGTGCGCGACCCGGATCCCGACCAGGCCATCGAGGATTGGCTGCGATTCGCCCGCGAGATCGAGATCGAGAACGTCCAGCTCTCCGCCGCCCTGCACCCCACCGAGTCCGACGTGCCCGCCGAGGCCATGCTGGATCCGGTGGCCAACACCCTGGACCTGCGCAAGCCTTTCGATTCCAAGCGCGCCGCCCGGGTGCTCGCCGCCATGAAGGAGACCCGCGTCGGCATGACGGACATCGGGTACTTCGACAACATGCTCACGGACGATGACGCCAACCGCCGCAAGAAGCGCGAGTTCATGATCCGCGCCATGGACGCGGCCGTGGCCCTGGGCATCAAGGCGGTATGCGGCTTCGTGGGCCGCAACGTCAAGCTCGGCATGGATCAGAACTACGACATGTTCGAGAAGGAGTTCATCCCCCTCCTCAAGGCCGCCAAGGATCGCGGGCTCCAGTACCGCGTCGAGCAATGCCCCATGCCCGGGTGGAACCCCACCGACCTGTGGGTGAACAACATCGCCCACGTGCCCGGGGCGTGGATAGCGCTCCACAAGATCTCCGAGAAGCACGGGGTGGGCGACCAGTTCCGCATCCATTACGATCCGTCCCACGCCATCCTGATGGGCCAGGACACGCGTTCCGTCTTCCAGTACCTCAAGGACGCCGGATACAACTTCCTGATCGCCGGGTTCCACGTCAAGGGCCAGGTCATCGACTCCAAGGGCGTGGCCGCCTGGGGTTACCAGGGCCAGGTGGCCCAGCGCGGCGACTGGAAGAACGGGCATCTCTCCGAGAATGCGTCCGATCACGTGAACGCCTGGAAAAAGCAGGTCTCCTACAGCCAGCATGAACTGCCCGGCACCGCCAAGCACGATCCGCTCGCCTACCTGCAGAACCGCACCGTGGACTGGCTGGATCACCAGTTGGCCGCCCGCGAACTGCTGAAGTTGGACGTCAGCGAGACCCCGCTGGTGGTGGAGCACGAATATCCCCTGGCCCGCATCCAGGACAAGGAAAAGCTGAAGCCCATCCTGAAGGGATCCCTGGCCTTCACCCGGAAGATGGACGAAGCCGCGGCCTGCATGTTCGCCCTCCAGAACGAGGTGCTCAAGGCGCAGGACATTCCGGCGCAGGGGATCGGGAGAGAGGCGTACCGGAGCTGAGCCCGGGATGGAATTCAAAAGTCGAAGTGCAAAGTTCAAATTGAAAATTTGAAGATTGGTTGAAGAAAGGCCCACGCGTAGATCACGCAGGGCCCATTCATTTTGCACCTTGACTTTTGCACTTTGACTTTTTTTAAGCGATGAGATCATACGGCGCGAGCTGCAACAAGCCCATGACCACCACCCTGGCCGACGCCAAGGCGCTGGAGAAAATCGTGCGTAAGTCCGGCAAGGTCTTGGCGCTCACCTGGATTTCGGCCCAGGGAGGAGCCCTTGAGAATCCGCGTATACGGCGCCAAAAAGGGGCCGGAATGGCGCCGGGAGGGCCCCAATTACCGGATCGTCAAGAACCCGAAGGCGCCCAAACCCGCTATTCCAAGGGAAATGACAACCTTTCCAAGGAAGCACGGGCGGCTGCCCGGTTGATCGGGGGGCATCCCGATGGCTATATTGAAGCCTTCGCGAAAATCTACCGCGAAGCCTTCAAGGGAGTGAAGGTCCAGGGGAAACCGGGGAAAAGGGGATACAAATGGCATTGAAAATCGGGATCATCGGCGCCGGCGGAATGGCTTCCTATCACATCCCCGGGTTCAGGAGCGCGGGGGCGGAAGTGGTGGCCATCGCGGACATGAATGCGGACGCGGCCAAGCGCGCCGCGGCGAAATACGCCGTGGAGACATCCTTCGGCAGCGTGAAGGAGATGTACGCGACCCTGAAGGACCTGGACGCGGTCTCGATCATCACGCCCAACGCCTTCCACCATCCCCTGGTGCTCGAAGCCCTGGCGGCCGGCAAGCACGTCTTTTGCGAGAAGCCCCCGGCCCTGAACGCCGCGGACGTGACCGCCATGGCCAGGGCGGCCAAGGAGGCAGGCAAGACCCTGATGTTCAATTTCAACAACCGCGCCCGGCCCGAATCCTTCGCCATGATGGAATACATCAAGGCGGGCTCCGTAGGCCGCATCAATTCGGCCCAGGCTTCCTGGATCCGCCGGACGGGCATTCCCGGCTTCGGCGGCTGGTTCACCAACAAGAAGCTTTCCGGCGGCGGGCCGGTGATCGATCTCCTGCACATGATCGATCTGGCCCTCCACCTCATGCAATACCCGCAGCCGGCCTACGTGCTGGCGCAGACCTTCAGCGACTTCATCGACGACAAGGAATTCAAGGGACCCTGGGGCATCCCGGACGTCAAGGACGGAGTGATGGACGTGGAAGCGGCCGCCCACGGGTTCGTCACCTTCAAGACCGGGCAGGTCCTCACCCTGCGGAATTCCTGGGCCGAGATGAACAAGCGCGAAGAGGTGTCCGTGGTCTTCCAGGGGCAGAAGGCGGGCGGCATGGTGCGCCGGCTTTTCGGCGCCGACGGGATCGACTCCACCAGCATCGACGAGTGCGAGCTGTACACCCAGGAGAACGGCCGTCCCGTGAACCGCGCCATCATCGTCGAGGCGGACGAAGCCATGGGCCGCACCCGCGCCGCCAAGAATTTCGCCCTCGCCTTGGAGGGCAAGGAAGCGCCCCTGAACACGCCGGACGAGGCCGTGAAGCTGATGAAGATCATCGACGGCATCTACGCTTCGGCCGCCACGGGAAAACCGGTCGAGATCGTCTAAGGGCTTTAGATCATCCAAGGCCCTTGGATCATTCAAAGCCTTTGTTTCCGGGCCCCGGAACCGTCCGGAGCCCGTCTTTCCCCGCTTCGGTCCTCCTGCCTCCGTTACTCCGGTGCGCATTGACAAGAGCACGGGCAGGGAGCGTCACAGAGAAGCGACCCCGCCCCCTAAGCAGCCCGAGGAGCTGTACGTCCGAACCGCTTGCGGTTCGGCGAGTACTGCGACGAGGGCAATGACGGAGGCGGGCCGTGATCTTGTCAATGCGCACCGGAGTAAATCCCCGTCAAAACCGGCGCCCGCCATGGATTTCCCGGCCGTTATTATATTCAGAACGCCTATGGTGGGTCCCGGTCCGGAGCGCGGATCGGTGGAAAGGGTATTCAAGCATGCCTGAATCGGTGGAAAAGAACGGAATGGAAGCGGACGAGATCGGGAAGGACGGAAGGGCGGGAAAAGGCGAGCCTAAGGACGATGCGGGCAAAAGAAGGCTGCGCGCGGGCATCGTGGGCGGAGGCGCGGGCGCGTTCATAGGCGCGGTGCATCGGATCGCCTGCGAGCTGGACGGCCAGGCCCTGGTGGTGGCCGGGGCCATGTCCTCGGACCCGAAGCGGGCGCGGGAATCCGCCGGGGCCTGGTTCCTGGAGCGTTCCTACGATTCGTACCCGGAGATGGCGGAAGCGGAGGCGAAGCATCCGCAAGGCATCGACTTCGTCATCATCGCCACCCCCAACAACCTGCATTTCCCGGTGGCCAAGGCCTTCCTGGAGGCGGGCATCCACGTGGTCTGCGACAAGCCCATGACCTTCGACCTGGAAGAGGCCCGGGAACTGGTCGGGATCGTGGAGAAGAGCAAACTGCTCTTCGCGCTCACGCATCCCTGTAACGGCTACCCCGCCGTGCAGCAGGCCAGGGACATGGTCGCGAACGGCGAACTCGGGGAGATCCGCAAGGTGCAGGTGGAATACAACCAGGACTGGCTCCTGGAGCCAGTGGCCAAGACCAGCCTCAAGCAGGCGGGATGGCGCACCGATCCCGCGCGCGCGGGGGTTTCCTGCTGCGTCGGCGATATCGGCACCCATGGCGAAAACCTCCTGGAACACATCACCGGCCTCAAGATCGAATCGCTATGCGCGGACCTCACGTCCTTCGCGCCCGGGCGCAAGCTGGACGATGATGCCAGCATGCTGCTCCGCCTGGAAAAAGGCGCCAAGGGATATCTCACCTGTTCGCAAATCGCCTGCGGCGAGGAGAACAACCTCAACATCCGCGTCTACGGGACCAAGGCCGCCATCGAATGGCACCAGCAGGACCCCAACTACCTGATCATCAAGCCGCGCGGCAAGGCCTGGGAGACCTGGGGCCGGGGAGGCGGCTACATGGGCGAGGGAGCGAAAGCCATCACGCGCACGCCCCACGGGCATCCCGAGGGATATCTGGAAGCGTTCGCCACCCTGTACAAGCTGATCCTTTCGGACCTGCGCCGGATCCGATCCGGGCAAGCCCCCCGGGGCGGGTATCCCACGGTCCGGGACGGCCTGCGCGGCATGCAGTTCGTGGTCAAGGCGGTGGAGAGCTCGAAAAGGGGTTCGGTCTGGGTGGACATGGCCTGAGCGGCGCTCAGCCCTTCGCCTTCCGGCCGCCGGGAAGCCCGTTGGCCTTCAAGTACAGGTCTCCGTACAATTTGACGCCGCAGTCCGGGCAAATGGTATGGGAAAAGTCGGCATGGGAGCGTTTCTGGATGTATTCCTCGATGGGGCTCCAATGGTCGACCCCGTCCTGGATCCGCTTGCAGTTGGCGCAGACGCTCATCATCCCTTCCAGCAGCTTGATCTTGTTCAGCACCTTGAGCTGGATGTACAGCGCCAGAAGGAACAGGAGGACCACGCCGATGGAGTCCAGGGCCCCGGCCACCGCCTGCGGGGAATAGGGGAAACTGGCGCTGACCACCCTCGGGATCAGGACTTCGTCGTCGAAGGAGATGAACGCGACCAGCAAGGCGAAGCACAGGGCTTCGATCCAGATCAACCGGTGGATCAGGCGCCGGCCGCTCAGGGCGACCCCGAAATGGGAATGATGGAAATGCCTATTCGCCATGGGGGATGGATTCCACTTTGGCGGCCAGCACGAAGTCGCTTTCGGTGAGGCCGTTTATCTTATGGGTCCAGACCGTCACGCCCACCTTGCCCCAGGCCAGATGGACGTCGGGATGATGGTCCTGGGCCTCCGCCACGGCGCCCACCCGGTTGGTGAAGGCCAGGGCCTGTTTGAAGTCCCGGAAGGCGAACGCCTTCTCCAGGTGATGCTCGTCCACGATCTTCCAGCCATGGCCGAGTTGCGCGCCCAGGGCGCCCAGTTCCGCTCCTTTGAGGGGCGCGGCGCCTCCTTTGCAGGGGATGCAGTCCTTGGCGGCCAAAGTTTCCAATGCGTTCATGGCGGTCTCCTTGTTACAGGGGAAATTAACTCCCGGAAGGGCGCGGACAAAGCGCCGTGGCCGGTAACCCTTGCGTAAGCGTTGCGAACGGGTTGCCGGCCCCTTCCCTGGCGCCTTTGCGGTTATCAAAGGCCGGGAATAATTCTAATTTTAACCCGGTTTTCCGTTTTCGGGACAAGGAGTCGGAATGAGCAAGGTCTTGTTGATTGGCGCGGGCGGGGTGGGGGGCGTGGTCGCCCACAAATGCAGCCAGGCGCCGGAAGTGTTTTCCAGCCTGGTTCTGGCCAGCCGCACGCAGTCCAGATGCGACAAGATCCGGGAACAGATCCTCAAGCGCCGCCCGTCCTACAGGATCGAGACCGCCCAGGTGGATGCGGACAAGACCCGGGAAGTGGTGCAGCTCATCAAGCGGGTGCAGCCCAAGCTGGTCATCAACACGGCCCTGCCGTACCAGGACCTCGCCATCATGGACGCCTGCCTGGAAACCGGCGTGGATTACCTGGACACCGCCAATTACGAGCCGCCGAACGAGGCCAAGTTCGAATACAAATGGCAATGGGCCTACCGGAACAAATTCAAGGAACGCGGCATCATGGCTTTGCTGGGCTGCGGATTCGATCCGGGGGTCACCAACATTTTCTGCGCCCATGCCCAGAAAAACCACTTCGACGAGATCCACAGCGTGGACATCATCGATTGCAACGCGGGAAACCACGGACACCCTTTCGCGACCAACTTCAACCCTGAGATCAATATCCGAGAAGTGACCGCCAAAGGCAAATATTGGGAAAAGGGCCAGTGGGTGGAAACCGAGCCGATGGCCATCCACAAGACTTTCGACGCCCCCGAGCTGGGGCCCATGGAAATCTACCTGATGTACCATGAGGAGCTGGAATCCCTGGTCCAGAACCTGAAAGGCCTGCAGCGCATCCGCTTCTGGATGAGCTTCTCGGAAAACTACCTGACCCACCTGCGCGTGCTGGGCAACGTAGGCATGACGGGGATCGAACCCGTGGAGTTCCAGGGCCGCAAGATCATCCCCCTGCAGTTCCTGAAGGCGTTGCTGCCGGACCCGGCCAGCCTGGGGCCCCGCACCAAGGGCAAGACCAATATCGGCTGCGTGATCGAAGGCGTCAAGAACGGCCAGCCGAAGAAGCTGTACATCTACAACGTCTGCGATCACGAGGAGGCCTACAAGGAGACGGACAACCAGGCCATTTCCTACACCACGGGCGTGCCCGCCTTCATCGGCGCCATGCTGCTGCTGCAAGGCAAGTGGAAGGCCAAGGGCGTGTTCAACGTGGAAGAGCTGGATCCCGATCCCTTCATGGACGAGTTGCTGGTGCGCGGCCTGCCCTGGGTCGAAACCGTCTATTACGATACCTGAGATGGCCGCCCTACCGCTCGACGTCTCCCAGGTCCCCACCCCCGCCTACGTCCTGGAGGAGGCGCTGCTGAAGCGCAATCTCAGGCTGCTCGATCGCGTGCAGAGGGAATCCGGCGGCAAGATCATCCTGGCCCTCAAGGGGTTCGCCTTCTGGAGCAGCTTCCACTGGGTGCGGGAGGTGCTGCACGGCGCCACCGCCAGTTCCCTGCACGAGGCCCGGCTGGCCAGGGAGGAGATGCGCAAGGAAGTGCACGTCTATTCCGTCGCCTTCACGGACAAGGAGTTCCCGGAGGTCTTGCGCCTGGCCGATCACATCGTCTTCAACTCCTTCAGCCAATGGCGCCGCTTCAAGCCCCAGGTGGTGTCGGCCCGCAAGGCCGGGCGCCGGGTGTCCTGCGGCATCCGCGTCAATCCGGGCCATTCCGAGGTCAAGACGCCTTTGTACGATCCCTGCTATTCCAATTCGCGCCTGGGCGTGACCCGGGAAGAGTTCCGGCCGGACGAATTGGACGGCATCGACGGCCTGCATTTCCACGCCCATTGCGGCAACAATTCGGACACCCTGGAGCGCGTGGTCGCTTCCTTCGAAAAGCTGTTCGGCGACTTCCTCCCCCGCATGAAATGGGTCAATTTCGGCGGCGGGCACCATATCACCAAGGATGGGTACGACGTGGAGCGCCTGATCCGGGTGATCAAGACCTTCCGGGAAAAGCATGGGCTGGAAGTCTACGTGGAGCCGGGAGAAGCCGTGGGCTGGCGCACCGGACCGCTGGTCGCCTCCGTGGTGGACGTGGTCCGCAACGGCATGGACATCGCCATCCTGGACACTTCGGCCACGGCGCATATGCCGGACACGCTGGAAATGCCCTACCGGCCGGAAATCCGCGGCGCCGGGGAGCCGGGCAAACTGCCGCATACCTACCGCCTGGGCGGCCTCACCTGCCTGGCCGGGGACGTCATCGGCGATTACAGCTTCGCGAACCCCCTGGCCATCGGGGACAAGCTGGTGTTCGAGGACATGATCCATTACACCATCGTCAAGAACACGACCTTCAACGGGATACCCCTGCCCTCCCTGTGCCTCTGGACCGAAGACGGCAGGCTGCAAGTGGCGCGGGATTTCGGGTACGAGGCCTACAAGCTGCGCAACGGTTGATCCGGCTCCAGGATACCGGGCTCCAGGTTTCCCGGCTCCGTTCCGGATTTCAATCCCGTTTCAATCCAAATCACCCTCGGCCAAAGCGCCCTTCCGCACTTATTTTGGCGGCATGTCCCCCGTCCGCGTCCCGGAGCCGCCCAAAATGAATCCGGAAGCGGGCGGCGAGCATCTCTATGGAGCCGATAAGAACGGCCTGATCTGGGGCTATTGCTTTTCTCCCGGCGAACCGGCCAAGCCCATCGATGCGGAGTCCCTCCTGGACCGGGTGGCCAAGGCCACCCCCTCCGGACCCGGTTCCTTTTTCTGGCTGCACTTCGCCACCAGCGCGGCTTCGGAACGCTGGATGCGAGGCAACCTGGACCTGCCGGAAACCTTCCACGAGTCGCTGCACGAGGAAGCGGGCTCCACCCGCCTGGAGCAGGAGGATCGATCCCTGGTGGCGGTGATCCACGACGTCTTGTTCGATTTCACCTTCGATCCGGCGGACGTCTCCACCGTGATCCTGTGCATCAACCCGCAGTTGGTGGTCAGCGCGCGGCTCAAGCCCTTGCGGTCCGTGGACCGCCTGCGCGCGGCCGTGCGCGCAGGCCACCTGTTCCGCTCCTCCACGGAATTG
This sequence comes from Fibrobacteria bacterium, assembly GCA_035275285.1. GTDB lineage: Bacteria > Fibrobacterota > Fibrobacteria > UBA11236 > UBA11236 > Chersky-265. The sequence goes on along the minus strand of DATENA010000230.1, from coordinate 13,803 downwards.
CTGGCGCATCTGCTGCGGGACCAGGCCAACGTGCTGGTGGACATCGTGCGGCGCTCCACCGCGCGCGTGAACTCCATCGAGGACCAGTTGCTGGACAACCGCATCTCCACCAACCGGCGGGACATGGGCGCGCTCCGGCGCGTGCTGGTGCGCTTCCAGCGCCTGCTGGCCCCGGAGCCCGCGGCCCTGTTCCGCCTGCTCAACCGGCCGCCGGATTGGATCGGCGGGGACGATCTGCAGGATCTGCGCCAGGCGGCGGAGGAGTTCTCCACCGCCGTGTCCGATTCCACGGCGCTGGCGGAACGGGTCAAGCTGCTCCAGGAAGAAGTGGGGGCCCTCATCAACGAGCAGACCGGCCGCACCCTGTTCATCCTGACCATCGTCACGGTGATCGCCCTGCCCATCAACCTGGTCGCGGGGTTGTTCGGCATGAACGTGGGGGGCATCCCCCTGGGGACCCATCCCCACGGGTTCCTGGTGATCGTGGGGGCCTTGATGGCCATGACTTCCGGGTTGGCCTGGGTGGCCATCAGGGGCCGGAAATAGGCCGCGCCGCGGCCCGTTTCAGCGCAGGTATTCCAGCGCGATGCCGCGCAGGCGGACTTGTTCCTCGCCGGGCAGGTCGCAATAGCTTTGGATCTTGCCGCGGCAATCCGGCGCGCCGCAGGTGCATTCCACGGCCCAGCCCGCCTCGTTGATGCTGGTGCGGTAGTCCCAGAACAGTTCCTCCCCCGGACCGATGTCCCGGATGGCGAAAAGCTTGGGCGAACCGTCCGTGAATCCCACGTTGGGGTTGCAGCTGTGGTTGATGAAATCGTCCAGCCGCGGATTCTCGGGATCCTCGGCGAGGTAGGTCTCGGGCCCGATCTGCAGGGCGCGCATGCCTTCCACCACCTCGTCCTTGTGGCGCAGGATGCCCTGGCATTCGATCACGAACGCGCCCTTGGCGATGGCGCGGCGCGTGAACACGCCCAATCCGTGGATTCCGGATTGCTTCGAAAAAAGATGCGGGCCGGCTTCTGCTTCTGCCAAGGGAGCCTCCAGGCGGTGCGGTGGTCGGCGCGCAAGCGCGCCATTGATGGATCCGCCCCCAAATATAGCGAAGGATCGGCTGTTTCAAGCGTCGTTCCGGACGGCTTTTTTCCGGGCCGGTCGGCCCTGGACTTCCCTATGGCGGCGGCAAGCGAGGATATGGTCGTTCACCATGCCCGTGGCCTGCATATGGGCGTAGCAGATGGTGGTGCCCACGAATTTGAAGCCCCGCTTGCGCAGGTCCGCGCTGAGGGCGTCGGACTCCGGGCTGGCGGCCCGGTAATCCCCCCGGTCGCGCAGCTTGTTCACGATGGGCTTGCCGCCCACGAAGCCCCAGACGTAGGCATCGAAGCTGCCGAACTCCTTCTGCACTTCCAGGAACCGCTTGGCGTTGTTGACGGCGGCCAGGATTTTCGCCCGGTTGCGGATGATGCCCGGATCGGCCAGGAGCTTTCCGATCTTGCGGGCGTCGTAACGCGCCACCTTGACCGGATCGAAACCGTCGAAGGCGGCGCGGTAGTTCTCGCGCTTGCGCAGGACCGTGTACCAGCTGAGGCCGGCCTGGGCGGCTTCCAGGGTGAGGAACTCGAACAGCAGCCGGTCGTCATGCACGGGCACGCCCCACTCTTTGTCATGGTAGGCGACGTAGTCGGGCTTGTCCAGGTCCACCCAGGGACAGCGGACCGGGGCGGGCTTTCCCCGCGGCTTAACGGCGGCGGAAAGCCGGAGCGACCCGGAAGGGCGGCGGGGGAGGGCGCGGATGGATGAAGAACGCATGCAACCTCCAAAAGGGGAACCGCCGCGATGGCGGAAGGCGTCCGTGCCGTAAAAATAGCAAGGGAAGGAACGCCCGCGGTCCTTTCCTTGCGACGGTCCCGGGTTTCGTACGGCCTGGGCGCGTTCTTCAGGCCGCCTCTGCGACGGCCGCAAGCTTCTTCTTCCGCGCGTTCCCGAGGGCTTCGCTCCAGGCGGCCACCTGGTCCGGCGTTACGCGCAGGGTTTCCGCGTGGCGCGGGCGGGGCTTGAGTAAGGAGAAAAATTTTTTTCCCCGCGGGACCGCAAAACATATATTCCGCCATGGGAAAACCGAAACCCGCGGCCCCGCGCGGCCGCCAACCAGGGAGAGATCATGAGAGCAGCGATCGTGGCCATATCCGCATTGATCGGCATCACCGCCTGCAACCGGGACGCGGAGAAGGCGAAAGACAAGGCCGCCGACGCGGCCGCCAAGACCGGAGAGGAGGCGCGCAAGGCCGGGGAGTATGCCAAGGAGGGCGCGGAGAAGACCGGCGATGCGGCCAAGGACGCGGCGCACGCGGCCAAGGAAGGCGCGGAAAAGGCCGGCCATGAGGCCAAGGATGCCGCTGAGGAGGGCGGGCACGCCGCCAAGGAAGGCGCGGAGAAGACGGCCGTGGCCGCCAAGGCCCTGCTGGGCATGGACTACGGCAAGACGGAAGCGGACAAGCAGTTGACCTCGCGCATCCGTTCCGCCATCAAGAAGGACAAGTCCATCCCGGAATCGGAAAAGGACATGGCCATCAGGACCGAGGACGGGAAGGTGCGGCTCACCGGCACCCTCTCCAGCCGGGAAGCCAAGGACGACATCGTCCGCATCGCCACGGATATCGCCGGCCCTTCCAACGTGAAGGTGGAGATCAAGATGGCCGAGAGGGTGGGAGAAGGCCCCAAGGACTGAGCCTACTTCTTCTTCTTCAGGTTGATCCGGATGGGCAGGATGATGAACGGGATGCCCTTGTGGTACAGGCGCCGCTGCACCGCGAACACGGTGTTGTTGTGCAGCAGGCGCGAGAAAATCGTTTCTTCCGGGAACACCAATTGGCCCATGAAGAAAATCGCCTGGGGGAAGCGCTCGATGACGCCTGCCGCGACTTCGCCCGTGCCCTCCACCACGTCCGGGCTGAGGCTCATGATGCCTTCGGCGTAAATCCCGTTCCGCTTGACGAACTCGACGTACTGGTCCAGCTCCTCCCGGACATGCTTCTGCAGGTTCTCGACCTCTTCCGCTCCCTTGAAACTGCCGGCGTCCAGCACGCCCACTTCCACGAAGACGATGTTCTTGAAGATGCCGCCGAACATGCGGATGATGGCCAGCAGCGAATGCAGGCCGATGCCGTTGAACCCGTTGACGAGCAGCACCGCCGTCTTGGCCTTGGGATCGAACTTCGCTTCCGCGCCCGCCTGGGCGCCCATGAGCTTGGGCAGGGAGCCGCTTTCCTTGGACTTGGCGATGGCGACGAGGTTGTCCATGCGCTTGAGGACCTTCTCCACGAAATTGTAATGCCCCTTGATGGCGAAAGCGAGCGCGATCAGAGCCCCGGTGATGACGAGGGTGATCCATCCTCCCTGGCGGAACTTCAGCACGGTGACGGCGATCAGGATGAACGAGCACAAGGCCAGGCCGGCGCCGTTCACGGCCAGCTTCCGCCGCCAATGGTCCAGTTCCCTCCGGTTCCGCAGCCAGTAACGGACCATGCCGAGCTGGGAGAGCACGAAGGTGACGAATACCGTGATGCTGTAGAGCACCACCAGGTATTTGACCGAACCCTTGGTGAGGATCATGGTGGCCACCGAAGCCGCGCCCATGATGAAGATCCCGTTCTGGGTCACCAGCCGATCGCTGAGCAGGCTGAAACGGGTGGGGAACCATTTGTCCAGGGCCATGTTGGCGAGCACCCGCGGGCCCCCCATGAAACCCGCCTGGGCGGCGGCGAACAGGATCAGGGCTTCCGAGATCAAGGCCGTGTAGACGAACCAGGTGCCGCTGGAACCCGGCCAGGAAGAGGAGATGCTCTCGAACAGGACCGCGTTCAGGGTCTTGCCGGGCGCGTGCTCCACCTTGAAGAGGAGATAGGCCAGGGTGAGGCCGAAGACGGTGAAGGCCAGGGAGACGGCCATGTAGAGCATGGTGCGCTTCCCGGTCTTGACCTTGGGCTCGCGCAGGATGGACAGGCCGTTGCTGACCGCCTCGATCCCCGTGTAGGTGCCCGCGCCCATGCTGAAGGCGCGCAGGAGCAGGAAGGCCATGCCCAGGAGGCCCAGCTCGGAATGCGTCCGGGCCGCCTGGGTGGCGGTCTCGGCGGCCACGGCGGGGAAGTCCAGCAGATGCGTGCCCAGGGCGTAGACGATGGCGAAGGCGTGGGAGAGGACGAAGATCAGGAAGATGGGCACCAGGGGCATGACGGTTTCCCTGGCCCCGCGCATGTTGAGCACCGTGAGCAGGATCAGGGCGGCCAGGGAGAAACCCATCTTGTAGTGCAGGTATTGCGGCGGCACGAAACTGAAGACCGCGTCCGCGGCGCTGGCGATGGAAATGGTGATGGTCAGCACGTAATCGATGATCAGGGCGCATCCGGAGATCATGCCCGCGGTGGGGGAGATCAGCTTGCTGGCGACCAGGTACCCGCCGCCGCCCGAGGGGAACACTTCGATGAGCTGGGCATAGCTGGCGCTGATCAGGAGGACCGTGACGGCGGAGGCGATGGCGATCAGGATGGCCAGATGGGTATGCCCGCCCAGGGCGAGGAAGGCTTCTTCCGGACCGTAGGCGGAGGAAGAGAGCCCGTCCGAGCCGAGTCCGACCCAGGCGAAGAAGGCGGCCAGGGTGATGCTGTGGAACGCCTTCTTGTTGGTGGGATCGATGGGATCGCCGATGATGAAGCATTTCAGCCGATACGCGAGGGTGGTTTTGGCGGGTTTTACCATGGGTCGAGTCGTCTCCGGGAACCGAGTAGCCGAACCGAAAATCTATAAATGGTGGAGGGATCCGGGGGAAAACCGGGCGAATTCGCGGAATCGCGGAACCTGGGAATGCCTAAGGATTTTCGGATTCCTTGAGGATCTCGAAGATTCCGGCCGGAGCGCTTTCCTGCCGCAACCGGTTCCGCAAGGGCCGGTTCTGCATCAAGCGTCCGGTGACGGCCAGCAGTTGGAGATGGGAGCGGTGGCCCTCCTTGGGGGTGAAGAGCAGGAATACGGCTTCGATGGGCATTTCCGTGAAGGCGTCCAATATTCCGTTCCGGCAAATGCCCAGGGCCACCATGGGGGCGTCCAGCCCTTCCATGCGGGCATGGGGCAGGGCCACGCCTTCATTGAGGAAGGTCGAACCCTGGTTTTCCCTTTCCAGCAGCTTTTCCAGGAGCACCTCCCCCGTGAATCCGGATTCTCCTTTCAGGGTCCTGACCAGGGCCTTCATGGCCTGGAATTTCGTCAGCGGCTCGTCCCAGATGAGGATCCGATCGGGTTCCAGGAAATCGGTCAGCCGGATTTTATCCGCGCCTTTTCCGCCCGGCGGGGAGGAGGACGTTTGCCGGATTTCCTCTCCCTCCTTCCCGGCCGCGACCGGACGATTATTGATCACGATCAGGTTGAACGGGCCTTCGTTCCGCAACAGCTTTCCGGCCACGTCCTGGGAGCGGAATCTTCGCCACCAGGGCCGGGCATGGGGCTTGCCGATCAATACGTGCCCCACCCGGTATTCCCGCGCGAAGCGGGACAGCGTCTCCGCCACGTTTTCGCCCTTCAGCGTGAACACCGTCGCGCCCAACTGGTTGGCCAGGGTCAGGGTGTCCGCCAGGCGGCGCTGGCGCGCGGCATCGATGGCGGTGGGCTCCTCGTCCAGGGTCTGGACGTAGACGGCATACCAATTCCGGTTCAACCGCCCCGCCAGCCGCGAGCCGTAGCGCAGCAGGGCCGCGTTTTCCGGACCGCGGGCGTCCATGCAGACCATGACTTGATCGATGGTCCCTTTTCCTTGGTCGCCGGCCATTTCCCGGCGCCGGAAATCGATTTGCGAAGCCGCCTCGCGCAGGGTCAATTCCCGGAGCTGCTCCAGATGGGAGGATTGGAAAAAGTTCGCCAAGGCCACGGGGACGCGCTCCATGGGGTACACTTTGCCCTCTTGCAGCCGCTTTTGCAGATCTTCGGGAGAGAGGTCGACGTTGACGATTTGATCCGCCTCGGCGAGCACGGCATCCGGCAACCGTTCCCGCACCTTGACGCGGGTGGTCCGTTCCACGGTATCGTAAAGGCTTTCCAGATGCTGCACGTTGAGGGTGGCGATGACGTTGATGCCGGCTGCAAGGAGGTCTTCCACGTCCTGGTAGCGTTTGCCGTTCCGGCTTCCGGGCGCATTGGTATGCGCCAATTCGTCCACCAGGACCACCTTGGGCCGGCGCGCCAGGATGGCTTCCGGATCCATTTCCTCCACCGCGATGCCGTGGTATTCGGAAACGCGCATGGGGATGCGCTCCAGGCCTTCGATCAACTCCGCCGTCTCTTTCCTCCCGTGGGACTCCACGATGCCGATGACCACGTCGATGCCTTCCGCTTTCAGACGATGCGCCTCCTGCAACATCAAGTACGTCTTGCCCACGCCCGCGGCATAGCCCAGGTAGACCTTGAGCCTTCCCCGCCGGTCGCGGCGGATCATCTGGAGAAAAGAAGCGGCCTTGTCGGTCATGCGGATCGGGTCCCTATTCCAGTCCGTCCAGCGCGAGATTCGCTTCGAGGACATTGACGCCGGGATCTCCCAGGAATCCCAGGCTGCGTCCGCGGGTATGGGCCTTGACCAACGCCTCCACCTTGGAAGGCTCCAGTCCCCGGGCATGCGCGACCCGGCCGATCTGCAGCCTGGCGTTGGCGGGGCTGATTTCCGGATCCAATCCGCTGCCGGAAGCGGTCACGGCATCGGCCGGGATCAGAGAGCCCTCTTTCAGCCCGTTTTCCTTGCGGTAGGCGGCCACCCGGTTCTTGACGGCGTCGAATTGCTTTTGCGACGTGGGACCAAGGTTGCTGCCGCCGGAATTGGCGGCATCGTAGCCGTTGCCCGCCGCGGAAGGGCGGGGATGGAAATATTTTTCCGCCGCGAAATTCTGCCCGAGCAGTTCCGAGCCCACTACTTTGCCGTCCCGGGTGATCAGGGAGCCGTTGGCCTTGGCCGGAAACACCGCCTGGGAGATGCCCCACACGGCCAGGGGATAAAGTCCGCACAACAGGACAAGGGTCAGTACGGAGACGAGGATCGAGATTCTGAGTTGTCGCGTCCAATTTTCCATGATTATACCCATCCTAACGCATTGAGGCAAAGGTCGATGATCTTGATGCCGATGAAGGGGCTGATCACGCCGCCCAGGCCGTAAACGAGGAGGTTGCGCCGGAGGATGGCGCCCGCGCCCATGGGGCGGAAGGCCACGCCCTTCAACGCCAGGGGGATCAAAGCGACGATCGCCAAGGCGTTGAAGATCACGGCGCTCAGGATGGCGCTGTGGGGTGAACCCAACCCCATCAGGTTGAGGGGGGCGATCTGCGGATATGCGCCCAACAGCATGGCCGGGATGATGGCGAAGTATTTCGCGACGTCGTTGGCGATGCTGAAGGTGGTGAGCACGCCGCGCGTCATCAGCAATTGCTTGCCGATCTCGACGATTTCGATGAGCTTGGTGGGATTGGAGTCCAGGTCCACCAGGTTGCCGGCCTCCTTGGCGGCCTGCGTGCCCGAGTTCATCGCCACGCCCACGTCGGCTTGGGCCAGGGCCGGCGCATCGTTGGTCCCGTCCCCCGTCATGGCCACCAGGTGCCCGCGCGCCTGCTCTTTGCGGATCAGGGCCAGCTTGTCCTCCGGCGTGGCCTGGGCCAGGTAATCGTCCACGCCGGCCTCTTTGGCGATGGCGGCCGCGGTCAAGGGGTTGTCCCCCGTGATCATGATGGTGCGGATGCCCATGGCCCGGAAGCGCAGGAAACGGTCGGGCAGCCCGCCCTTGACGATGTCCTTCAGATGCACCGTGCCTATCACCTTGCGCTCGTCGGCCACCAGCAGGGGGGTGCCGCCGGCCCGGGAGATGCGTTCGACATCCACCAATACCTCGGGCGGGCAGGCCTCGCGCGCGAATTTCAGAACCGAGTCCGAAGCGCCCTTGCGGATGGAACGTCCCTCCGTGTCCAGGCCGCTCATGCGCGTATGGGCCGTAAAAGGAACGAACTTCGCGGAAGGCATCTCATGGATCTTGCGGGCGCGGATCCCGAATTCCTTCGCGAGCACCACGATGCTGCGTCCCTCCGGCGTCTCGTCGGCGAGGGAGGCCAACTGCGCCGCGTCGGCCAGTTCCAGGGGCGTCACCCCCGGCGCGGGCAGCAATTCCACCGCCTGCCGGTTGCCCAGGGTGATGGTGCCGGTCTTGTCCAACAGCAGCACGTCCACGTCGCCGGCGGCCTCGATGGCGCGGCCGCTCATGGCCAGCACGTTCTTCTGCAGCAGCCGATCCATGCCCGCGATCCCGATGGCGCTCAGCAGACCTCCGATGGTGGTGGGGATGAGGCAGACCAGCAGGGAGACCAGGGTCGTTACGGAGAAAAACACGTTCCCATAGGTCCCGAAAGGCCGCATGGCCATGATCACGGCCAGGAAAATGAGGGTCATGCCGGAGAGCAGGATGGACAAGGCGATTTCATTCGGGGTCTTCCGCCTTTCGGCGCCCTCCACCAGGTTGATCATGCGGTCCAGGAAGCTTTCCCCGGCGCCCGCGGTGACGCGCACTTTGATCCAGTCCGAAAGGACCGTGGTCCCTCCGGTGACGGCGCTCCTGTCCCCTCCGGCTTCCCGGATGACGGGCGCGGACTCGCCGGTGATGGCGCTCTCGTTGACCGTGGCCGCGCCTTCGAGGATCTCGCCGTCGGCGGGGATGATCTCGCCGGCGGTGACCAGGATGATGTCCCCTTTCAGGAGCGCTTCCGCGGGAACGGAAGTGAAAAGGCCGTCCTTGTCCACCCGGGTGGCGCTGGTCTTGGTCCTGGCGTTCCGCAAGGTGTCGGCCTGGGCTTTGCCCCGGCCTTCGGCGATGGCTTCGGCGAAGTTGGCGAACAAGACCGTGAACCACAGCCACAGGCTGATCTGCAAAACGTACCCCAACGACTCCTGGTTCGCCTTCAAGGCGAAGAGCTGGGCCGTGGTGAGGACGGCCGCTATTTCCGTCACGAAGATCACGGGATTTGCGATCAGGTGGGCGGGATTCAGCTTGAGCACGGACTCCAGCAGAGCGGTCCCGAGGATTTTTCCGTCGAATGGGGAATTCTTTTGCCGCTTCATGTTCATATCCTCTCAGAAAAGCTTTCCGGACAGCATCAGGAAATGTTCGACGACGGGTCCCATGACCAGGGCGGGCAGGAAGGTCAAACCCCCCACGATGACGATGACACCCATGACGAGCAGGGTGAAGGTGGCGCCCGAGACCGGGAAGGTTCCCGCGCTTTCCGCGGCGATTTTCTTCCTGGCCAGGTTGCCCGCCAAGGCCAGGACCGGAAGGATCATCAGGAACCGGCCGATGAGCATGGCAAAGCCGAGGGTGGTATCGTACCAGGGGTTGTTGGCCCCGATGCCGGCGAAGGCGCTGCCGTTGTTTCCCGTGCCCGAAGAAAAGGCATACAGCAATTCGCTGAATCCATGCGGACCCGCATTGTTCAAGGTCGCTACGCCCCATTTCGTCGCCGCGGCCCAGGCCGAGAAGCCCAGAATCGAGAAGGCGCCCACCAAAGCGTAAAGGACGGCCACCTTCACGTCAAAGGCTTCGATTTTCTTGCCGAGGTACTCCGGGGTTCTTCCCACCATCAGGCCCGCGATAAACACGGAAAGCACGATATGGATGATCATGGCATACAGTCCCGCGCCTACGCCGCCGAAAATGAGTTCTCCCAATTGGATGCTGAACAAGGGCACCATGCCGCCGAGAGGCGTGAAGGAATCGTGCATGGCGTTGACGGCTCCACAGGATGCGTCCGTGGTGACCGTGGCGAAGAGCGAAGAGTTGAAGATGCCGAAGCGCACCTCCTTGCCTTCCATGTTGCCGGTGGAAGCGTCGATGCCCAGCCCGGCCAGCAGGGGATTGGGATGGGCCTCGGCCCACCAGCAGACCAGGGTGCCCGCCAGAAAGAGAACGGCCATGGCGGACCAGACCGACCAGCCATGCTTTTGGTTTTTGACCATCTTGCCCAGATAATACGTAAGGCCCGCGGGAATGAGGAAGATGGACAGCATCTGGACGAAGTTGCTGAGCGCATTCGGATTCTCGAAGGGATGGGCGGCATTGGCGTTCAGGAAGCCGCCGCCGTTGGTGCCCAGCATCTTGATGGCGATCTGGGAAGCGATGGGGCCTTGGGCAATCGACTGGTTGCCGCCTTCAAGGCCCACGGCCGCGGTGTAGGCCGAGAAATTCTGGATGATGCCCTGGGAGACCAGAAACAGGGAGTAGACCAGACAGATGGGAAGCAGAAGGTAGAGGGTGGTGCGCGTGAAATCCACCCAGAAATTGCCCAGGGTCTTGGAGGTTGCCCGCGCAATACCCCGCACCAAGGCCGCCGCGATGGCGATGCCGACCGCAGCGGAGGTGAAGTTATGCCAAGCCAGTCCTACCATCTGGGAGAAGTAGGACATGGTGGTTTCACCCACGTAACTCTGCCAATTGGTATTCGTCGTGAAGCTCGCGGCGGTGTTGAACGCAAGGTGCGGCGTGTTGGCGGCGAAGTTCCGGGGGTTGAGCGGCAGCAGGTGCTGCACCCGCAGGATCAAATAGGTGATGAGCATGCCGACCAGGCTGAACAGGAGAATGGACAAGGCATATCCCTTCCAATCCTGCTCTTTTTCGGGATCGATCCCGGCGATGCGGTAGAAAAGCTTTTCCATCGGCCCCAAGACGGGCGATAGAAAGGTTTTACCGCCCGGAGTCAGTACCTGGAACAGGTATAGCCCCATGGGCTTGGTGAGCAGAAAAAGCATCCCTAGGAAAAGCGCCAATTGTATCCAACCGAACCCGTCCATGCCGCATCCTCCTCAGAATTTCTCCGGGAAAAACAAGGTGACGAAGAGATACCCGAGCAATAGAATGCACACTAAGGCCATGATTAGAGTTCCCATGATTCAGTCCTCTCCGCCATTTTGTCCATCCTGTTTTCCGAAAAGGCGCAGGCTGAGCCCGCACAGGATGAAAAAGAGGATGGTGGCGCCCACGTAGAAGAGATCCATGTCAGTCCCCCTGGTTGTCCCCGGCCGGTTTCAATGTGAACGTGAAAACCGTTCCCTTGCCTTCGACGCTTTCCACGGAGATTTCCCCGCCATGGGCCTCCACCACCTCCTTGGCGATGGCCAGGCCCAGGCCCGCGCCGCCGGGCTCTCCTTCGCGGGTCCCCCGGTAGAACTTCTCGAAAACCCTGGGCACGTCCCCGGCCGGAATCCCCGCCCCCGTATCGGCCACGCGGAACGCGACCGCGCCCGGACGTTCCGAAACCCGGACGTCCACGCGCCCTCCGGCCGGGGTGTATTTCAAGGCGTTGGTCAAAAGGTTGGCCAGGATGAGATGGACGCGGGAGGGATCCGCCGAAACCCGGGGCGATTCCGCCGGCACGTCGTATTCGAGCTTGACGCCCTTGTCCTGGAAAGCGTGGCGCAGGGAATCCACCGGTTGCAGGACCAGTTCCAGGGCCTCCATGGGCCGCACTTTCATCTTGAGGTTGCCGGAGCGGATCCGCCCGATGTCCAGGAGCCCTTCGATGATCCGGTGCAGCCTTTCCGTATCCTCCCGCGCCGTCACCAGCAGGTCGGCCTGGCGTGGATTCAAATCGCCCACCTTTTCGTCCAGGAGCAGGTGGACCGCCATCCTCACCGAGGTCAGGCGGGTCTTGAGCTCATGGGATACGGTCGCCAGCAGATCGCTTTTGCTTTCGTCCAGCTTCCGCAATTCGGTCACGTCCGCCAGCACCAGGGTCATTCCGTTGAGGAGTTTGGCCCGGTCCAGGATGGGGATGAGATGGGGCAGGAAAAAGCGTTCCTTCCCCTCCGGGAAAGCCTGGATGGCGGACTGGTAGCCTTCCGGATTGAAGGCGCGCATCTGCCGGACCACGTTCCGGAACAAAGCGGTGAGCCAGTCCAGGCCCAAGGTCTCCACGCGCGTTCCGGGCTTGATCCCGAAAAGGGATTGGGCCGGATCGTTGGACATTTCGACCGTCCCTTCGGCGCTGATCACGGCCACGGCGTCCGGCAGGCTGTCGATGGCCATTTGCGTGGTCTGTTGCGTCCGCATCAGTTTGGCCTGGTCCGTCCTCCGGAATTCCCGCAAGCGCGCGGTCATGGCGTTGAAGGCCTCCGCCAACTGGCCGAGTTCGTCCCGCGACCGCACCTCCAGGGCCAGGGCCAGGTTGCCCCGTTCGATTTCCTGGGCCGATCGCGTCAGGGCGCGCAGCGGTTCCAGGATGGCCTTGCCCAGCAGGTAGAAGAAAATCAGCACCAGGACGGCGCCGGAACCCAGCAACAGGGTCATGGCCTTGCGCGCCGCCCGCGCCTCCGCCCGCACCTGCCCGTCCGCGGACAGGATGTTGCGGGAGTTCAGGTCCGCGATGGATCCGGTCAGGCGCCGGATCGACTCGAAATCGGGCCTCACCTCTTTCAGGTAGTAGGTCCGGCGCTCCGCGATCGGCCGCCCGGACGAGGGTATCGAGGCATACCGGGCGAGGAATCCGTTCCATGCCTTTTGCAGGCTGTCGGTCGCTTCCTTTTCGCCCAGCACGGTCACGTTTCCTCTTTGGAATTCCAGCCGGCGGTCGAACGCGTCGATTTCGGCCCTGACGGAGGCGGTGTCCGGATCCGTGTTTCCCCACAAGCTTTCCAGGAGGGCCTGGTTCATCGTCTCCGCGGCCCGGCCCATTCCCTGGCTCGCATCGATGCTGGTCAGGTTTTCCCGGAAGATGCGATCGAAGGATCGGGAGACCCTTTCGATGACCACGGTCCCCAGGCCCGCCACCGTGACGAGCAGCAGCGACAATCCGGTGAAGGCGATGATCAGTTTCGGGCGGAGTCCGGGCATGGGCTTCCGGAATGCAACAAGCATGCCGGCTGGGCCAAGGACAAAACGGGTTTCCGGACGGGAAAACGGCCCGTTCCTCCGGACCGGAAATCAGGGGGCTTGCAGTTTGCAAGGACCCATGGGAAAGGCCTTGCAGTCTGCAATGCCGAGCCGGGGATCAGATGCCGTATTTCTTGCGGCGGCGCCAGAGCGTGGCGGCATCGATGCCCAGGACGCGGGCCGCCTCTTCCAGGGATTTGCAAGATGCCAGCACGTGGCGTATATGGGCTTCTTCCAGCTTGTCCAGGCTCACGGCGGACCCTACTTGCACGGGTTCCTCCGCATGGCCCGGCTTCAACCCGAGTTCGGGGACGCCGATATGCGATCCCCGCGCCACGATGGTGGCGCGCTCGATGACGTTGCGCAGCTCGCGGATGTTGCCATGCCAGGGATGGCCCTTCATCGCTTGCAGCGCATCTTCCGTGAAGCCGTGGAATTGGCGGCGGTTCCTGCCGGCATAGCAGGCCAGAAAGCGATGGGAAAGGAGAGGGATATCCTCGGTCCTTTCCCGCAAAGGGGGCAGCTCGATCTGGAAAACGTTGAGCCTGTAGAGCAGGTCTTCCCGGAAACGCCCGGCCGCGACCAGCGCGTCCAGGTCCAGGTTGGACGCGGCCAGGATGCGGATGTCCGCCTTGCGGGAGGCGGTTTCGCCCACCCTTTCGTATTCCCGGTCCTGGAGGAACCGCAATAGCTTGGGTTGCACCTGGAGGGGCAGATCGCCGATCTCGTCCAGGAACAGGGTGCCGCCGTCATGGGCGGCGATGCGGCCGGGATGGTCGCGGAGCGCGCCGGTGAAGGCCCCGCGCGCGTGGCCGAACAGTTCGCTTTCCAGAAGCTCGGGCGACAGGGAGGGGCAGGAGACCACGCC
>DATENA010000229.1:0-21100 GCA_035275285.1 Fibrobacteria bacterium | reverse complement strand
ATAGGGCGGATCCCCGGAAGGATCTTTGCCCGTGTCCCCGAAACGCCGGCCCTCGGAATCGTATTCCGTGAAGGAGAGGAAGGTCATGCCCGATTGGAATCCCCGTTTGAACTCGGGCGAGACGGAAGCGCCCCAATGGGCGGCCAGGGGAGAGCTGGTCTGGGAAAGGGCGGGGAGCCAAAGGGCCGGGAGCAGAAGAACGGCCTTGTGGAACCGGAAACCCATGCAGGAAAGATAATTCCCCGTAAATCGCCCGTTTTCTCGATTGCCGAGGCTACGGACTAACTGTACATTTGGGCAGCATGATCACCGCTCCGCCTCCCCTGTTCCTGGCCCTGGAAACCGAAGACTTCCCGTCCCAGGCCCTGTCCGCCTGGGACGGCGCGTACAAGGGCAAGGCCTTCGCGGTGGTGGATCAGGATCCGCACAGCCATAAGACTTTCGTGATCGGATGCTCGGGCGCGGCCCGCGCCTTGGGGGTGCGCGCGGGCATGCCTTTGGCGGCCGTGCGCCGGCGCTTCGGGCAGGTGGCGCCGGTGTTCCGCAATGCCGCGTGGGAAGCGGCGCTGGGCGAAGAGCTGCGCGCCTTGTGCTTCCGCTATACGCCGGAGTTCGAGGTGCGCGGAGGGCGGGCTTTGCTGGACATGACGGGCACGCCGGCCGCGCGCGCCTTGCAGCCGGAGGCGCTGGCGGCCAAGCTCCGCCGGGACGCGCGCTTCTCCACCGGCCTGGACGAGGTGGCGGTGGGCGCCGCGGGCACGCGCTTGATGGCCAAGGTGATGGCGGGCCTGGCCCTGGACGCGGGGAGGGACACCGCTTACTGCCCCTTGGGCGAGGAAGCGGGCATGCTCGCGCCTCTTCCTCCCGCGCGCCTCCCGGGCCTGTCGCCGCAATGCCGCGAGCGCATCCGGCGCTACGCGATCGACTCCGTGGGCCAGATCCGCGGGCTGGGGCGGACGGCGCTGGCGGCGCGCTTCGGCGGGGAAGGGGAGAAGCTCTACACGCTGGCGTGCGGCCTGGACCTGGAAGAGATCCGCATCGAGCGCCGGAGCCTCACGGCCGAGACCTTGCTCGCGGAGGACCTCAACGATGAAGACGGGCTGGACCGCAAGGTCCGCCTCACCGCGGACAAGCTGGCGTTCCAGTTGCGCAAGGCCGGGCTGCAGGCCGATCGGCTGGTGCTTGCCATCCGCTACGCGGACGGCAAGGCCGCGCGCAGGACCGCGATCCTCCGCCCCCGCACCGACGCGTTCGACGTGCTGGCCGCCAGGGCCCGGGAACTGTTCCGCGTCCTCTACCAGCGCCGCGTGTCCCTCCGCGCCGTCGCCCTCACCGCGCCCGCGCCCAGGCGGGATACGGGCCAGACGGATCTGTTCGCGTCCCAAGCCGACCCTCGCCAACGGGCCTTGGGCGATGCCTTGGCGAAAATCCGCGCCCGCTCCGGGTTCGGGGCCATCCTCAGCGGCGCGAACGTGGAGTCCGGATGAATTTATCGCTATCTCGCGCGGGACCCTTGACGGTTCCCCCCCGTACGAAAGATATTTGCGAGAGACCAAGTGCCATGAATGCGGACAGAGCGCCATGAATTTGAAATTGCTGTTGATACCCTTGTTCCTCCTGCTCCGGAACTCCGGCTCGATCGAGTTCTCGAAATCCGAATGGACCAATCCCAGCCGCCCAGGCAGCTCCGTGTGGCTCAAGAACGGGAAGAAGAAGGCGGTCCGGATCGAATCCGTGTACGTGAAGAACGACGGCTTCCGCACCGGGGACGAGGTGGCCCTGAAGCTGGGCCGCGGGACGTTCTTCTTCACGGCCGGGAAAGGCAAGGCGGGCCAATGGACCCGGCTCCGGCCCAGGAAGGGCGAGAAGAAGATCCGCATCCGGGCGAGGGACAGCCTGTTCGCGGCCGGTTTCGAATACGGGAACCGCTTGAAGGCCAAGAAGGCGGGCAAGGTCCTGGAAGAGGACTACGTGCTGGATCTGATGCTGGTGGACGATACCGGCGATTCCGCCATCGTGAAGATTTCCGAATCCGCCCCCAAGTACATCATCGAAGGCGCTCTCGACGGAGCGGCCTTGGGAGGCGGCCGGGAAGAATGGTCGCTGCGCGCGGGCCTTTCCGAAGAATACGAATCCGATCCATGACGGCTGCCGACGTCGCCAATGGCTGATGACGGAATGATGGCGTGAAGGCCGCCTTGCGGATGGATTCCGAGCGGGCGCGGCTGGCCCTGTACGCGGTGAAATGCGTGCTGGGCCTGTGCCTGGGATACGCCTTGTACAGGCTTTTCCCGCAGCACCAATTCTACTGGAGCATCATTTCCATCCTGCTGGTGCTGGCGCCGGACGGGGGCGATTCGAACAAGCTGGCCTTCGAGAGGATGGCGGCCAATGTCGTCGGCTCCACCATCGGCCTGCTGCTCTACCTGGCGCGCAAGCCGGACCTGCCGTTGCTGTGCGCGGGCGTGGTCGCCACCATCGCCGTGGGCACGGCCTTCAAGCTGAACGCAGCCATCCGTTCGGCCCTGGTTTCGCTGATCATCGTCATGCTCAACGAGCAGCAGACGAACTCCTGGCGGGTGGCCTTGGAGCGGATCGGCTGCGTGATCGCCGGCTGCGCCATCGCCATGGGGATCACCTTCCTGTTCAACTACCTGTTCCCGATGAAGAACGCCGCGCCGGCGGCCTCGGGGGAATGAGCGGACGGATCGGATCCGCCCGCCGCGTTCAGTCCTCCAGGACGCCGAACTTGCCGCCGTTGAAGTCCTCGATCGCCTGCATGATTTCCTGCTGGGTGTTCATCACGAACGGCCCGTAGGAGGCGATGGGTTCTTCGATGGGCTCGCCGCTCAGGATCAGGACCACGGCGTCCTCGTCGGCCCGCACGGAAACGGTTTCGCCCTCGTTGGCGAACAGGACGAAATGATCCGCCGGGGCCTTGGCGGTCCCGTTGATGGTGATGCCGCCTTCGATCACCAGCATGCCGGTGTTATGCGTTTCCGGAAAGCTGAAGTCCGCCGTCGCGCCCCGCTTCAGGCGCGCGTTGTACATCTGGATGGGCGTGAAGGTATGGGCGGGGCCTTTCGCGCCCCGGTACTCCCCGGCGATCACTTCCACCTTGCCGGCCCCTTCGGGCGGAACCTCTCCGGACAAAACCTCTCCGGACAAAACATGGACGCCCATGCCGGCATGGGTCAGCTCCTGGTATTTCGGGGCCGTCATCTTATGCCTGGCGGGCAGGTTCACCCACAATTGCACCATCTGCATCAGGCCGCCCGCGCGGCTGAATTCCTTCTCATGGTATTCCTTGTGGAGCACGCCCGCTCCGGCCGTCATCCATTGCACGTCGCCTTCGCCGATGATCCCGCTGTTGCCCGCGCTATCGTGATGGGAGACCCGGCCGTGATAGGCGATGGTCACCGTTTCGAAGCCGCGATGCGGATGGGCGCCCACGCCCCTGGGCGTGTCGCTGGGCGGGAATACGGTCTTGGAGCCGTAGTCCATCAGGAAGAACGGGCTCATCCGATGGATGCCGATGCGGTGCCCGCCGGGGAAGAAATTGTGCACTCTGAAGCCGTCGCCTACCATATGGGGCGCGGCGGGGGAGAAGACTTGTTGGACCGATTTCGTGTTCATGGATATAATATACGTCGAAACGGTATTTGTTGCAACAGGCAAATTGCGGCGAAAAACGGGCCTAAATACTAGATTCCTGTCTCTGCGCGGAAAGGCTGCGCGGGTTGGGGAGACGATCGGACCATGGCCATCGCTTATAAGCTGGCGGTTCCCGCGGATGCGGCGATCCTGGCTCCCATGAACAAGCGCATGATCGAGGATTCTGGCCATCGCAATCCGATGACGGTGCCGGAATTGGAAACCCGCATGGAAACTTGGCTCGCCCGGGGCGAATACCAGGTGGTTTACGCGGAAGAGGATGGGGATATTCTCGGATATGCCTTGTTCAAGCGCGAGCCCGATCATGTCCACGTGCGGCAGCTGTTCATCGAAAGGAACAAGCGGACGAGAGGCTATGGAAGGATGTTGTTCCAATGGGCGGAACGGAATCTCTGGGCCGGCGGAAGAATTCGCATGGAAGTCCTGGCCGATAATAGGATGGGTCTTGCGTTCTGGAAGGCCATGGGGTTCCAGGACTATGCGCTGATGATGGAAAAGGAGCCGGAACGGAAATGAAGCGGGATGGAAAAGCGCGCGAGGAAAGGACGTGAGGATCCTGGGGATATCGGGCAGCCTGCGGGAGAACTCCTCCAACACCACCCTGTTGAAACTCATGCAAGCGCTTCCGCATCCCGGCATCGAATTCGAGATCTACGGGGACTTGGGCCGTTTGCCCTTCTTCAGCCCGGAGCTGGACGATGCCGACGCCTCCGGGCCGGTCCGGGAATTCCGGGCCTTGCTCAAGCGCAGCGACGGCGTCGTCCTCTCGACGCCGGAATACGCCTTCGGGATGCCCGGCGTCCTGAAGAACGCGCTGGACTGGACCGTTTCCTCGGGCGAGTTCGACAAGAAGCCGGTGGCGGCCCTGAGCGCTTCGCCCACCTCGGCGGGCGGGGACAAGGCGCATGCCTCCCTGCTCCTGGTGCTGAGCGCCCTTTCGGCCAGGGTGGTGCCGGAGGCCTCCTTCGCGATCCCGGCCATCTACAAGCGCATTTCCAAGACCGGCGCGATTGCCGATCCGGGCATCGTTGACGTGTTGTCGGGCGTGCTGTCGGGATTGGTCGGCGCCATCAAGAACCGGCCCGCGGATTGACTCCGGGGAAAAGCCATGCGAGAATAGGCCGTGGATCCGACCAAGCTGTTCATCGAATTCCTGTTCGGCCTGGTGGGCGCGGGTTATTTCATTTTCGGGAAGAAACGGGGGAATTACCTGTTCCTGGGCTGCGGCCTGGGGCTGGGCCTGTTCCCGTATTTCGTGGACAGCCTGTGGGCCATCCTGTTGGTGGGCGCCCTCCTGACCGGAGTCCCGTTTTTCATCCGGGCCGAGTGAATGATGTAGATTTACGGGTGGACGGCCCCCGGGCCATTGCCTCCGAGGAATCCCCATGACCATTCGCAACCATTTCGACATCGAAGCCCTGCGGAAGATAGGCCATGTCGTGGCCGAGACCCTGGAGCTGATGAAGAACGGCATCGAGGACGGCATCACCACGCGGGAGCTGGACGCCGTCGCGGAGGCGAACTTCGGCCGCTACGGCGCGGTCTCGGCTCCCCGGAAGATCTACGGGTTCCCCGGCAGCACCTGCATCAGCGTCAACGAGGCCATCGCCCATGGCATCCCCTCCAAGCGGAAGATCCGCAAGGGCGATCTCATCAACCTGGACGTCTCCGCCGAGCTGGACGGGTATTTCGCCGACACCGGCTTCACCGTGGCCTTCGGGAACGAGAGCAAGCGGATCGAAAAGCTGTGCGATTGCTCCCGGCGCGCGCTCCGCAAGGGCATCGCCCAGGCGAAGCCGGGCCGCAAGCTGAACCTGGTGGGCCGGGCCATCGAGCGGGAGGCGGAACTGAACGGGTTCGCGACCATCCGCAACCTGACCGGCCACGGCACGGGCGGCGCGCTGCATGAGTATCCCGATCATATCTTCAACTATTACGAACCGAAGCAGAAGGACGTGTTCGCCGAGGGCATGGTGGTGGCCATCGAGACCTTCGTGTCCACGGGCGCCGATTTCGCGGAGGAAGCGGGCGACGGTTGGACCCTGACCACGGCGGATCGCAGTTTCGTGGCCCAGTACGAGCACAGCCTCATCGTGACCGGGGACGGACCCATCATCCTGACCCAGGTGATGGAGTAGCCCCGTTGGCCCTTCCGTTGCGCACCGGGTAGCCCGAAGCAACGGTTTTCCTTTCCGGAGACCTCCAAAAGCCCAAACCGCCCTTGCGATTCCGTCCCGTTTTCGGCATCCGTGCCCGGCCATTGATCGATTGCCCCGGAAGACTGTACATTTGTGCAGTATGGACGATTGGACTCCCGCCGAAGCCGCCCCCGCCCCGTTCCCGGAGCCGTCGCCGCCCGCGCGCCCGAGGGTAACCTCTGTGTTACGATCCCTGCCGCCTCCGCCCGCCGGTTTCCCCGCCGCCCCGCCGGGCGGCGCCCCGGCCGCTTGGAAGCCCCTGGACATCCCGCCCGATCTCTCGCGCCTGGGCCTGCGCGTGGGCACCGGCGGGTACGAGTACCGGGACTGGGCCGGGCGCTTCTATCCGCCCGGCGCGCAAGGCGGGGGCTGGTTCGCCTTCTACCAGCTCTATTTCTCCTTCCTGGAGATCGACCGCACCTTTTCCCGGGAGCCGGAGATCCGGCATTTCGCCGAGCTGGAGCGGCGCAGCAAGCCGGGCATGATGTTCTCCGTCAAGGTCCGCGGGGACGTTTCCGGCAAGCGCATCGGGGATCCGCGCGAGGGCCGCGCGCTCATGCGCAAGCACGCGGCCGCGGTGTCGCCCCTGGCGGAGGCGGGGCGCTTCTATTCCTTCCTCATCCAATTGGGCGAGGGCGTGGAGCGCGGGCGCGGGGCCCTGGATTACCTGCTGGAGACCGCGTCCGGGGCGGTCTCGGAGGGCCTGGACGTGCACGTGGAGTTCCGCAACCGCACTTGGCACCAGGAAGCGGTGCTGCAATCCCTCAAGGACGCCGGGGTGGGCATCTGCAATACGGATCTCCCGGACCTGCCCCATGCTTTTCCCCTCAAGGCCTATGCCACCACCGGCAAGGCTTACGTGCGCTATTGCGGCCGCAACGCGGCGGCCTGGCGGGCTTCGGAAGCGGGCGGTCCGCCGGCGGAGCGCCTGCGGGCGCGGAACGCCCGTTATGAGTACCGGTATTCCCTGCCGGAGCTGGAAGAGCGCGTGCGCGGCCAGATCCAACTGTTGAAGAAGACCGGGCAGGTCGCCGCGGTCTTCCGGAACCACGTGGGGGGCCAGGCGGCCCTCAATGCGGTGCAGGACATCCACCTGCTGCTCAAGAGCCGGTTCTAGCGGGCCTCAATGGTGTTCGTGGACGCGCCCGTTCTGGGGCGTCGCCGCGTAAGGGAACACCTTGTTGTAGCCGATGTCGTTTCCGTCCACGTTGTCGCCGGCGGGTCCGTTGATGACGGGCGGGCTCACGCGCAGATCGCTGATGAGGGCGGTCACGCCGATGTCCACCACGTCGTCGCCGAAGCGGCGGCCGTTGGGCCAGCCTCCCGGGACGAGCCCCTTGCCGTCGAATCCCGGCTGCACCTTGCTGGTCAGCACGTCCCCGCCGAAGATGCCCAGGCGCGAGAACCCGGCGTCGTTGGGGGCCGCCGCGCTTCCGCCCGCCAGGCGGGCCGGCGCGGTGGACAGATCGACCTTGATCAGATCGGGGATGAAGATGCCCGCCAGATCGGTGCGGCCGGTTTCCGGGGCGGGGCCCTTGCCGCCGAAGACGAGCGCGTTGAGGAGCGCCGCCAATTCGGGCTTGAGCGCGTACTTCTTGAAGGTGGAGGCGTCCGCGGCCGGGCTCAGGCGGTTGTAGAGATCCTTGTCCTCGATGGCCACGAAGCCTTCGCAGAACAGGGGATTGCCCTGGCGCCCCACCTGCACGTAGTATTTGCCGCGGTTGCAGAGGAAGTCCGCGGCCGAGCGCGCGTCGCCCAACACCGGCGGGCGCAGGCGGCTGGTGGTGGCGTGCACGCCCGCTATCTGCATGTCCCCGCCGATCTGATCGAGGGGGATTTCCAGCACGATGGTATGCACGTTGAAGCCCTTCTGCGCGTCCTTGCCCGGCTTCCTCAGGGCCAGCAGATCGAAGATGGCCTGGATGTCCCCGTAGAACCCGTCGTCGCGCTGGCCCGCGAAGCTGCGGTAGCCTCCTTTGAGGTCCTGGATGGACGCGGCGGTGTACGGATCGAGATCCGCCGCGTCGGCCACGCCGTCCCGGGCGGGTTTCTCCCCGTCCCCGTCCTGGTTGTAGAGGGGCGTGGCGATGCCCTGGTTGTTGGGCGGCACCAGGCCCTTGCCGAGGGAGACCGTCTTGCCCTTGCGCTCGTCGATGGCGGTGACCGTATAGGTCTGGGACAGGTTCTGGGCTTCGTCGCCGGGCGCCCGGATCACGCCCAGGTAGGATTGCAGGATGGTCTTGGCGTTGCGGTACTTGGTCTGGAAATCGAAGCGGTAGGTGTAGCTGGACCGCCCGCGCGCCACGTCGTTCCCGGTGGAAACGTGGATCTCGTAACGCACGTTGTCATCGAAGCGGAAGCCGTTGGGCCCGATGCCGGGCTCCTCGAACGGGAACACCGACAAGGCGGTGGTGAGGTATTTGCGCCCCTGCCTTTCGCTCAGGAAAGCATAGACGTCGGTGGTGTTGGCGGCATCGTCCAACGTGATGAGAGGCGCGTCCATGTGGCTGGAAGCCCGGGCCGCGGGCGCCAGGGCCGAAAGGCATGCGGCCGCCAGGACGGCCAGGGTCCCGGGCATGGCGGTCCCCGTGAACGATAGGATTTTCATGATCACTCCTTGAAATGGTGGATGGAAGGGAATCTCCGGGGCCGGGGCGCTAAGCCCCCGCCGCCGAAGCGGGTGGCCCGGCCGCGGGGCGCGCCAGGGCTTTTTCGAGCAGCCTCCGTTCCGAAGGCAACAGCATCCGCGCCAGGGCGCGGGCGGACTGCAGCCGGGCGCGCGCCTTCGCCTTTTCGCCCGCCGCCCGGGCGATGATCCCGGCGTGCAGGTACAAGCGGGCGTCCCGCGTGCCGCGCGCCAGGGCGCTGTCGGCATGGGAGGACGCGGCGGGCAAATCCCCGGAGGCATAGGCCGCCCAGGCCACGGCGTCATGGGTGAAGACGTCGCCCCGGTTCGACAGTTCCCTGCGGGCATAAGCCAGCGCCTCGGCGGCATCGCCCGGGAAGGCGGAATCGGAAGCGGCGGGGCGGGCGGAGAGGCGGGTGGAACGATAAAGGGAGAACGTGCGGGGATCCCGGCGCGCTCCGGACGAAGCCAGGACGGCTTCCACGCTGTCGGCGGAAGCGGCGCGGCCCGCCTGCCGCAACGCGTCGGCCAGGGCCCACAGGCCTTCCGGAAGCGGATGCGCGCGCGCGGAAGCGGCGAGATCGGCGAGGGCGGCGGCGGATCGGCCCTGCGCCAGGTGGATGCGCCCCCGCAGCAGCAGGGCGGGCGCGTATCCGGGCATGCGGTCCAGCGCGGCGGCGCAGGAGGCCGTCGCGGCGGCATTCCGGCCCGACTGCCATTGATAGGCGGCCGATTTCACGTAGGCCCAGGCCAGGGCCTCCGGATCCCGGGGGCTGCAGGCCGAAACGGCCATGGCCATCATGCCGGCCGCGCCTTCCACGTCCCCATACAGCCAGCGCATGTGCGCGGAGCGGGCATAGGCCTGGTATCCGGGCTTGCGATCCATCATGGCCTGGTAGGCGGCCAGGGCGGAGTCCAGCTTGCCTTGTTCCATCAGGGCATCGCCCAACAGGCCGAAGTCATAGGCCAGGCCGCGCGAGGCCGCCAGGGTCTTGGCCGCGGCTTCCGCTTCCGCGAAGCGATGCATGCTCTGCAACGCGTGGCCGCGGAGGAGGAGCGCGGCCGGCGATCCGGGGCGCGCCGCGTCCAGCAGCAGGGCGCATTGCTCCGCCTGGCGATAGTACCCTTCGTCGAACCCCGCGCGGGCCTTGGCGATGAAGAGCCAGCCCAGTTCCTCCAGGCGCGGACTTCCCGCGGGCACGCCGCGCAAGGTCTTTTGCAGGGCGGTGATCCGCCGGTCGAGGGGCGCATCGCCGGGCGGGGCGCGGAGGACGAACTCCCAGGCGTCCCTGGCCGCGTCTCCGGCGGCTGCGATGGAGACCAGGCAATAGCATAGCCGGATGGGTCGGAGGATTCGGCGCATCATATCGGGTTCCGTTGGAAAAGTGTCGTTCAGGTCCCTGGTGCCGGGGCACCAGCACCCCTAGATACGGAAGCGAGGGCGTTTTGGATCGGAGCGATCGCGCGCCGGTCAATCCGCGCGGTCGAGATCGCTTTCCAGGACGACGGTGCGCTCGAAATACAGGCAGACGGACTCCATCAGCTTGTCCGTGTCCGCGCGCAGGAACACCCAGCCCTCGTCCCACCATTTCTCCACCTCGCGCTCGATGAGCCGGGCCATGGCTTCGGGTTTCCAATCGGGGGCGATGGGGATGAGGGACTCGCGCCTTTCTTTCATGCCCCCATTATAAGGAACATGCCGGGACCGATGCCAGCCGGGGCCGGGGGCTTTCCGGATTACTTCTTGCCGGGCTTGCCCGGGCTGGTGGCCGGGGGCGGCTCCTTCATCATCCGGGCGATTTCGCCGGTGCGGAAGCCGGATTGGCGGTTGGCCGCCAGCTCTTCGGCGAACACCTCCTCGAAAATGTTCCAGATGCTCAGGAACATGGAGGCGATGATGGGGCCGATGATCAATCCCGTGAGGCCGAAAACGGCCAGGCCGCCCAAGGTGCTGAGCAGGACCAGCAGATCATGCATCTTGATGTCCTTGCCCACCAGGATGGGCCGCACGAAATTGTCCACGCTCCCGATGACCACGGCCCCGGTGAAGACCACGGCCAAGGCCGCCCCCCAGCGCCCCTCGAACAGCAGGAAGGCCGCGGCGGGCCCCCAGATGCCGGCCGTGCCCACGGCCGGGATGATGCTGGCGAACACCATCAGGGTGCCCAGGAACACGGGCGAACTCAGGCCCACGGCCCAGAACAGGATGGCCCCCAGGATCCCCTGGATCACGCCGATGACCAGGATGCCTTTCAGGGTGCCTTTGCTCACGGACAGGAACTTCTCGATCAGGATGCGCTCGTATTCGTCCTTGAGAGGGGACCAGCGGATCAAACGCTCCAGGATGCGCTTCCCGTCCAGGTAGAAGTAGAACATGACGAACAGCATCAGGAAGAAGTTGAGCACGTTGTTCGCCAGGGACAGGGAGATGTCGGCGCTGTGCTTGAGCGCGAACTGGAACCCGTTCTGCACGCCGCTGATGGCCATGCCCGTGAGGTTCTCCGTGTTCACCTTCTGCAGCAGGCTCGGGAAGCGGTCCCGCACCGACTGGATGGCGCCCTCGAGGTGCCCGCGCCAGGTATTGACGTCCAGGTTCCCGAAGAATCCCACGGCCTCCTGGTAGGCGATGGTGCCCACGGCGATGAGCGGGAGGACCAGCACCAAGAGGACGGACAGGAGGGTGAGGAGCGCGGCGATGGGCGGCTTCCGCACCTTGGCGAGGAACCAGGCGTATACCGGATAGGTGAGCCCCGTGAACACCGCGGCCAGCACCAGAACCATGAGGAAGTTCTGCAGCAGGAAGAGGAACGCCGCCGTCACCGCCAGCAGGTAGATGAGGAAGGAGGCTTTTTGGAAGGTGGTTTGGGTGTTTTCCGGGGCGGCTTTTTCCATGGAGAGAAAATGGATAACTATCCCGTTAAATGCAACGGCATTAGTCCGGACGGGATCGACCGCCTTCCGGAGAGCCCGGGCGCCGGCCCGCTTTACCACGGGCCCGCTTTACTAAATTGATGGGGAGAGGAGATCGTCCATGACATCGGAGGCAGGTTCGGCGGGTACGGAGGACGCTCCGGCGGAGCGATCTCCCGCGTCCGCGAAGGCCCAACCGGCGTCGCGGCCGGTGGATTTCGTGAAAAAGGTGGGGAAGGGCCGGACCCTGTCCGCGGACCTCACTCCCGCCGAAAGCCGCCTCGCGTTCGCTCTCCTGCTGGACGGCGCGTTCCTGCCGGTGCAGGCCGGGGCCTTCCTGCAGGCCCTGCGCATCAAAGAACTCACCCAGGAAGAACTGGACGGCCTGGCCGACGTGTTCCGGGGCCGCATGCTTCCCCAAGCGCCCCTGGCGGGCCGCAAGACCCTGGTCTTGAACCTGGCCTCGGACACCCAGCGCAAGGGCGGGCTCGCTTCCCTGCTGGCGGCGCACCTGCTCGGACGCTTCGGCGTGGGCGTGGGCCTGGTCCGCAGCGCCCCGGTGCTCCAGAAGAACCGCGCCTCCTTCGACGACACCCGGGAATTGGCCAAGCTGCTGGATCCGGCCGGCCCCTTGTTCCCGGGAGGGCCCGCCGCCGTTCCCGCGCCGGTGCTGGTGGATTGCAACGCGTTGATCCCGGGCCTGGCCTCCCTGGACGGGCTCCGGTCCCAATTGGGGTTCCGCTCCTGCCTGCATACCGCGGAGAAGCTGGTGAATCCCTGGCCCGGGTCGCCCATGCTCCTGGGCATCTCCCACAAGCGCTACGCCCTGCGCATGGCCGGCACCATGGCCAATCTGGGCCTCTCCGGCAAGGTCCTCCTGGGCAACCACGGCACCGTGGACCTGGTGCTCCACAAGGAAACCGAATGCATCGGCGTGGAGCCGGGAAGCGGCGGAAGCAAAGGCGCCATCCGGGAGGAATCCGTGGCCCCGGCCGTCCTGGGATTGGAGCCGTCCCCGGACGTCTATTCCCTGGGCAAGTTCCCCCAATGGCGCGAGTGGATGGACGCCATGGCGGGCGGGGGGACTCCCGAAGCCGACCTGGCCCGCGACAACGGGCTGCGCAGGGCGCTACAATATCATCTCGCCGTCCAACTGTGGGCGGCCGGGATCGCCGGGGATCCGGCGGCCGGCCTGGCCGCGGCGGCGCAGGCAATACCTAGATTGTTCCAGTAGGAGACGAGAGCGATGGAAGGCAACGGCAAGAGGAAATCCGCGAAGTCGGCGAGCCAGGCCCAGGCGGGCGCGGCGGGCTTCCCCATGCAGGGGATGCGCGAGGTCTTCGGGTATCTCCGCCGTTACCGCGAGCACGTTTTCGTCCTGAAGATCGACGATCACCTGATGAGCAAGCCCCTGTTCTCCATGCTCATAAAGGACATCGTGCTCCTGCAGAAGATCGGCATCCGCATCATCCTGGTGCCGGGCGCCAAACATTCCATCGACAAGGTGCTCAAGACCTACCGCGTCAACTCGACCATGAAGGACGACGTGCGCATCACCACCGAGGAGGCCATGCCCCTGGTGAAGCTGGGCGCCTCCAACGTCACCAACGTGCTCATCTCGCTCCTGACCGAGAACGGCGCCAACGGCGTGGTGGGCAACTGGGTGCGCGCGCGCGCCATGGGCGTGCTCAACGGCCTGGATTTCCAGCATACCGGCCGCGTGGAGAAGGTGGACGTGAACCTCATCAAGAACATGCTCGAGGACGGCCTGATCCCCATCGTGCCCAACATCGGCTGGAACCTGGTGGGCAAGGACTACAACCTCTCCAGCAGCGAGCTGGCCGTGGCCATCGCCAAGGCGCTGCGCGCCACCAAGCTTTTCTTCATCGGCGTGGACACGGGCATCCCCGTGGTCCCGGAATGCGATTTCGCGGACGCGGGCGAGAAGGCCAGCGGGTTCTTCTCCAACCTGGACCTGGAGGAGGGCGGCATCCTCCTGCGCGATTTCTCCCCATCCCTCAAGTCCGAGCACCGCGAACTGGTGTCCCTGGCCATGGAAGCCTGCGCCGCCGGCGTGGACCGGGTGCATTTCATCGACGGCTCCCTGGACGGCATCCTGTTGCAGGAGATCTTCTCCAGCGCCGGCCACGGCACCATGTTCTACGCCAACCAATACGACAAGGTCCGCGCGGCCAGGCCCACGGACATCCCGGAGATCCTGCGCATCATGCAGCCCTACGTGGAGGACGGCGTGCTCATCCAGCGCTCGGCGGAGACCCTGGCGGCGGAGCTGGACAATTTCGTGGTCTTCAAGGTGGATTCCACCCTGCACGGCTGCGCGGCCCTGAAGATCTATCCGGACAAGAAGGCGGAGCTCTACGCGGTGGTGGTGGATCCGGGCTTCACCGGCCAGGGCACCGGCCGCAAAATCGTATCCTACCTGGTGGAGAAGGCCCGCAAGGCCGGCGTCAAGACCGTCTACCTGCTGACCACCCAGACCAGCGACTTCTTCATGCGCAACGGGTTCCGGGAGGCCCCCCTCACCGTGATGCCCCCCGAGCGGCAATCCGCCTACAACCCGGACCGCAACTCGCGCGTATTGGCCATAAACCTCTAGCCATTCGGCCTTCGCGCAGCAATCGGCCAGAACCCGACTCCGCCCCCCCTCCCCGCCGCGAAAGCCGAAAGGGGAAACCGCCCAGCGCCGCGCCCCCGCAGGCCCGGAAGACTACCGGAATTCCTTGTCCAAAACGGACGCGATGAATCTCTCCAGGCTGATGGGATAGAACCGCGGTTGCGGGCACCAGATCACGCCCATGTTGATGATCTCCGCCCGGCTCAATTCGTTCAGCACCGTGTTCAGCAGGTCCCTGTCCGCGTCCGGGAACTCTTCCACGGAAAGATGCTCGTTGCGGATGCGGTAGTTCTTCTTGTAGGCCGTGCTGAAGGAGAACATGCGCGCCGCGATGCTCTTGTCCATGAAAGGTTCGGCCTCGGGGAACATGTCCGCGAAGCGTTCGTCGTTGGACGAAAGCGAAAGCACCAGTTTCGGGCTCACCATGATCTTGCCGGTGAGCTTCAGGGACCCCGGGTTGGCGTCGCCGGAATCGGTTTCATCGTTGGGGCCGACCAGGGTGAAGGGCAGGGAATGGTAGCCGGATACGATGCCGGTGATGGGCAGGCGGCGGACGTCCGTCGTCTTGTAGATGAGCTTCAGTCTGTCCTGATCGGCGTCTTCGAATCGGTCCGGCATCCCAAGCAATGTACATTTTTGCGCCGCGCCATCCGTGTCAAAGCGCCCCGGCCCCGTGGGCGCGCGGCTCCGGGGGCTTTCCGTCGCCCTTCCCGGCCCGGGACTGGCGGCGGTTGTTCTCGCGGCCCGCGAACGCGGAAACGTCGGCGGCCCCCGTCGGCCCGGGCGCGAGATAGGTCGTCCAGGCTTCCCCGCCGCGATCGCAGGCGTAGATCACCGCGCCGTCCCGGGCCGTGAGGAAGAGGCGCGCGCCGAGTCGTTCCAATCCGGCGACGGTGGCCGGTCCCGGGTGGCCGAACCGGTTCAACCGGCCCGCGGACAGCACCGCGACGGGAGGCCGCACCGCTTGCAGGAAAGGCGGGGCATTGGACAGATCGCTGCCGTGATGGGGCACTTTCAGGATGGCTCCCGCCACCCTTCCGTCCCCTTGCTCCAGGAGGCGGGCTTCCGTGAGCGGCCCGATGTCCCCGGTGAACAGGATGCGCCGGCCATGCAGGTCCAGGGAGACCACCAAGGAGTTCTCGTTGCGATCGGGAAACTGCCCGGTGCGTTCGGGCGAGAGCACGGTCAGGGCGCCGCCGTTGCCGGCATAAAGCCCTTGGCCGCGCGCCGCCTTCACCATGGGCACTCCCCTTTCCGCCAGGCAGGCGCGCAAGGCCTTCCATGCCTGCGTGTCCGCATCCTCCCCCGAATACACCACCTTGCCGATGGGAATGCGCCCGGCCACGTAAGCGAGGCCGCCGTAATGATCCAGATCGGGATGGGTGACCACGGCCAGGTCCAGGCGGTTGATGCCCTGATGCCGCAGATAGGGAAGGATCACGTTGCGGCCGGCCTCGGGCGGCCCGGCATCGATGAGGATCACGGCTCCGGGCAGCTTGCATACGGCGCCGTCGCCCTGGCCCACGTCCAGGAAGGCGATGGACGCGGGCAGGCGCCGGGCCTGGCACGCTTCCTCCCAGAACCAACGCCCTGAAAAGACCGCCGCGCCCAGCAGGAGCAAGGGCATTCCCCGGCCCGTGCGGACCGCGAAGGGGAAGGCGCAGACCAGGAAGAGCAGGACCAGGCTCCAGAACCAGGGGAGCGCCGGCACCGACAGGGCGGCGCCGGGCCCTTGCGCCAGCGCGTGCACGCAGGCGGCCAGCAGGGATCCCAGCGCCCCGGCGCTCTCGCCGAAGCAGGATGCCAGGGCGGCCAGCGGCTGCGCCAGCAGCGCCAGGCAGGCCGATACCAGCATGCCGGAGCTGATGCCGACCGTGGCCAGATTGCCCAGGATGGAGGACGGAGCGACGGCGTGCACGGCCGCGGCGAGGATGGGATACACTCCCAGGTAGAGGACCACCGAAAGCATGGGCGTGGACGCGCAATAGACCCCCAGGGCCCCGCCGATGCCGAGCCGCTTGAGCAGCATGGCCATGGGGCGCGAATACAGGATGAGCAGGAAGGTGGCGGCGAAGGAGAGCTGGAACCCCAGCGATAGGATCTGGTAGGGCATGCATAGCAGGCTGGCGGCCGCGGCCCAGCCCAGGTTGTTGGCCGCGAAGCCGGGCCTCTCCCAGATCACCGACGGCAGGCAGGACCAGAACATGATGGCCGCGCGCAACACGCTGATTTGGCCGCCGCAGATGGGGACGTACAGTCCGAGCAACGCGCCCGTGGCCAGATACGCGGCTTTGCGGGGCAAGCGCAGCCAGGCGAAGAGCTGCAGCAGGATCAGCGCGAATATCCCCACGTGTTGCCCGCTGATGGCCAGGATGTGCAGCATGCCGCTGGCCTTGAAGTCTTCCACCAGGGCCGGATCCAGATCGTCCGCGACCCCCAGGAGCGCGGCCCGCAGCAGCGGGACCCGGCCCTCCGGAACGGAGCGTTGCAACCCGTTTTCGAGCGCCGCGCGCAGGAAAATGATCAAGCGATGGAACGGTCCCGGCGGACGGACCAGCTCCAGGGATTCGGCTTCCAGGACGCCCGCCAGGTCCTGGGAGCGCAGATAGGCGGGATAGTCGAACTGGCCGGGATTGGTGGCCGGGGCCGGCGGGACGATGCGGAAACGGCCGCGCACCCTTTGTCCGGGCAGGACGGCGAACGGGACCGCATCGGCCTGCACGCGGTAGGCGATCCGGCCGTCGTCGAGCGCGAAGGTCAGCTTCCGTTTCCGGGAAGGGAAGCCGGAAACCGCGGCCTCCCATGCGAAAGTCCCGTCCGTTCCGGACGGGCTTTCCGGTCCGGCGGCCACCGCCCGGGGCGCGGCGGGACGGCCGGGATCCGGAAACGCCTCCGCGCCCGGCCGCCTGTCTCCCAGGCACAGCGTCCAGGCCAGGAAGAGGGCCGCCTGCCAGGCCAGCCGTTTCCCCATGCGGCCTTCCAGGAACCATGCGGTGGCCAGGAAGCCCGCGGCCGCCAAGTGGGGGATGAGATAGGCCCCGAAGCATCCCCAGGCGATGGGCAGGGCCGCGTACGGGCCGTGCAGGCGGCGATAGCCCGCGGCGGCCGCCCGATGCCACCCCCTGATGAAGTCGCCGCCCGCGAGGATGCCCGCGCGCAAGGCCTTCCGCATATCCGCCTCCCCGCGGAAGATAAAGCGGCGGTGCGGATGGAACCGTGCGCTCGGTCACGATTGGATGGCGAATCCCCGCGGAACGGGAGCCTCCATGCGCCCGATCACGCGGAAGGCGGCGCGAAGCGGAATGCGCCCGGGGCGAGGGATGCCGGCCGATGCGATCTGGAAGGGGGGCGTTCGATGTAAAACGGGGTAGGGAGAGGGCGAGCGGGGAAAAGGAAGAGGAGGGAGAAGGAGAAGAAGGGGCCGGCGAGGCCGGCCCCGACGGGATTTACTTCTTGCCTTTTTTGGCCGCCTTCTTGGGAGAGGCGCCGCCGATGGCTTCCTTCGCGGCCTTGGCCACGCGGAACTTCACCACTTTCTTGGCGGGGATCTTGATCGCTTCACCCGTGGCCGGATTGCGGCCCATGCGCGCCTTCCGGTTCACCAGCACAAGCTTGCCGAGGCCGGGAATGGTGAAGCCATTCTTGGCGTTCTTGTAGGCAAGCGCGGATTGGCTCTCGAGGAAAGAGCGGACCTGCACCTTGGTGAGGCCGTTCGCGGTCGCGAGCTGATCCACGATCTGACTTTGGGTTAGGGATTTATCTGCCATGTGGCATCCTTTCTAATGGGTGAATGAGCAAAGGAAAAAATACATCGGCACAGTCTTTATATAAAAAAATATCGGTCAGGTTCAACTATTATCGCTTCCCGACCCGATAAAGATTGCCTCGCGACGCGATCGCGGGTTCTTCACTTGGCCAGATCCCCGACGACGCGGACGAGGGTGTCCCCGCGGAAAACCATGCCGCGCTTGACCGAAACGCTGTCCGGACCGAGGTAATTCCACAGCGAATCCTTGGTGTCGACCACGGAGGAGGAGTCCGTTTCGCCGTTCCAGCTGATTCCATAGCGGTTGTTCTCGGTGCGATCCGGCTGTCCGTACAGGAAAACCACCATCTCCTTGGACATGCCTTCGGCCGCCCTGCCCGCGACGAAATCCTCCTTAAGCCGTTGTGGTATAAGGGCTCCCGTCTGTTCCACGTATTCCCGGCGCTCGTCGCCCGTGAGCGCGCCTTTGACCACGGCGCGGCCGGAACAGCCTACGCAGAAGGCCGCCAAGAGGAAGGAAGGGATGTGCAGACGCATATGAGTGGAATCATTCTATCATTTTTTCCCCGCAATGCTTGGCATTTTTGCAATTGTCCCGATTTTCTTCCCGGCCCCGCGGGCCCTCCCGCACCCGCTCCACGGGCCCGGGAAGGCGGACACGGGCTTCCGGAGCCGTCCGGCGGGCCGCGCAAAGCCTCCACGCGCCGAATTCCTGTTACTTTTCCTTCCATGAGCGAGTCCAAGGGACCGGCCGATCCGCCTCGCGAGGCCCTTTGCAAACGGGTGATGGCCGTGCTCGCCCCGGACCGGCGGCCTTCCGAGGCCCTGTGGGAAGGGCTCGAAAAGGAGTTCGGCCCCATCGACTTCAAAGGCGATTTCCTTCCCTTCGACGCCACGGAATATTACCGCGATGAATTCGGGACCGGCCTGTTCCGCGGATTCGTCTCGTTCCGCGGCCTGGAGGACCCCGATCGCCTCCCCGATCGCAAGCACGCGGCGGCCCGGATGGAGGCGGCCTGGAGCCGGGCGGGAAGGCGCGTTTTCAATCTGGATATCGGCTATCTGGATCCGGACAAACTGGTGCTCGCTTCTTTCAAACGGGGGCCCTGCAAATTGTATCTTAGGCATGGCGTTTACGCGGACCTCTTGCTAAGATATTCCAAAGGCCGTTTCGACCCGTTTCCTTGGGCCTTTTCCGATTTCAAGGACGGCAGGTACGATAAAAGCCTGCTGGTGATTCGCGAGAAGCTGAAAGCAGAATTGCGCAAATCCCGGGACCCGTCTCCCGGAGAACCGGAATGAGCCGAATGCCCAAAATCCCCTCCGCAGCGCCCCTGGCGACCCTGGCCTTGGCCCTGCTGACGGCCTGCGGCACTTTCACCCTGGACGATCCGCCCGCCTCCAAGAACGCCAGCCGGCGTGTCTATGTCAACGATCAGGCCGCCAACGATTCCCTCACCCCGGACATCGTCTACAAAGGCGTCAAATTCGTGCTCCAGCCAGGCCGCGCCTATGACCTGGCCCTGGAAGGCACCACCCGCACCTCGGACAAGCTCTCGGTCTATTATTACAACGACGGCGTCCCCCGCCTTTTCAAATCCCTTTCCTCGGCCAGCGACGGTTCCCAGGAGATCTTCTCCTTCACCTCCGATCGGCCCTCGGCCGAGTTCTTCATGGCCCAGGTGACCCTTCCGGAAGGCTCCCAAGCGGTTTCCAAGCTCCACCGCATCTCCCTGGCCTCGGCCTCCATCTCGGCCGCGGACACCCTCCACGTCCGCCTGATGTTCATCCGCCGCCTCCGCACCTTGCCCGATTCCGCCTCCAAAATCGCTTTCGCCAAAAGCCTGTTCACGGAAATGGGGAAAATCTATTCCCCCTTCGGCATCGTCCTGGTCGGCTCCTATGACATCGTGGAAGGCGCCGGCGCCGCCATGACCTTTCCTTTCAGCAACACCTTTGTCCCTCTCCCCGGCAACCGCGTCCTCAACAACGCCCACCTCTACATGGTCGACAGCATCTCCATCGGCGACCCCGGCTCCGGCCTGGTAGGCGAAGTCCTGGGCTTCGCCCCCCGCGAGGTCGTCGATCTGGACACCCACCGCGAAAGCCGCGTCCTCCTCTCCGCCCGCGTTCTCCGCGGTCTCTCCCAGGCCCAGGCGGCCATCAGCCTGGCCATCACCGCCACCCACGAACTCGGTCACTTCTTCGGCCTCCGCCACACCGTCTCCACCCGCCACGACCTCCTCCAGGACAACGATTTCAGCAACATCGAAGACGGCTTCACCGACACCCGCTTCTGCCAACTCGACATCGCCCTCGCCAAAACCGCCGCCCCCGCCTGGATCGACGGTCCCCAGACCTCCTACTGCCTCCGCATGGCCGAAAACTCCTGCACCAACGTCTCCTGCGAACGGGAAAACCTCATGTACCCCGTGGACTGCGGCACCGGCAACCAAACCCGCCTCTCCACCCAGCAAACCGCCTTCCTCAAGAAAACCCTCGCTACCTACAAACACTGACCGGCGGAAACGCGGTCCTCTATCGGAGTCGAGGGTCTTGCTCCGGTGCGCATTGACAAGAGTAGCCAGGATCCGCGGGCCCTCCGCTTCTCCCCAATACCCGTCCCGCATCCCTATAGATCCACTCCAAACCCTCCGTGCTCTCATTTTTTGCATCACCCCGAATCCTCCGCCTTTCCCGGTATCCTGGCAAACCCCTCTGCACCCACGCACCCTTGCACCCCTTGCCTTCTCTTGCGTGACGCCTAAAGCCCCAACACCCCGATCCCCGCACCCCACCCTACATCCCGGCAGAAGCCCAACCGCCGACCCGCCCCTATCGAGACCCCGCAGTCCCGACGCAACGTAAAAGACGGCCCGGAGCGCCCCAAGTCTGGGGTTGGGGCTCCTGGGTGCGGGGGCGGATATCAGGCGGAGCCGACGGCCCTCCTTTTAGGCGGGACGCCCGGTCCCTTGGACCGGCCGGTTCGCAGGGAGGGATGCGGGAGCGGGAGCGGAGCGGCTGCGAAACTCAATGCGAGGGGCGCCCATCCGCGCGGCCCACGCATGGGACCCGCAGTTCAGCCCGCAGCCCGGACGGTGGATTCAGCGTAAGGAAGCGAACTCGGTGGAGCCAGGTTTTACTCCGGTGCGCATTGACAAGATCACAGCCCGCCTCCGTCATTGCCCTCGTCGCAGTACTCGCCGAACCGCAAGCGGTTCGGACGTACAGCTCCTCGGGCTGCTTAGGGTCCGTTAAGAAATAAATGGAGCAAAGGAGCCCCAAGATGG
>DATENA010000228.1:0-16081 GCA_035275285.1 Fibrobacteria bacterium | reverse complement strand
CCATCTTGGGGCTCCTTTGCTCCATTTATTTCTTAACGGACCCTAAGCAGCCCGAGGAGCTGTACGTCCGAACCGCTTGCGGTTCGGCGAGTACTGCGACGAGGGCAATGACGGAGGCGGGCTGTGATCTTGTCAATGCGCGCCGGAGTAATGGCCGGTATGCCCGCCGGTCGTAGTATCGCTGGCCCGCATGTTATCCTTGATTTCATAGGTCGCCATCATCTCCGCCGCATGGTGCTCAACGTGGCAATGGAGCATCCACGCTCCTGGGTTTTCGGCGTCCATCATGAGGTCAATGGCCTCGGCTGAAGGCAGATCGAACACATCCTTGTACAGATTGCGCCGAGAGAACTCCCGCAGCATTTCCCCATGGAAATGGACGGTGTGGTTCTGCGTCCCTTCATCGTTCATCGCAAGCACGACAAAGCGGATCTTTTGCCCCTTCTTAAAGGTCAAACCCTTCAGGTTTGCATAAGCAATCCCATTGATGGTATGAACTTCGGGACCGCCGCCATGGGCCAGGCTGTCCACCCGGTTTTCCGGCCATTGATCCGGGGGAACGTGTTCCTTGGGATGGCACCCTCCGTTCCAGGGAATCAGGGGAGGAGTGCAGGTGTCTTTGACCGTATCCTTCTTGGTCGAATCCTTGGGCGCGACCAAAGCCAGGTATGTCTTGAACACCAGCGCGATGGCAGTATCGAACTTCACGAAATCCGGATGGTCGGGCGGCTCATCCACGATAATCGTTCCGATCAGGCCCGACGCGACTTCCTGGGCCGGATGGAAGGAGTGGCTATGATAAGGCCCGACGCCGGCCGAACGGGCTTCCGCTTTCCATCGATAGATGAATTCTTCGCCGGGCTTGACCGAGCCACCAGCGGTGCCACCCTCGGGCCAGCCCCCTGGCCGGTCGGCCCGCCAGACGCCTTCATTGGCCTCGTTGTAAATGAGGTTATGGGGATGCATGCTCAAAGGCATTCCCGCGGACGCGTCATTCTTGAAATGGACGATGACGGAATCGCCTACCGTAGCGCGGATGATCGGGCCCGATAGCTGTTGCCACTCCGGCTCGGGAAGCGCTTTCCAGTTCGAATCGGTTCGCACATAGCGCATGGCCTTGTAGATATAGCGCCTTGCCGGATCGATGCTGTCCGTGGTCATCACCGCCTTGCCGCTGGGAACCATATCCCATTTGCCGATCACTTGCGTGGCGACCCAATATTCCCTTTTAACCGGTTGGTAGGAAGATTTGAATCCGCCCACCGGGCTTGGCCCCATGGCGGACTCCTTATCGCATCCGAAAAGGAGGATACCAGATACGATGAATATGGCCAGGCATTTGATTTTGACGCGCATTTCCTCTCCTTACTTTTGGGTTGAAATGGAATCTGGCTTATTGGTTTGCTGCTTCGCCGGTTTACCGAACTGTTTTGCAAGCAGATCCACTTGCGCTTCCAGTCTCTTTTCCTGCTTCCTGGTTTCCGCCAGGTTTCTCTCGTCCGCTGCATCGTGCGTGGCGTCGGTCAGCTTGGCAATGTTCTTCACATAACCCTGCACCCTCTTTCTTTTCGCATCGTCCAAGGACGGATCCTTGTCCAAGTCCTTGACCGCTTCGTTAATTGCCTCGGCGAAATGATGGACTCGGTCCAGCTTGCCGCCCGACAGATCCGATTCCAAGCCATCCATCTGGATCTTCAGATTCGCAAGCGAAGCCGTGACCGTTTCTTCCGCTCCGGTAGCGTGGGGTGCGACCAGGATCGCGCCGGTCAAGAGGAAGGAAGCAAGAACCAATTTGGAATGCGGCATTTTCATTCTCCTTTTTCTGAATGATGGGTTACTGGATACTGATTCGGACGTTCAATCCGCCGCCTGCTTTTCCATCAGGCGCGCAACGGCCTTGCGCCCGAAGTTCCAAAACAAGGTGGGCATCAGAGCGATGTTCATGAGCGTGGAACTGACCAGGCCGCCGAAGATGACCACCGCAACGGGATAGAGGATCTCCTTCCCCGGTTCACCCGGCGTCAGGATCAACGGGATCAGGGCCAATGCCGCAGTCAGTGCGGTCATCAGCACCGGCACCAGCCGCTCCAAAGCGCCGCGAATGATCATGTCGCGGCTCCAGGTCTCACCTTCCTCGCGTAGGAGGTGGAGGTAATGGGACACCATCATGATGCCGTTGCGAGCCGAAATGCCGCACAAGGTGACGAAGCCCACCAGGGATCCGATGGAAAAAGTCCGAGTGGTCAACCAGAGCGCAAGTACGGCACCAATCATGGAGAAAGGGATATTCAGGAGAATCATGCCGACCAAAGACGCGGATCGGAAATGCATGAACAATGCGATGAACATGCCTGACAAGGAAAACAGGCCCAAAAGTCCGATGAGCCTCGTTGCTTGCCGCTGGCTCTCGAACTGACCTCCATATTCGATGAAATACCCTTGAGGCAGCTTCACCTTGTTTGAAATGGTTTTTTGGATATCGGCGACGACGGAACCCAAATCCCTCCCGCTGGTATTGAGCTGCACGACGATGCGCCGCCGCACATTCTCGCGCAGAATCTGATTCGGGCCCATGGCTTGCTGCACAGTGGCCACCATGTTCAAAGGAATCTGTTCGCCGTTCGGCAGGTCGATAAGCAATTCACCGAGGCGTTCCAGATTGGCCCGCGCCTCTTCTTCTAATAGCACTACCAAAGCGAACCGCTTCTGGTTTTCCAAAACCTCCGACACCTTTTCCCCACCCAACGCGGTCTGGATAAGATCCGTCACCTCCCCCGCCTGGAGGCCGTACCGCTTTAGCTCATCGCGGTTGAGTTGCACGGCGACCTGGGGAACCAGCACCTGTTTTTCCACGGAGAGATCCACTACGCCGGGAATCGTTTCCAATTCCTTCTCGATTTCTTCGGCCTTCTCCCTGAGCAAGCCGAGATCATCACCAAACAGCTTGACAGCCACCTGGGCGCGGATACCGGAAAGCAGGTGATCAATACGGTGCGAAATGGGCTGACCAATGTTGACAGCGATGCCTGGAATCTGATCAAGGTTGCGGCGGATATCGCCCAGAATGGCTTCCCTTTTCCGTTTACTGGCTTTGAGGTCCACATCTATTTCCGTGGAGTGGACGCCTTCGGCATGGTCGTCCTCCTCGGCGCGGCCGGTGCGCCGGCCAGTAGAAATGACTTCCGGAACCTTCTTGATCAGTTTCTCAGCGATGACACCGATACGATCCGATTCCGGAAGTGAAGTCCCCGGAGGGGATAAGACGTTGATGGTCGCCGTGCCTTCGTTGAAGGGCGGAAGGAACTCTTTTCCCAGGAAAGGAAAGGAGATCAGAGCCACGGACAAGAGCAGCAAAGCGGCAGCAAGCGAAAGCCAAGGCCACTTTAAAGTAGGCTCCAATAAGATCTTGCGGTTCCATCGCTTAAGGAATCGGACCAAAGGACCGTCCCCCTCTTTCTTCAAGAAGTTCGCCTTAGGAAGCAAGTAAGCACACAGTGCCGGGGTCACGGTCAACGACACGACCAGCGAAGCTAGGATCGAAACGATATACGAGACACCCAGGGGCGCGAAGATACGGCCTTCGATTCCGCCCAATGAAAAAAGCGGGATGAAGACCAGGACCACGATCAAGGTGGCGAAGACGATAGAATTCCTGACCTCTGAGGAAGCCTTGAAGATGACGTCCAGGACCGGCTCGGGTTGGGGCTGGTGCCGGTTTTCCTTGAGCCTGCGGAATACGTTCTCCACGTCCACGATGGCGTCATCGACCAACTCGCCGATGGCCACGGCCAAGCCGCCCAGGGTCATGGTGTTGATCGAGATCCCGTAGAACTTGAACACCACGGCCGTCACCAGCAAGGACAGCGGAATAGCCGCCAAGGTGATGAAGGTGGTCCGGAAATTGAGCAGGAACAGGAACAACACCACGATGACGAGCAGGCTGCCGTCGCGCAAGGCATCCTCAACGTTCTTGATGGCCGTCCCGATGAAGGACGCTTGGCGGAACAAGCGAGGATTGACTTCCACCCCCTTAGGCAAATTCTTTTTCATGTCTTCGATGGCGGCATCGATCTTTTCGGTCAACTCGATGGTGCTCGCTCCCGGCTGCTTCTTGACGCTCAGGATCACGGCGGGCCGGGCATTGGAACCGCCGGATCCCCGCTTTTGGGGGCTTCCAAAGCGAATGTCGGCCACTTGATCAAGCGTAATGGATTGTCCCTCCTTGAATGCCACGACGGTGTTTTTCAAATCATCCAGCGATTGCAGGCGGCCCAGATTCCGCACCACCGCTTCGGTGTAATCCTGGATCAAGTAGCCGCCGGAAGAATTCGTATTCGAACGCTTCACCGCTTCCTCGACCTGGTGCAAGGTGACTCCGGTTTGTCGCATTTTGTCCGGAGAAACCAGCACATGGTATTGCTTCACGTCCCCGCCGATGGAAATGACCTGGGAGACGCCGGGAATGCTGAGAAGGCGCGGCTTGAGGGTCCAATCCGCCACGGTCCGCAGGTCCATCGGGGACGTGGAATCCCCGCTGACGCTGATGAGCATGATCTCGCCCATGATGGAGGTGATAGGCCCCAGGATGGGGTTCACCGTGGGCGGCAACCCCTCGCGGATGCTTTGCAACTTCTCGGCTATGATTTGACGGCCTGCGTGGATATCGGTCTTCCAATCGAACTCTACGAACACTATGCCAAGCCCGGGCGAGGAGACGGAGCGCACCCGCTCCACCCCAGCGGCCCCGTTCATGGCCGTCTCGATGGGATAGACCACCAAAGCCTCGACCTCTTCGGGCGAGAGGCCCGCAGCCTCGGTGAAAACCGCGACCGTGGGCCGATTGAGGTCGGGAAACACGTCCACAGGAAGCTTACGCAATACATACACACCGTACACCATGAGCAGGGTGGCCAAGGCAACAACCAGCAAGCGGTTTTTCAGGGAGAAGCGGATGACGGCGTTCAACATGGACGGCTCATTTCGCTTTCGCCGCCGGCTTGGCTTCCGCAGCCTTGGGCTTGGCGAATTGCAATTGATAATTCCCCTGTGTCACGACCACGTCTCCCGGAGCGAGGCCTTCTATAATCTCGATCCACTTGTCGTTCTCGACGCCCGTGACCACTGGCGTTCGCGTATACTTGTTCCCGTCCTCGACGAACGCGATCCGCTCGCCTCCCGAGCCCAGAACCGCCGACCGCGGTACCACGATGCTCTCGTCCTCCTTATCCGCCAGGAAAAAGACGTTCACGGTCATGTTGATCTTGAGCTGTTCCCCCGGATTCTTGACCCGCAGCCACACCTCCACGGTTCGGCTCTGCGGATTGACTTCCGATCCGATGACATCGACTTTGCTATCCATCTCCTTGTCCTTAAGCACAGGCGAATAAACCCGCGCCGCCATGCCCTTGTCGATTTTCCCGATCTGGGATTCGAAAACGCGAGCGACCGCGTAAACTTCCC
Source organism: Fibrobacteria bacterium (assembly GCA_035275285.1). Taxonomy (GTDB): domain Bacteria; phylum Fibrobacterota; class Fibrobacteria; order UBA11236; family UBA11236; genus Chersky-265. Next base: position 10,621 of record DATENA010000228.1, on the reverse strand, counting down.
CGTAGTCGGCGATCTCCAAGAGCGAGGCCCCAATCTCCACCGCATCGCCTTTGATAACGTTGAGCTTGACGACCTTGCCGCTTCGGGGCGCGGACACGGGAACGCGAATGGGCGTCTCCGCCAATTGCCGGGCCTCCAGGACCAGGAGCGGTTCCCCTTTCTTCTTGAACTGCCCGAGCATGGAGCCCAAGTCCGCCACCCGCCCCGCTATTTTGCTGGAGACGTTTTCACGCGACCCCGGAATGGCTTCGATGACGCCGGATGCCTTGATGGTTTTTTCGATGGCTTGCACCGATGCCTCGGCGGTCTTGATGTCCAGGTTCTTCTTCGCCTCTTCCGAAAGCACGATGGGGCCGCTTTGCGCGGTTTGCTCCGGAGGCGCTTCCCCGTGGTCATGCCCTTCATGGGCGGAAACCACGACCACATCCAGCGAAACGACCACGAACGCCATTACCGATACCATCTTTCCACGGCTTACCATATCTTGCCTCCCACGACTCTTCCCAAGCGGTTCCATGTCCGGTAATAGGCATCCATCAGATCCAAGGCTTCCATATCCTGGGCCAAGGCCTCTTCCTGGACGCGAGATAAATCGAAGACCCCTAGCAACCCTTCCCGGAATCCTTTCTCGGAAAGGCTGAGCTGCTTTCTGCTGAGATCGCGGATTTCCTGGCGGTGGTTCCGATAACGGTCGGCCAAGCCCGCCAGTTTGTCCTGAAGGTCTGCGAGGTTCGCACGCACTTTCGATTCCGCCGCGCGTTTTTTCAACTCGGCTTCCCGCAAGGAGGAACGTGCTTTAGCCATGCCGGCTTGATTGTGGCTGAACAAGGGCAACGGAACTTCGACCCCGCCCCCGATAAGGTTCGCCCCATCCGTTTCCCTTTCATACCCCACCGAAAGATTGAAGGAGGGATTCCGCAGGTTTTGCTCCACCCGCATCTGGGCTTTTCCGAACTCGATTTCGCGCTGAGCGATTCTAACCTCCGGATTCCCTTGTTCCCCCCAAGCCACCAGGGAATCCATAGGCGGGATCCCAGGAAGGGAATCCATCGGTTCAGGCCTCGGGGAATCGGGAAGCGGCAACGCTCCGGCCAAGTAACCCAGTTGTTTCTCCAGGCCAGCCATGTCGGACCGGATTTCCATCGCCCTTTGTTTTGCCTTGGCCAAGTTCAGGCGCGTTTGCCCCTCGTCCACCTGGGATATTTTTCCTTCGGCCACCCTGATCGCGGCCAAGCGCGCAAGCCCTTCCCAGCGCCTCTCGGCTTCTTGTTGCAACACCGCTTTTTGGTTCAGGACTTGCCAGGCGTAGAACGCGGAGCGTATGTCCTGGATCAGATCCAATTCCCGGGTTTTTTGCCCTTCCTGCCCGGCCGATATACGAGCTTTCGCCGCCGCATAGACATGGCCACGGTAGCCGGGGCGGAACTCCTGGCTGAGCTTCGCCGATGCCTTGGGACCGGAAGGCCCTTCCAGGTTACGCATCGCTTCCAAAACCAGGCTTGGATTGGCTGGAAGCGCAGTGAGAGTATCCTGGGCCAAGGTTTCCGTTTGTTGGCCGGCGGCAAGCAAATCCGCATTGCGCGCAAGACCCATGCTGATGAGGCTGTCCAGGCCTAGTCCAATCGGGTTGGCGGTCGGATTCGCGTTCGGGCTTGCGGCCGAAATGGTTGTCGGCATAACCGCCGATGTGGTAAGAACCGCGAGCGTAGCCGCTATTCGCCATGTTTTATGCATCGAAAACGCTCCTCGAATCGGTACGGGAAAATCCGGAGGGATAAAATGAGGCGTGATGGACCTGTAGGTGCCGAGGCGGTAAGCCCGGGCATAGGCCCGTTAAGGAAGCCCTTTAAAGGCTTCCTGCGGAGATTTCAGACGAGGATGCGGAGCGTGGTCAGGTAAAGCGGAGGACTGCTTTTGTTCTGGGGCCGGGGCCTTTCGAATAAGAAAGGAAGCGATGCCGGAACCTCGGCGAGGAGATGGACAACGGAAATGGCAACATGCGACACCGCGATTTCGCTAGCCAACATCGGCTTACCGCTAAAGGATTGCTCCGAAAGGCAGCTCTCTACTTGCTCGAAGCGGGGGGTGGCCTCGCCCTCTACGCCCGAACTCACAATTGTTTCAGGATGTGCGTGGCCGGCATGGCCACGACAATGGGCATCCTCGTCATCATCCGCATCGGCATCGGCCTGTGCCCCGACCTCATGCTCATGGGAGGACGAATGGAAAGCACGGTTGAGTGCCGTGCCAATTGATTCATTGATTAAGCAGCAGTTGAAAAACTGGCCGAAGAGGAAGAAAAAGGAAATGAGGAAGGCGATGCCCGAAAGCAAACGGCGCGACTGGAGAGCGGAAATAGAGACTCTCATAAGCCCTTCCTGATGGGAGAAATGTACATCTCTAGACCCGTCCAGACAAGAAAACCTCGCCCAAAAGGCAATTGGGAGCCATAAAATCCCGGAATCCGATATTCGCTACTCATGGGATTATAACCGGATCTTGCGTATTCTTAAGGAGTTCGCAATGACCGAAACCGAACTAAAGCTCATCGCCGCTGCCGCAACCACGGGGCTGAGCAGGAGCCCGGTAAAGGGATAAAGGATGCCTGCGGCCAGGGGGACTCCCAGGGCATTGTACACGAAAGCGAAGAAAAGATTCTGGCGAATGTTTGCCACGGCAACCTGGCTCAAGCGCCGAGCCCGCACAATGCCGGACAAATCGCCTTTCACCAGAGTCACCCCCGCACTTTGCATCGCCACATCCGTGCCCGTGCCCATAGCGATGCCGACATCGGCCTGGGCCAGGGCTGGCGCGTCATTGATGCCATCCCCTGCCATCGCCACTTTCTTTCCCTCTGCTTGCACCCGCTTGACCGCAGCGGCTTTCTGGTCCGGCAGGACATCGGCGATCACTTCGTCAAGGTCAAGCTTGCGCGCTACCGCGTCGGCCGTGGTCCGGTTGTCCCCGGTCAGCATCACGATTCGCAAACCCTCCCGCTTGAGCGCGGCGATGGCTTCCGCGGCGGAGGCCTTGATGGGATCCGCGACCGCCAGGAGCGCCGCCACCTTTCCGTCCACGGCGACGAACAAAACCGTCTGACCCTCCTTGCGTCTTTGTTCCGCTTTCTCGACCAATACGCCGGGATCCGCACCCAGCTCGCGCAGCATAGGAAGATTGCCCAAAGCCACCGCATGGCCGTCCACTTTACCGCGTACCCCCTTGCCTGTCACCGACTGGAATTCATGGACCTTGGGAATGGCCATGCCCTTCCCTTCCACGTGAAGGATCACGGCCTCCGCGAGCGGATGTTCGCTCCCCTGTTCCAAGCCGGCGGAGAGCCGTAACACCTCGTTTTCGTTCCAGCCGGGCAGAGCTTCCATTCCCGCAAAACGCGGCTTGCCCTCGGTGAGCGTACCCGTCTTATCCACAATCAGCACCTGGACCTGCCGCAGGACTTCGATGGCCTCGGCATTCTTGAACAGGACTCCGGATGTTGCCCCCTTTCCGGTCGCCACCATGATGGACACGGGCGTGGCGAGACCCAGAGCGCATGGGCAAGCGATGATGAGCACGGAGACGGCATTGATAAGGGCATAGGCCAGGGCAGGTTCAGGGCCCAGCCAGGCCCAGACGATGAACGTGAGAACAGCTACCGCCACGACTACCGGAACGAAATAACCCGAAACCTGATCGGCGAGCTTTTGGATGGGGGCTCGGCTCCTTTGCGCTTCGGAAACCATCTGCACGATTTGCGAAAGCAGGGTCTCCGTCCCGACTCTCTCCGCGCGCATGATCAAGGATCCCCGGCCGTTCACAGTCGCGCCAATGACAACGTCCCCGGTTTTCTTTTCCACCGGAATCGGTTCGCCGGTCACCATGGATTCATCCACGGAACTCGATCCCTCGGCTACCTTTCCATCCACGGGTACTTTCTCGCCGGGACGCACCCGTAAAAGGTCGCCCACTTGCACACTTGCCAGCGGGATCTCCTCTTCAATACCAGCCTCGCTCACGCGACGCGCTGTCTTGGGTGCGAGTCCCAGCAAGGCTTTGATGGCCGCTCCGGTTTGGCTCCGAGCACGGAGCTCCAACACCTGACCCAACAGTACCAGGGTCACAATGACGGCGGCGGCCTCGAAGTAAACGCCGACCTGCCCATGAATATCACGGAAGGAAGCCGGAAAGAGTCCGGGCACCAGTGTCGCTACGACGCTATAGAGGTAAGCCACGCCGACCCCGAGGCCAATCAGGGTGAACATGTTAAGGCTGCGGTGGACCAGCGAAGCCCAGAACCGTTGGAAGAACGGCAACGCTCCCCAGAGGACTACGGGCGTTGCCAGCGCCAATTCCAACCCTCGTCGCCATTCGGGGCGAAGCATGCTTTCCAGATGGAAAGCCGAAACCATGTGCGCCATGACCAGGAGAACCAAAGGCACTGTCAGTACCATGCTTATCCAAAAGCGGCGCTGCATATCCTTGAGTTCGGGATTGGCCTCTGCTTCCTCTGCGGTCAAAGGCGACTTGGGTTCCAAGGCCATGCCGCATTTCGGGCAGGACCCGGGCGCATCCCGAATCACCTCGGGATGCATCGGGCAGGTCCACAGAGTCTTGCCGCCTGTCGCAGGCCGCCCGCCCCCCACGATTTTTCCAGGAAGCATTGCTCTTTCTCCGTGGGGTGACGTGGCCGGCTCCAAAGCCATTCCACACTTCGGACAGGCGCCAGGCTCAGTCTGCCTTACCTCCGGATGCATGGGACAAGTGTAGGTAGGGCTCAAGCCTTCGGCCGGGTGTATAGCCTGAGAATTCTTTTCGTTCTGATGAGGGACGTATTTTTCAGGAGCGGCAGTAAACTTGGCCTGGCAATGCCCCGAGCAGAAATACCACGTCTTACCCTCGTATTCGGCTTGGGCGGTCCCTTTACCGAGTTGAACGGTCATGCCGCAAAAGGGATCCTTTGCCGTTTTGGCCGTTACCGGATGCATTTCCATCATCATCTCCGCCATGGGTTAAGTCTCCAAACTAGATTCCGCGGACGACGACCGCCTCGCAACCCTACAGACGGAAGAGGGAAGCAAAACTTACACCGGAATTGATTCCCACCCTAAATAGGCACCAAGCCCAGAAAACGAGAGTTTTGGCCTATTTTGGCGATCGGATTTGCCTATTTGGCAATGGTATTGCACTCCACCAAGGATCGGGGAGCCTGATTCATTCAAGCAGGATGAACGTCCGAATGTATACAAGTGCAATCCAGGCAGCCGTGCCGGGTGCAAATGCCGCACGTTTTCTCCAGGCTCAATCGCAGTGAGTTCCGGGCACGATGCAGCCGAACGGAAAGGTTGTTGTAGGAAATACCCAATCCCTGGGCAACGGTTGCCGGATCCTCACCCCCAAGATCAATCTTCCGGATTAAGTCGGCATATTCGCCTTTTAAGGAAGGAAGCAGACTTTCAAAACAGCCGCAGAGTTGATTCCGCTCCTCCGCAGAATCGGCCATCATTCCGCTTCCGGCGGCTTCCGATATCAAGGCATCCATTTTTCGTTGCTCCGAGGCTCGCGTGCGGTAATGGTCCGTTAGAACATTTCGTAGGACGCGGTAAAACCAGGCTAGGAAATTTTCCTTCTCATCCCAATCATTTTTGTGTCGTACAGCATTGAGAATGGCCTGTTGCAGGAGGTCTTCCGCAACGACATCGCTTTGAACATGGCGACGCAGGAAATTCCGAAAGCGGAGATGGTTCTCCGTGAATGTCCGGACTGCGTCTTGGGTCAGCACCTCTTTGGCATCGCTGGAGGCGGGGGTCTTTTTGTCATGCGGGCCCATGGGACTCAAAATAGCAAGCTAATACGCCCTTTAAAGCAGAAGGATCAAATGGCGAAAAAGGGCATAAAGACCCAAAGCCGCAAGGGCAAGCCAACAGATCCAATACAGTGTCAGGGACCAGACAGGCCGCGGAGCGAATCCACTGGTCTTTTCCATCCGGCGCATATCCCACATGCCAAAGGCGTGCATCGCACCTCCTAAGGCAACCAAGCCGATGGCCATCGGACCCAAGTATTTTTCAAGCAGAACCCCGATGCCAGCGCCAAGGATTCCGGCTCCAAGGGATGCCGTCACTTCAGCGACCCGCTCCCGAGAAGTCTTGGTATGCATGATTTGCCTCCTTCATTTAATTCAGTAGCAATATTGATTCCCAAACACGAATAAGTTTTTTCCAGGATGAATTCCTGGGTCGGGACATCTTGGCAAAACACGCGGCAATTTGGCACGCCATACCCTTTGTTTTCGCCTCAAATAGAATGCCTCCGAAGAAATGGGGCTTTCTCCCATGAAAGGGACACATCAAATTCCGGCACGGCCATTGCGTTAGCCTCTTAGAATTCGGAGGACCAAGATGGACAACGAAAGAACAAATCGCAACTCCTGGGGCGTTCCCTGGTGGATCGTTTGCGCAGGATTTCTCGCCATTGCCCTCATCATGAATTGGCAGGAGCATAAGGCCCATATACTGGGTGCGCTCCCTTATCTCTTCCTGCTAGCCTGCCCGTTGATGCATTTCTTCATGCACAGCGGCCACGATCATGACCACAGCCAGCACGATCATTCCCATTCCGGGCCTCAACGCTAACCAAGGAGCTGACCATGGAACATTCCATTCCGGCCTATGGCCTCTGGAGCCTTGTCATCATCAACGCAGGCATATTTATCATGTTTGCATTCAGCTTCTTCAAACCGCGGACCCGCAGGGACTGGAGGACATTCGGAACGTTTTCCGCGTTCATCGTTGCCTTGTTCGTGGAAATGTACGGCTTTCCGCTGACCATTTACGTGCTTTCGGGCTGGCTCAGCCGAAGGTATCCGCAAATCGATCTCCTATCCCACGATGCCGGACATTTGTTTTATACCCTGATGGGGTGGAAGGGCGATCCCCACAGCAATCCCCTGCACATCCTAAGCAATGTGCTCATCTTCGGGGGCTTCATCCTGCTTTCGGCCTCTTGGCGGCGGCTTTACGACGCCCAATTGAAGCACCAGCTCGCGGTGGCCGGCCCATACGGAATTGTCCGGCATCCCCAGTACATCGCGTTCGTGACCATCATGTTCGGTTTCCTGCTCCAATGGCCCACCCTTCTCACGGTTGCGATGTTCCCCGTGCTCACGATCATGTACCTGCGCCTGGCCAAGCAAGAGGAAAAAGAGGTTCGCAAAGAATTCGGGCCGGCCTGGGACGAGTATGCCGCGCGGGTACCCGCTTTCTTCCCCCGGTTCAGGGGAACCAATCCGAAGCCGTTTAGGAAAACAGCCTGAATCGATCTCGTGCGACGGGACAAATTTCGTCGCAGAAAGTTTTCACATCGCAAACCCAAGGAGTCACACATGAACTCGAAAAAATATGTCGCTATTGCCCTCACGTGCGCTTTCGCCGCCTTCAACAGTGTCGCCGCCAAGGATAAGGAGCCGCCTACCGCAACCAGGCAAGGCGGAGGCATGACCATGATGGACATGATGGGCAAGTCGAACGTGAGTTGCATGGCGACCTCTGACAGCCTGGAGAGCCTAAGCAAAGCCGTTCAAGAAGCGCTCAAATCCGATGACAAGGCGAAAATGAAAGCGGCCCTGCAACGAACCGACGCTCAAATCGCCCAAATGAAAAGCCACATGTCCATGTGCATGGATATGATGAATATGATGGGCGGGAAAATGCAAGGGGAAGACAAATCCCCGGCAGCCGAGAAAAAGGACGAGGCTGCCGAACATGAAAAGCATCACCCGAAATGATTGAATTATCCAGACCCAGAAAAAGCGAAGAATTACGACTCTAGGTGTCAGAGAGGTCCCGTTCCGGGCCTCTCCCAACTCTTCGGTTCATGGAACATACAGCTTTTCCAATTGGGGGATGCTTTTCCATTCCCTCCCAACTCAAGCCGCTCCGTGACCACGCCGAGAAGAAGGGCATGGCCGTTGTTCGGGAATATGTTGATGTCGAAACCGCCAAGCGAAGCGGTCGGAGGCAGTTTTCCGAAATGGTGAAGTTCCTGAAGGCGGAAGGGCGGAGAAAGCAAGAGGCGGGCTGCCGAAGCCTGCTTGTGGAAAAAACGGATCGGCTCTATCGCGACTTCAAGGATTACGTGACCTTGTGCAACAGGTAATTATGCTCTTGTTTATAATCTGGTAAACTTGTTTTGGTTTCCCCGCTAGGTGTGTCGCTTCCGGATCCATTAGATTGCCACGTACCCGAGACCTTAGAACGGCCTGAAGCCGCTCAAATTCACACCTCGGCGCGAAGGAGTACCCATGTACAAGAAACTCGCAACCATCGCCGCTTTCGCCCTGCTGGCCACGGCAGGCGCCCAGGCTCAAGTACTCAACTGCAGCCTTTCGTTCACCAGGAACTGCATCGTGCAAGGAGTGCTCGACGCCGACGGATTCTCCGTGGTCATTGGACCCATAGGCGGCACCTATAGCATGGAAACCTTGCCTTTTGTCGCTGCCCAATCCAACGATACCAAAATCATGACTTCGAACGGCGTGACCCTCCTGGCCGATGACGAGCTCGGCCGTGGCTACGATCGTTTTGTCTGCGGCCCCAACTCTTGCCCCAACGCCATCAAGGTCATGCCCTTCTCGAGCGCGACCAATAATACTGTCAGGTTCATGGTCACCCAGCTGAACTGAACGGGATGCGAAAACCGGCTTGCCGCGCGCTGGTCATAGCCGCCCTCCTTTGGGGGGCGGCCATACCCGATTCCCGGGGTACCACGGAGAAGGATTATCCTGCCCCTGCTTTGCACGTGAAAACCCCGCCCGCCGCCTCCGTCGGGGCGCCCTTTTTCCTGCGATCCGAACTCCTCCTGGAGGGGGACGAATCCCGCTGCCTGGCCCGGGAAGCGGATTCCCTCCCCTGCCTGGTGGACGTGGCGCGCTTCAACCGCCGGGTGCTGACCCGGAAGATGTTCGAGAAGGGGGATCCGGAGCCCGTGCGGGCGACCGTAATCCGCGAAGCCTTGGATGCCGCGTTCTGGGCGCGCAAGGCGAGGGAGGCCGGACTCGAACTGGGGGCCCATGCCGATTCGGAGGTCCAAGCCGACCTCGCGTTCCGGAAAAACCGCGAAGCCAAGGGCATTCTCGCCAAAAAGGAGTTCGACGACGCCATCCTTCGCCGGATTTACGATCAGCAGTACCAAGCGCGTTTCATGGCCGCCCGGGATGCGCGCCTTCGTATCCTCGGCTCCACCGATTCGATGTTTCTGGATACGGTCGCCAGGGGCCTGCGCCCCGACGGTGGCGGTCTTGCCGGCCCCGCCCGTCTCGACAACCTGCCTTGGACGGAAGCCATGGCGTCGTCATTGCCGGCCGAACTCGCCGAGGCCGCGGACTCGCTGGTACCGGGAAAACAAGCGATGGTTTCCGCTGTCTACGGCCATTTCCTCCTGGACATGGCGGCATGGGTCGAGGTTCCGGAGGAGCCTTTCGAGGCCGTGCGCCCCCTCCTGCGGGAAACGGCGATCCGGGAGGATCCCGATCTGGAATACCGGGCCATGGTTTATTGGCAAGACCATCGTAGGGAATTCCTGTCGCCCGACACGTTGATGGTCAAGGCGTGGCTCAATCCCTCCCTGCCTAAGGTCCGCGAGCCGCGCATCAGGAACCTGTCCGAGCGTCCCTTTCTGATCCGCTCCTACCTGGAACTGCCGGAAATGGTCCGCGCCGCCTTGCCGGACTCCCTTCCAGTCGGAGACACCCTGATCGGGCCCGTGCGCACTCCCCTCGGGGTCTGGTATTTCCAGCCGTTATCCCGCAAGCCCGGCGGTCGCCCGCTCCCCTTTCGCGCCGTGCGGGAGCGCATCAAGGAGATGGTCCTCCTGCCCGCGCCCGAGCTTTACCAGTCCTTGGAACAGGAGCTGAAGGTCACGCTCAAGGAGGACCTGCTGGCGCTGGCCTTCCTGCAACGGGTGATGGCCGACAGCTCCCGGGGCCGGAACGGAACGAAGCTCGCCGGGTACGGCGAACTGTTCGAGGAGAAGGCGCTCTGGTTGAAAGGCATCCGGTTCCCGTTCCGATTGGCGCCGGAGCCGCCGCGGCCGCCAGCCCCCCGATAAACGGCGCTTCAGCCGCTTTTGCTGAGACAATCGTGACCGGTTTAACATCATAAACTGGTATGATGAGTATCCAGGCCGGGCCGACGCGAATTACCGAATTTATCGATGCCGGAGAATGCCTCCTGCACTACTTCCGGGAGCTCAAACGTTCCCAGCCGGGCGTCTCGCATCGCTATATCGCTGCCGCAATCGGAATGAAATCCTCGGCCTCGCTCGTTCTCCTCATCCGGGGCCGCATCCATCCCTCTCCGCGCAGCATCGACGCCCTAGCGCGTGTTTTCAGTCTGAATCCAGAGGAGCGGAATCACCTCGCGGTTCTATTCGAGCTGCGCCGCGTGCGCGACCCCTCGGCGCGCTACATCCTGCAGAACCTTTTCATTGATCTTCCCCTGATTTTGCGTACACCCAGATAGGAGTGTACGAGATGAAAAAGCAGACCAGAAAACGCAAATTTTACCCCATGGGTAAAAGAAGGAAGTTCGATTCAGAGTTCAAAAAGGAGGCGGTCCAACTGGCGCTG
>DATENA010000227.1:0-6536 GCA_035275285.1 Fibrobacteria bacterium | reverse complement strand
GATCAACCTACCGGAGAGCGGTTCCCGCGATCCATACCGGGCGCCGCGGCGATGCTCCGGAAACAATGTTTCATGCTGCGCAGGCAAGGTGTTCCATCCGAAACCGGCTCTCCTCGCGAAAAAACGTGCACATTGGAACGTATTCACCATTTAAAATGGTGCTGGAAACCGATCCCCAAATAAATACATTCCATCCATGACCGCATGCAAAAAAGGCATCGCACTGCTCTGTTTCCTTTTGTCCACTCCTGCCGGCCAGGCTCTCGCCGCATCGAACCAGAAAGCCGGACAGGAAGGGGAAGAGACGGCATACCAGGGCCGCGAGGTGGTGAGGAGGGAACAGGCCCGGCAATGGGCCTCGCGCATCGCCTTACCCCTGCCGGACGATTATTGTGTGGCCTATGAACGATTCACGGGCTCGTGCCTTCTAAACGTCATGGAGTTCAATCTGAGCGTGAATCCCCTGAATCGAAGGGCCATTGAGGATTCCGAGGCTCTCCTTTCTCAGCGAGAGGTTTTCCGGACCCGCAAGGCGATCCTAGAAGGCCTATCGGAAGGAATCTTCATGCGGGATCTGCTTAAGAATCGTCAGGATCGGCGATTGCAAGGGGAGATAGACCTCGCCTGGAGCAAGCACTTGGCTGAATCGGCTCGGGGATTCGAGGCACAGGCTTTGAAGCGCCTCTATGCCAGGCACTATGACGCATTGTTCGCGGCCCAGCACGACGTCGAAGTCCGGTTATTGGGCTCGAGCGACTCCCTCTTTCTGGATTCTCTTGCACACTTCCCGATGGATTCCGGCTCCCCGTTTCCTAGAACAGTTCGGCCGGCGATGGAGGACTCCGCCGCTTCTCGTGAACTCCGGTATTCCTGGCAACCGCTCTCATGGAAGGCGCTGCCGGAAGGACTGAAGGAATGGACGAAATCGACGGTAACCGGGGCCCAGTCCCCCATCCTGCATACGGAATTCGGTTGGTTCATCCTCAAGATTTCCAAATCCACGCCCGTCCCGGCCAAAACCTTCTCCCAAGCATTGCCGGTTTTGCTGGCCATCGCAGCCTTGCCCGCAGATCCGCGCGAATACCAGGATGCAGCAAAGCCCGCGCCGGCTGAAAGCGACCATCGTGAAATACGCCTCTGGTTGCTCCCGCCCGCAAGGATCCGCGGTAGGGCTGCCATCATGCCGGCTTGGGCCGACACTGCCCGCCTGGCCCCGATGCAAACGAGAATTTCCCGTTTGCCGGGAACCGTCCGGGAAAAAGCCGTCGCCATCTTATCGCAATCGGGTTCCGGAATCCTTAAAAGCGACTACGGGATCTGGTATCTCAAGCTGGCGCCCGGGACTCCTCGAGCTCTGGCCAGGACGGAGGCGAGGGGCGTGCGGGAAACGGTGGCGCATTCGAAAAGTCCCACGGACCTGGGTCTCAGGCTGGCCTTGGAGAATGCCGCGCAATTGGAGACCGATTTCCGGATCGATTTCTTGAGGAGCCGCATAGCGGACTCTTGCTCTGCGGACTCGGAGTTCCGGCTTGCCCAGGCCCCCGGAAACGCCGCAAAACGTCTACCCGCGGATCCCTTCACGTTCGCCAGCAAGAAATGGGTGGAGCAAAACATGGTTGTCCAGGATGACCTGTTGAAGCCATGAACGCCCAATAACCGACTCCCTGCAGCTATTCCTATTCAAAGGAGGTCCCGAGCCGAAACCTGTTTCTCGATTCATTGAATTGCATCTCATCAAACCAATTATCAAGGAAATAAAATGTTCAATAAGAAACTCCTCCTTCCCGCCGCCGTCCTGATTTCCGGAGTCCTCCATTCCGTCTCTGCGCAGGGTTTGCAATCTCACGGTCCGGAATCCATGAATAAGTATGTGGACTTTTCGGCGAAGAGCCCGTTTTCCGACCATCAATCTTTCGGCACATGGAGCATCGGAACGTCGAACCCCGGAACCACGAAATTTACCATGATAGTACTAATGGGGAAATCCGCAGGCTCTTGCTTCGTCGTAAAAACTCTACCGGCATCGGCATCCGAGACGGTCACTGATCTGGTAGCCTACACCCCTGACCTTCCTTTCAGGAAGATCGACGACGATGGACCCAATAGCGGCAAAATGCCATACTTCAAAGTTTTCGCCTATCACGATACTGCTTTCAGGATTTCCGCGAAAAACGATACCCACAATAACCGCGATTGGAATATGTCGATCACGGAATACTCCGCAAACAGTCCCGCTGCATGCAAGGCCCTGATAAACAGCACTATTCCCATGTATGACTACACCAATGATGTGGTCAGCCCCGGCCCCACCACGGCCAATTGAGGGAGTGGCCTTTGCGATCGGGAATGCCGAAGCGGAAGCGAGTCGGAAGGACGCTTTGCGCTACGCGGTGCAATGTTACATCTCCAGAATTCAGACATACGAACGCTATTTTAAACACATCAAATAGGAAAACATCATGAAAACGAAACAATTGCTCTTCGCATTCGCTATCCTCATGGGAACGCTTCAATCCTCATTCGGCGGTTATTGGCTTTCCTTCGGCTTGGACCAAAGTACCCGTTACGTGGATTTCTCGACCGTCAGCCCGTTCTCCAATCACCAGAAATTTCCCACTTGGAAACGGGGAACCCACAATGCGGGCACGCAAAAGTATTTCGACTTGTTATTGAACGGAAAGTCGCCCGGTACCTGTTTTACCGTCTACGCGAGTCCGGAATCCCAGCCGGAAACCAATACCGACCTCATTGCATATGCCGACACAACGATGATCGATGATGATGGACGTTGGGGTTCCCTGCTCCCGTCTTTCAAGGTTTGGACGACACGTGACCAGCATATCCGCATCTCCGCCTATAACGATGACAATAATGACCGCGATTTCGGGTTGACGATCAGTGAACAACCGGCTAGCTCATTGGGCAGTTGCAAGAATAATTTGGGTGGGGATCCCACGACACCTTTGTATAACGGTGTTACCGGTGTCCTCGAAGTCGGGCCCTCCCCGAACTAAAGCCGCTATTGCCGGTGCGCGAAAAGGCGCGCCGGCCTTGGTGTTGATTCCCCGGGCGTTCGAAATCATCCGGGACGACCCATGAATCAAACGCTTGATGAATTCTATATAACTTGAGAGTCCGGCTCCCCGGACCCAACCTCAGCGAACCGTATCCAGATCGCAAAAACCCTGGCCGCGAATGAAATCAGCGGATACTCCTGCGATGTCTGAGTACAGGCTGGCCGTCCGTTATTGGCAATAACTGGAGTCAAAAGGTGTTTCCGTCCATGAAGCGGAGCGTCAGGCTTTTCATCCACTCAGCGATCCGCCTATCGAGACGGCGACCTGCCTCCCGATCCGGATCGAAGGTCCGCGGCTTCCCGTCGGGCGATGTCCCCATGGAATCGGGTTGGGAGACCGGACGGTTCTTTTCCAGCAGGTATTGCCGGCCGAGCTCCACCTCTTTCGCCTCGGCCATATCGGCCAAGGCATACCAGGCGTCTCCGATGGAGTCGGCTTTTTCGGAACCGAACAGCGATTTCCGGATGGCCGGAAAGGCCTCCTGGAAGGATAGCGGGCGGCCCCCGCGCTTCCTCTCCACAAGCTGGAAATAGAATTTGCCGAATGCGGTGCGCAGCGGCCCCTGGACATCCTTGTCCCGGATAGGCAGATGATAATCCAGTTCATGCCTTATTTCAGGGGGTAGATGGAACTCGTTCACGATCAAGGAGCGGAACCGAGCCGTATCTTCCCGCAATGCGGCTGCCCGGCCCCGGGGTCGCGGCGATCCCGGTCTATTGGGGGCCCGCTTGAAATCCGGGACCAGCCAAACCCTCAAGGTGTTGGTATCCGGGGCGACAATCAGGTGGCGCCGGTCCTGATAATAGGCGCGCGCGGCCGTGTTCACGGCATCCTCCCGTTCCGGAGGCAGGCCGGCCAGGGCCAGAAGAGTCGGCATGGCCTCTTCGAAGGAAAGCCCGGGATGACGCTTGATGCCGGCGGTTCGCAGCAACAGGTATCCATAGGGCTGCGGCATAGGTCCTGTGGCTCCCAGGGTTCCGGCGCCTCGAAGGGCTTTCAGGACCGATCCAGGCAGGCTTTCAGGGGAAATGCGCCGCCAAACCGGGGTTTCCACGGACGAATCCGGGACGCGTACGGAAATCCTCTTCCCCCAATCGCGCGCACGAGCGGAATCGCTGGTGGCCAGGATTTCGACATCCAGCTCCTCCCTCGGCTGGAACAGGGGTTCACGGAACCGTCTATACAGCGCCCGCAAGGATGAATCACCCACTTCGCGGCGCCTTTCCCTGGCCTCATCGGCAAGGGATTCCCTCGCCTGGCGGGAAAGACTGTCCCTGGCCGGTTCCGACTTCATGATCAGGGGAACATAGGCGGCCGCGAGGGCATCACTCAGTAGCCGCATGCGGGCTTTGCCGATGGCAGTGGTGCTCAGTTCCTGCATCGATGAGTCCGGCCCGGGATAACTCCACCCTTCCGCCATTTGGTTGAATTGTTCTACGGTGATAATGCATCCCGGCAAGGCCGGATCATGGGCTACGCAATCGTCTTCGTACTCTTGGAGCCGGATGGCGCGGTAAAAGTTTTTCTTGTATTCGCGCCGCTCGGATTCCTTTTCCAGGGCCCGGGCCCTTGCCAGGGAATCCTGCCGGGGCTTTTCCCGCGTGTCGCGACCCTTCTCGTCGAGGAAATGGAGCGGAAGCCCTTCGGGAGCGGTCGCCGGGGGATGTGATGATTCGGCCAAGGCAAGCAGCGGGGCGGCTAATAGCAAGCGAGTCCAGGATTTCGTTCGGGGATATATCATGGCTCCGGGCTGTCGATGGGTAAGGTGAAACAAAGGGGCGGGTTCCGCCTTGCAGCCGGACCCGCCCTGGATTGGCTGGGGACTATGGGGCTGTTTTTCCCCATACGGGAGTGTTATTGTCGATGAATTTAACCCACGGCATGTTCGGGACTCCCGAACCCGTGGTGCATTGCGACTCCGTGGCTACAATCCGCGAGTAATTCAACGTGATCTCATCGTTTTCATACTGGATGCTGTAGGGGGCAAGCACAAGGCTGCGTGATACGGAGGTTGTGGTTCCTTTGAGCCAAATCCTGGCCACCGGCATGTTTTGATAGTTGGTGGATCTGCTTCCGATATAGGCCTCATCGTCGCTCAGGAGGACCCACGAGGATCCGTTCTTGAACCATAGGACGAAGTCGGACGTGCTGAAGTTTATCGACGTGGGACTGATTTCAAGACAGTGGCCTTCCGTCGAACTGTTCGATAGGGTGAAGGGATGTGATTTGAGGTTCTTCTTGGCCGGATTGGTTTCGGCGGGATTCGGGGTGAAATCCTTGACGTAAACCCGATGGCCGGAAATGCCGGACGCTCCCAAGTCGATAGGGGTGCTCAAGCGCCAGTTATACAGGTTGGTGCAATAAGCAGGTTGCGGATTTTCCGCCAAGCAAAACGAACCATTTCCCACTCCCATTCCCATTCCGGCCTGCACCATCCCCTGGAAAAGCAGGAGGCACGCGCCTCCGAGCAAGTAACCCTTCACATTTGATTCGAGTTTCATTTTGAATTCCTTTTATTTTTTTAAGTTTTTCGCTGCGGTTGCCACGCGTTTCACGGAACCACCGTTTCAAGCTCGTTAAGATCGATTTTCCCAAAAGGACGCTTCAGTTCGCATTGGAACTGAATACGGGCATTCCTCCATCAGGACCCGCGGTAATGATTTTCATCCAGGGTAGGGTTTGTCCGGTCGTGCAACCGGATTCCGACCCGGCCGTTCCGTCGATGCGCCGCACCTTGAATTTGAATTGCACGTTATTGTGGTTGCCATTGGCGGCGGATATATAAATATCCGTCCCCCACACTTCCCCGCCCTTCGTGTACAGGCGCGCCTTGGAGAAATTGCCGGTTCCGGTGTTATTGTCAAGACTCTTCCATTTGAACGTCTGGCTGTTTCTGTCGATATAGTGGATCCAAAACCGGGTGTCGGCGTTGGTATTCCCGTCCGAGAACGTCTCCAATTCGAAACAGTGTCCAGCCGTCCCGTTATGGGAATAGTTGATGGAATAGGCTCTGAGGTTTTTTTTCAGAGGGTCGGTAGTGGTTTCGGGAGAAATGACCTCGTAAGGGTCGGAATGTCCCGGAGGCGCTACCGCGGAGAAATCCAGCGATTGCTCATGACTCCACCACCATTTACCCGTTGCCGTGCCGTCGCCCAGTGACCACTTGGTGTACGGGCTGGCCGCGTGCAGGCCTGTGCCCGCGGCCAGGAGGCCTATCCCTACCGCGATGACCGCTTTTCGCCGCAATGCTTTGAACATGGAATTCTCCTTGGTTTGTTTTATTCCGCAGTCCGGGAAATTCTGGTTTCCCGACCCGCTTGCGTAACTCGGCCTTAACCGGCACCTGAAAACGGCCGCAACCGGCATCCCGTTTCGGACGAATCCGGCACCCTGTTTCGGTTCAAACCGGCACCCCTTTTCGGCCCAATCCGGCAGTTTTTCCGGGGGTGTCCGAAACAG
>DATENA010000226.1:0-14879 GCA_035275285.1 Fibrobacteria bacterium | reverse complement strand
AAAAAAGCCGATAAACGGGAACGGCCACCTGAGAGGGTGGCCGTTCGAGCCCTCTTGCGAGAGCGGGTAATACCCTGGCATAGACCCACTCTCCCACGGCAAATGACCGTAGTACCATAGGCGCGTTGAGGCTTAACTTCTGTGTTCGGGATGGGAACAGGTGTGGCCCTCAAGCTGTATACACCAGGGAATGTCTAGGCAAGATGGAAGCCGCTCCTTGGAGCAGGGTTCCACCGAAGCCCCCTTAAGTGGGGCTTCACAATCTCAAGCGTTCACGTTTCCAACGTTCAAGGACTCATCTCTCTTCCTTATCAAGCGGTGCGACTTGCGATAGAGCCCCTTCGGGTCGTATCCAACAAGTCGCCTCAGAATCCGCCTAACGGATTCCATGGGCCCGGTTTAATTAGAACCGGACTCCGATACCTTCTGTTGCGCGCAGAAGCGATTCTGCCAGTTTCACAAAGATGCTTTCTCAAGATTCGAGCTTGCGCCCGGATCCGATGTCCGGGCTTGCGCCCGGCCATTTAGAGAAATATTTTAAAGCCGCTCGACCTATTAGTATCGCTCGACTCCACGGATTGCTCCGCTTCCATCTGCGACCTATCGACGACGTAGTCTCCATCGGGTCTTTTGGGGGATTGCTCCCACGGGATGTCTCTTCTTAGGAGGGGCTTCACGCTTAGATGCTTTCAGCGTTTATCCTGTCCGAACTTGGCTACTCCACGTTGCCCCTGGCGGGACAATGGATACACCAGCGGTTCGTCCGACTCGGTCCTCTCGTACTAGAGTCAGCTTCCTGCAAACATCCAACGCCCGTACCGGATAGGGACCGAACTGTCTCACGACGTTCTGAACCCAGCTCGCGTGCCGCTTTAATTGGCGAACAGCCAAACCCTTGGGACCTTCTACAGCCCCAGGATGCGACGAGCCGACATCGAGGTGCCAAACCTCCCCGTCGCTGTGAACGCTTGGGGGAGATCAGCCTGTTATCCCCAGAGTACCTTTTATCCATTGAGCAACGGCAATTCCACGCTAGTCCGCGGGATCACTAAACCCTACTTTCGTATCTGCTTGACCCGTCAGTCTCGCAGTTAAGCTCCCTTATGCTTTTACACTCTACGCGCGATTACCGACCGCGCTGAGGGAACCTTGGGATGCCTCCGTTACACTTTAGGAGGCGACCGCCCCAGTCAAACTGACCACCAGGCAGTGTCCCCAGCCCCGATTCAGGGGCCTAGGTTAGATTTCAAATTACACAAGGCTGGTATTTCAACGGCGGCTCCACGATACCTAGCGGCACCGTCTCAAAGCCTCCCAGCTATCCTACACATGCGCAACCTAAAACCACTGCCAAGATACAGTCAAGGTTCATGGGGTCTTTCTGTCCAGGTACGGGGAATTGGCATCTTCACCAATACTGCAATTTCGTCGAGCTTATGGAGGAGACAGCGCCCAAGTCGTTACACGATTCGTGCAGGTCGGAACTTACCCGACAAGGAATTTCGCTACCTTAGGACCGTTATAGTTACGGCCGCCGTTTACTGGGGCTTCGATTCAAGGCTTCACAGATTGCTCCATTGACCTCTCCTGTTAACCTTCCAGCACCGGGCACGTGTCAGTCAACATACTTCCACTTGCGTGTTTGCGTTGACCTGTGTTTTTGGTAAACAGTCGCTTGGGCCCATTTACTGAGACCCTCCAAGGCTTTGGACTGTACGTCCTCACCGAGTAGGGCACCCCTTCTCCCGAAGTTACGGGGCTAGTTTGCCGAGTTCCTTTTCCATAATTCTCTCGCGCACCTTAGGCTATTCGCCTTGTCTACCTGTGTCGGATTGGGATACGGTCGAAACAAAAACTCCCTTAGAGGCTTTTCTTGGCAGCCCTTCAAAGCAGTGAGATTGGCCCGCAAAGGCCGCACGTCCCCGAGCGTCTCGGAGTAACGGTACGCGGATTTGCCTACGTACCCTCCTACCTGCCCAGACAACCATCCAATAGGTTGCTGCTTCTAGTCTCTGCGTCCCCCCTTCGGTTGAAACGCGTTTGTTCCGGTCAGGGAATGTTAACCCTGTTTCCATCGTCTACGCCATTTGGCCTCGACTTAGGGACCGACTAACCCTGGGAAGACGAACTTTACCCAGGAAATCTTAGACTTACGGTGGGCGGGATTCTCACCCGCCTTTTCACTACTCATGCCAGCATTCTCATTTCGGATACCTCCAGCGGGTCTTACAACCCACCTTCACAGGCTTACCGAACGCTCCCCTACCGCGGATGCCTAATGGCATTCACCCACTGCTTCGGTACTCAACTTGAGTCCCATCTAATTTTCGGCGCAGAATCACTTGACCAGTGAGCTATTACGCTTTCTTTAAAGGATAGCTGCTTCTAAGCTAACCTCCTGGTTGTCTAAGTAATTCCACATCCTTTCTCACTGAGTTGAGATTTGGGGACCTTAGCAGATGGTCCGGGATGTTCCCCTTTTGACAATGAAACTTATCTCACACTGTCTGACTGCCGCGAAACATGGAAATGGCATTCGGAGTTTGTTTGGGTTTGGTAAGCGGGTATGCCCCCTAGTCCATTCAGTGCTCTACCTCCACTCCACTTTTAGCGCGACGCTATACCTAAATATATTTCGGGGAGAACAAGCTATCACCCAGCTTGATTGGCCTTTCACCCCCAGCCACAACTCATCCGATCGTTTTTCAACACAAATCAGTTCGGTCCTCCACGTGGTATTACCCACGCTTCAACCTGGTCATGGCTAGATCGCCGGGTTTCGTGTCTACCGCCTGCAACTTAATCGCACTATTCATGCTCGGTTTCCCTACGGCTCCGGGCCTTAAGCCCTTAACCTGGCTGCAGACGAGTAACTCGCTGGCTCATTAAACAAAAGGCACGCTGTTAGGAGGGCAAGCCCCCCCTTCAACCGCTTGTAGGCACACGGTTTCAGGTTCTATTTCACTCCCCTTCCGGGGTGCTTTTCACCTTTCCCTCACGGTACTGCTTCACTATCGGTCATTCGTTCGTATTTAGCCTTGGAAGGTGGTCCTCCCGACTTCAGACAGGGTTTCACGTGCCCCGCCCTACTTAGGGTACCTCTAAGGGTGCTTCGCCTTTCGCTTACCGGGCTATAACCGTCTATGGCGGGTTTTTCCAAACCGCTTGAGCTAAGCTAATCACTCCTATGTTGAGGCCCTGTAACCCCAAAGGTTTAACCCTTTGGTTTAGGCTCTTCCCCGTTCGCTCGCCACTACT
Source organism: Fibrobacteria bacterium (assembly GCA_035275285.1). GTDB lineage: Bacteria > Fibrobacterota > Fibrobacteria > UBA11236 > UBA11236 > Chersky-265. The sequence continues at coordinate 11,621 of DATENA010000226.1, read as the reverse complement.
AGGAGAATCTCGGTTGATTTCTTTTCCTAGACCTACTGAGATGTTTCAGTTCGGCCCGTTCGCTCCCTCAAACCTATGAATTCAGTAAGAGGGTAACCGCATCAATGCGGCTGGGTTGTCCCATTCGGAGATCTCCGGGTCAAATGGCCATGTGCGCCTAACCGGAGCTTTTCGCAGCTTATCGCGTCCTTCATCGCCGACGAATGCCAAGGCATCCCCCGTGTGCCCTTGAGTGCTTAAACTTTGTAAGTCTGACAGAATCTCCCTGGAGAACCGGAACGGTCCTCCCTGGAGGCTTCTGCACGCAACACAAGGTATCGGAGATTTGCATATGAGGCGCATCGCTCTGGAGTTTTGCCAATGGCAAAACATCCACGCGCCGCGCTTTCATATTCAGTGCGTCTCCCAAGTGCGGTGTTCGCCTCACTTCAGGATGGGCACCTTGTAAATCCCTGTGCTTGTAAAAAACATTAATGAGCTTCATTCATTATTGCAGTGCCCTCTTACCCTGGAGGATAAGAAGGCTCCTTCAACGTTGGACCCACCCTGTTCTCACGAGGTGGGTCTTTTATGATGCTTGAGATTATTTGCCTGTCAGAGAGCGGCCAAGCCTCAAAGGGCCTGGCCTTACTTTCAGCTCATGGAGCGAAAAATGAGGAACAAGACAGAGGAGCCGCCGAAGCGGCCCATCACAGAGAAAGCGAGGTCGATGCCGTAAGGTGCATCTGCAAGGAGCCCCGTTAGGGGATCCCTGCGTCAACTAGCCCTGGCTGTATCCGGGAGGTTCCGAAGAACCGCCTTCGCTCCTTTTGCCCTTGCGGGCTGAGGAGAGCTTCGAGCTTGGATATTTAGACTCCTTAGAAAGGAGGTGATCCAGCCGCACCTTCCGATACGGCTACCTTGTTACGACTTAGCCCCAATTAGAGATCTCGCTTTAGGCGCTGGGCTCCCGACCGCCTTGCGGCGGTTTCGGGTTACCTTAGCGACTTAGAGCGCTCTCTCCTTTCGTGGCTTGACGGGCGGTGTGTACAAGGCCCGGGAACGTATTCACCGCGGCGTTCTGATCCGCGATTACTAGCGATTCCACCTTCATGAGGTCGAGTTGCAGACCTCAATCTGAACTGAGGATGCTTTTGGGGATTGGCTCCAGCTTGCGCTCTTGCGACCCTTTGTAACATCCATTGTAGCACGTGTGTAGCCCAAGACGTAAGGGCCATGATGACTTGACGTCGTCCCCACCTTCCTCCGCGTTATTCGCGGCAGTCTCTCTAGAGGGCCCAACTGAATGATGGCAACTAGAAACGAGGGTTGCGCTCGTTGCGGGACTTAACCCAACATCTCACGACACGAGCTGACGACAGCCATGCAGCACCTGTGTGGAAAGCTCCATTGCTGGAGAAGCACGATCTCTCGTACGGTCTTTCCCATGTCAAGCCTTGGTAAGGTTCTTCGCGTTGCGTCGAATTAAACCACATGCTCCACCGCTTGTGCGGGCCCCCGTCAATTCCTTTGAGTTTCAGTCTTGCGACCGTACTCCCCAGGCGGAATACTTAACGCGTTAGCTGCGGCTCTGGACCGTTGACGGGCCCAAAACCTAGTATTCATCGTTTATGGCATGGACTACCAGGGTATCTAATCCTGTTTGCTCCCCATGCTTTCGAGCCTCAGCGTCAATATGTGTCCAGTCGGCCGCCTTCGCAACTGGTGTTCTTGGAGATCTCTACGCATTCCACCGCTACACCTCCAATTCCACCGACCTCTCCACTATTCAAGATTCCCAGTTTTAAGTGCCGGTCCGGGGTTGGGCCCCGGGATTAAACACCTAACTTAAGAACCCGCCTACGCTCCCTTTACGCCCAGTGATTCCGAACAACATTTGCCCCCCTCGTATTACCGCGGCTGCTGGCACGAAGTTAGCCGGGGCTTCCTTTGCAGGTACATTCAAAGCAGCCCAAAGCTGCCGTTTATTCCCTGCTGACAGTGGTTTACACACCGAAATGCTTCATCCCACACATGGCGTTGCTGCGTCAGGGTTTCCCCCATTGCGCAAAATTCCCTACTGCTGCCTCCCGTAGGAGTCTGGGCCGTATCTCAGTCCCAATGTGTCCGTACACCCTCTCAGGCCGGATACCCATCGTAGCCTTGGTGGGCCGTTACCCCGCCAACAAGCTAATGGGACGCAAGGTCATCCTGAAGTGGCCGAAGCCTTTTGAGAAGAGAAGATGCCTCCTCCATCATTATGCGGTATTAGCTATCCGTTGGAATAGTTATTCCCCGCTTCAGGGCAGATTCCTTACGTGTTACTCACCCGTTCGCCGCTCCGTATTGCTACGGCGCTCGACTTGCATGTATGAGGCACGCCATCAACGTTCGTTCTGAGCCAGGATCAAACTCTCCATAGATTATTTATGCAATAACTTTGGAGCGAAACCTCGGACTGGCTGGTCCGTGTGGTTTCCACTCTAGGCCTGTCCATTCCGCTTCTGCACCGCCTCCCTTCTTGCGAAGAAAGCCGCCGCCGCGTGATTTAAGACAAGCCTTCTGATGACAGGGCATCGGCTCTGCAGGCCTGGATGCTCCCCGAAGGAAACCCCATTCTGCCGAGCTCCCGCTCCGCTGTGATTTACTGCTTGTTCCTGATTCTTCTCTCAATGAACTCCCAGGGCTCAAAGGCACCCGAGCCCGCCTTATTTCGGCGGGAGTGATAAGATAAATCGCGCCTCAAGTTCCGTCAATGGTAGTGCGGCCATTTTTTCATTTTTTTCTTCCGGAGACGGTAAAAAAAGAGGAAAGCGGTCCGGAAAAAATCCCGGATCGCGTCGCGGGCACCCTTGAAAATTCCGGAAGCGTTTCACGGGAAAATCCGGCTCGCCCTGGAGCCCAGCATTGACGGGGGTTGCGGGACGGCGAGCGGCGCGCTCGCGGCGCGCGCACCGGCAAAACTACGCTTTCCGCAAAAGATCCCGCGCGGCGAGCACCCATGCGTCGGACGCATTCAGCGACGGGACCAGCCGGAGCTCCTTGCCGCCCGCCTCCAGGAAGATGGCCTGCGCGCGCATGGAGATTTCCTCCAGGGTTTCCAGGCAATCTGCCGTGAACGACGGCTCGAAGACCAGGAGCCTCTTCTTTCCCTGCCGTCCCAGATCGGTGATCACCAGATCCGTGTAGGGTTTGATCCACGGAGTGCGCCCCAAGCGGGATTGGAAGCAGACCGTGTAGCCGCCGGGCGCCAGGCCCAGCCTGCGGGCCAATTGCCGGGACGTCTCGAAACATTGCGCCCGGTAGCAATAATTGTTCTTCCAGGAGATGGATGCGCAGCAGGCATCGTCCGGCTTGAAGCAATGACCCTGGTAGCCTTCGCCCCGGCGGATTTGGCGCTCCGGGAGGCCATGATAACTGAAAAGCACATGGTCCGGCGCGAAGGATTCCAGGTGCGGTTTTCCGATGGAGGCGCAAGCGTCGAGAAAGCCCGCATCCCCGTAGAAGGAGCCGACGACGCGCACGGGCGGCACGTTCCACTTCTTTCCCAGGATGGAAAAGATCTTCTCCAGGGTGGAACCGGTGGAGGCGGAGGAATACTGGGGGTACATGGGAAAGAGGATCAGCTCATCCGGGGATCCGGCCAGGAGATCGTTCAGCTTGGATTCGATGGACGGGTTCCCATAGCGCATGGCGAACTCCACCCGGCAGTCGCCGGGCATATGGGCGCGGAGTTTTTCGGTGAAAGCCCGGGTATGCGCCAATAAGGGGGAACCGGCCGCGGTCCAGATCTTCTCGTAAGCCTCCGCGGATTTGCGGGGGCGGAAGGGAAGGATGATCAGGTTCAACAGGATCCACCGGCCCAAGGCAGGGATGTCCAGCACCCGGGGGTCGCTCAGGAATTCGCGGAGATAGCGGCGCACCTTTCCGGGCGACGGAGCGTCCGGGGTGCCGAGATTGACGATGAGAATGCCTGTCTTCACGGTGGCCTGCTCCTTTTTCCGGCCTGCTCCCATTTGCGCCCGGCGAGCCTTGAAAAGTACAATTAGTAGGCTCCGCGCGGGAGCTGCCGCGGGGCCCGGACTTGCGGACCCGGGGCGGCGGGAGGCCGGATCCCCCGGCCCGGCTCGAGTAACACCAATGTACCGTCCCTCTCATGTTACTCATCCCGCCGGTACGGCCGGGCCCGGACCGCAGGCCCTCCGGGAGAAGGAAATTCGCAAAATGCGGAGGGCACGAAAACTCCTGTACTTTTTGTAGCGGTTTTCCCATTGATGGAACGGAAGATTTTACTATTTTCTTACCTCGATTCATTCCAAGGCTGCGCCAGATTTCCGAATCCACTCCCGGAAAAAAATGAACGGAACAAGCTCCCAGGAAACCCGATCCGAAAACCTTCTCACCCGCTTGGAGGTGGGCGTGTTCCGCGTCGACCGGAACGGCAGGCTGGTGCACGCCAACGCGGCGTTCCTGCGCATGTTCGGATTGCCGTCCCCGGATGCGATGGAATCCTGGCGGTTGGAGTCGATCGCGGCCTGTCCCATCCAGGCGGGCCTGATCCTGGAGGAGATGCGGCATCGCGGCCGCGCCCGTTTCCCGGACCTGGAGGTGCGGAGTCCGGGCGGCGGGACCATGTGGATCCGCGTAAACCAGATCGCGGGCTCCTTTCCGGGGGAGGAGGATACCGTCGAAGGCATCGTCGAGGACGTCACCGATCATATATGCCGGGACTCGGAACAACGCAACCTGGAAGAAGTACGGAACCAGGCCCAGAAGCTGGAATCCATCGGAAGATTGGCCGGGGGCGTGGCCCACGATTTCAACAACCTGCTTACCGCCATCAATGGCTACAGCGAATTGCTCCTGGGCATGCTGCCCGAGGACAACCCGCTCCGGGAAAACCTGGTCGAGATCAAGAAAGCGGGGACGCGGGCCGCGCATCTGACCCGCGAACTGCTGGCCTTCAGCCGCCGGCAACTGCTGGTCCCCAAGGTCCTGGACCTGAACGATCTGATCCTTTCCCTGGACCGGCTCATCCGGCGCGCGGCCGGGGACGGCATCGAATTGGAAGTGGATTTGGACGCCAGGCTGGGGAAGATCGAATGCGATCCCGGCCAAATGGAGAACGTGATCATGAATCTCGTATTCAACGCGCGGGACGCCATGATCGGCGGCGGAACCTTGAGGCTCCGCACCGCCAACGCGGAAGTCGGCTCCCCGGCGGCCCCGGACCGGCGCCCGGTCCGGGGGGGCGACGGCCACGGGGAACTGGCGAGCGGCAGTTACGTTTCCCTCACGGTCTCGGACACCGGATCGGGCATGGATCGGGAAACCCTGTCCCGGGTGTTCGAACCCTTCTTCACCACCAGGCCCCTGAATAAGGCCGCGGGCATGGGGCTTGCTATGGTATACGGAATTATCAAGCAAAGCGGAGGACACATCTTCGCGGAAAGCGAGGCCGGAAAAGGCACTTTCTTCCGAATCTACTTTCCCCGCGTCGAGGAGGGCGTGGAGGGATCGCTCGCCTCCCCGACCGCTCCGGGCTAAGGCGGAAGCGGGACTGTAACCGTTTTTTGCGTGGACATTCCGTGCGCAGGCACGCGCTGTCGATGCTTTGTATTCCCGGGACATTTAACTAATTTTTGAGAACTTTGAGAACCATTCTTCGCTATTGAGGGACGATGGCGAAAAAGAAAATTCCCGGAAAAAAGGCCCTCACCGGAAAAAGCGCCCGAGGAAGCGGCAGGAATTCGGAGGAAAATCGCCCCACAACCGTCAAGCCGGAGGCTGAACCCGCCGCCAGGACCCGCCGGCCCATCGGCGTCTCCGTCCCCGAGACCCTTCCCATCGCCGCCATCGGAGCTTCCGCCGGAGGCCTGGATGCCTTCCGCAGGCTGCTCGGGGCCCTGCCCGCGGACGCCAAACTCTCCTTCGTCATCATCCAGCACCTGTCTCCGAACCACGAAAGCATCCTTCCGGAAATCCTCACCAAATTCACCTCCCTGCCCGTCCAGGAGGTCCGGAACGGCATGGCCCTCGCCGGCGGCGCCATCTACGTGATGCCCCCCAATTGCACCATGACCCTGGAGCAGAACCGGCTGCGCCTGCAAGAGCGCGCCGGGAGCGCGCGGCACATGCCCGTGGACGTCTTTTTCCGGTCCATGTCCCTCGATCAGCCCCAGCGCGCCATCGCCATCATCCTCTCCGGCGCCGGTGCCGACGGCACCCTGGGCCTGCAAGAGGTGAAGGCGGTAGGAGGCATCACCTTCGCCCAGGACGATAAAAGCGCGAAGTTCGACGCCATGCCCCGCAGCGCCATCGCCAGCGGAGCCGTGGACTTCGTCCTGTCCCCGGAGGAAATCGCGGCCGAGCTCGCGCGCATCTGCCGCCAGACCCACCGCAAGACCTATCCCGGAGAGACGGAAGCCCCTTCGGACGATTCCCATATCGATTCCATTTTCACCCTGCTGCGCCGGAACAGCGGGGTCGATTTCACCCAATACAAACAGACCACCATCAAGCGACGCATCATGCGCCGCATGCTGCTGCAAAGGATCGAATCGATACCGGAATACGTGGACAGGCTGCGCAAGAATCCCGGGGAGGTCCAGGCGCTGTACCAGGACATCCTCATCAAGGTGACGAGCTTCTTCCGCGATCCGGAATCCTTCGAGGCCCTCAAGCGGAGCGTCTTCCCGGAGATCCTGAAGGAAAGGCCCGTCGAAGCCACGGTGCGCATCTGGGTGCCCGGTTGCGCCACGGGAGAGGAGGTCTACTCCCTGGCCATTTCCCTGCTCGAATGCGTCGGCGACATGGCCGTGAACACCCCCATCCAGATCTTCGCCACCGACATCAGCGACGAAGCGCTCGCCAAGGCCCGCTCCGGACTGTATGTCGAGAACATTTCCCTGGATGTGGCGCCGGAGCGGCTTCGCCGCTTCTTCGTCCGGGTCGACAACCGCTACCAGATCAGCAAGCAGATCCGCGACATGTGCGTATTCGCCCGCCATGACATCACCCAGGACCACCCCTTCTCCCGCATCGATCTCATCAGTTGCCGCAATCTCCTGATCTACCTGGACCTGCCCCTCCAGAAAAAAGTGATCCCCATCTTCCATTACGCGCTCAAGCCGGACGGGCACTTGATGCTCGGCACCTCGGAGACGGTGGGTTCCTTCACGGACCTGTTCACCCTGGCGGACAAGAAGGACAAGATCTACCGGAAAAAAGCGGCGTTTCAGCGCTTCCATCTGCCCATGGGTGTATCCTTCCCCCTCCCCGACCGCATCGAACCCGCGAAGCGCACCGCGGAACAGGCCTGGTCCGGCGCGGAGGTGCAGAAGGAAGCCGACCGGCTGGTGCTCTCCTCCTTCGCGCCTCCCGGCGTGGTGGTCAACGCGGACATGGACATCATCCAGTTCCGCGGGCAGACCGGCCCTTTCCTGGAGCCCGCTCCCGGGCAGGCCAGCCTGAACTTCCTGAAAATGCTCCTGCCGCCGCTGCTCCTCAACGCGCGGAAGACCCTCGACAAGGTCCGCAAGAGCCGTTCCGCGGCCCGCAGCGAAGGGATCCCGTTCAAGCATGAGGGCAAGGCCCGCTGCGTGGAAATCGAAGCGGTGCCGCTCCCGTCCTCTTCCAACAACCTCGACGCCTATTTCCTGGTCCTGTTCCGGGAGCAGCCGGCTCCGGCGGACTCCTCCGCGCCCGCCTCCCAAAAAGGGCTCCGGAAAGAGGAGAGCCGGGCCGCTAAGCTGCGCGGGGAACTGGAGGCCGCCAAGGAATACCTGCAGACCATCATCGAGGAGCAGGAGGCCACCAACGAAGAGCTCAAGTCCGCCAACGAGGAAATCCTCTCCAGCAACGAAGAGCTGCAAAGCATCAACGAGGAGCTGGAAACCGCCAAGGAAGAGCTGCAAAGCACGAACGAAGAGCTGACCACCCTCAACGAGGAGCTGCAGAACCGCAACCTGGAGCTGAACCAGGTCAACAACGACATGACCAACCTGCTAGGCAGCGTGAACGTGCCCATCGTGATGCTCGGGAACGACCTGCGCATCCGCCGCTTCACGCCCATGGCCGAGAAGGTCCTGAAGCTCATCGCCGCGGACGTGGGGCGCCCCTTCGGGGACATCAAGACCTTCTCCAGCCTGTCCAACGTGGAACAGGACATCCTGGAGGTCATCGACTCCGTGTCCGTGCGGGAGATGGAAGTGCGGGACGACAAGGGATGTTGGTATTCCCTGCGCATCCGCCCCTACCGCACCTCGGAGAACAAGATCGACGGCGCGGTGCTGGTGTTCATCGACATCGACACCCTCAAGACCGGGATGGGCCTGCTGCAGGAAGCCCACACCTATGCGGAGTCCATCGTGCAGACGGTGCGCCATCCCATGGTGGTGCTGGAACGGGAAGGCGTCATCAAGACGGCCAACCGCGCCTACCAGGAAACCTTCGGGCAAGCGCACATCGAAGTCGTCGGCCGGTCGATCCAGGACCTGGGCTACGGGAAGACCCCCATCCCCGGCCTGCGCGAACTCCTGGCCGACGAGGGCGTCTGGAACCGCACCGTGCGGGACCGGGAGGTGGAAATCGGGAGCGGCGAAACGCGCTGCACCTTGATGCTCAACTCCGGGATAGTCCGATCGGAATCCGAGAAATTCCGGTACCTGTTGCTGTCCATGGAGGACATCACCGCCCGGAAGCGCTCGGAAAACGAGGTACTGCGCCTGAACGGAGAGCTGGAGTCCCGCATCCGGGACCTCACCGGCACCAACTCCAGGTTGGAGGAAGAGGTGGGCGAACGCCAGCAGGCGGAAGAGAACCTGCTCGCGAGCGTGGCCGAACTGGAATCCTTCTCCTACTCCGTATCGCATGATCTGCGCGCGCCCCTGCGGGCCATGCAGGGAGTGGCCGAAGCCCTGCAGGAGGATTACCGGGACCGCCTGGACGAGATCGGCCGGGACTACACCCAGCGCATCGTCGCCGCGGCCCATCGCATGGACACCCTCATCCTGGATCTGCTGAACTACAGCCGCTTGGGCAAAGCCGAAAGCGATCCGCAAATGCTGTCCCTGGACCAGGTGGCCGCCTCGGTCCTCGCGCAGCTCGAAAAGGAGATCCGGGACGGCGGCGCGGCCGTCGACGTGCGGTCCCCGCTGGGGGAAGTGCGCAGCAACCGCACCTTGGTGGAGAAGGCGCTCCTCAACCTGGTGTCCAACGGGATCAAATTCAACGTTCCCGGGTCCTCCCCCCGCGTCACCATCCGTCCGGAAAAACGCGACGGGGCCCTGCGCCTCTGGGTGGAGGACAACGGCATCGGCATCGATCCGGAGCACCACGACCGCATCTTCAGGCTGTTCGAACGCCTCAATGGGATGGAGCGGTATCCCGGCACGGGCATCGGGCTGGCCATCGTCCGCAAAAGCATCGAAAGCCTGGGAGGGCGCGTGGGCGTCGAGTCCCAGCCCGGAAAAGGAAGCCGTTTCTGGTTCGAGCTTCCCGGGGAATCGCCGTGAACGGCGTCTTCAAGCCCCTGACCCTGCTGGTGGAGGACGATGCCAACGACATCCTCCTCTTCCAGCGGGCGTTCGCGAAGCTGAACCGCGTGGCGGAACTGATGGTGGCCCGGGACGCGTCCCGGGCGGAACGGACCCTCGCGGGCGAGGGCCCCGGGCGCGACGCCGTCCCGCCCGTGCTGCCCCGCCTGATCCTGCTGGACCTCAAGCTGCCGGGCAAGAACGGGCTGGAATTGCTCGCCTGGATCCGCGGCCGGAAAAAGCTGCGCCGCCTGCCCATCGTGATCTTCTCTTCGTCTTCGGAGCCCCGTGACATGGATAATGCCTATGCCCTCGGAGCGAACTCCTACGTCGTCAAGCCCTCCGGATTCGACGCCTTGTTGGAAACGGTGAAGAGGCTGTGCGAATATTGGCTGGAATTGAATTGCATCCCGGAAAAGGAGGCCGTATGACCCCTTCCTTGCGAGTCCTGCTGGTCGACGACAATCCCGACGATCGGGCCCTGGTGCTGCGCACCCTGAAAAAGGAATTCCCCGGAATGGAAGCGACGGAGGTATCCGACGCGGAAGGCCTGGATTCGGCGCTGTTCCACGGCTCCTTCGACCTGGCCGTGACGGACTACCGGCTTCTCTGGTCCAACGGCCATGAAGTCCTGCAGCGCGTGAAATTCTGCTTTCCCGATTGCCCCGTCGTCATGTTCACGGCCACGGGCAGCGAAGAGATAGCCGTGGAAGCGCTCAAGAACGGCCTGGACGATTACGTGCTCAAATCGCCCCGCCACTTCCCGGTTTTGGCCTCCGCGGTGCGCAGGACCCTGGAGCTGGCGGGCGAGCGGAGCCGCACCCGGCACCTGGACTTCCGGCTCCAGGACCTCCTGTCCCGCCTGAACGTGGGCGTATGCCGCGCCGCTCTCGACGGCCGGGTCCTGTACGCCAATCCGGCCTTTTTCCGGATCTTCGGGCTGCCCCACGGCGGCGCGGCCTCCAATCTGGACATGAACGCCTTGATCCCCATGCCCATGGAACCGGCGGCCCTGAGGGAGGAACTGACCCGCCACGGCCAGGTGCGCCTGCCCGAGACGAAGGTGGGCACGGCCGCCGACAAGCCCATCTGGATTTCCGTCGTGCTGACCTTGAGCAAATCGCCGGCGGGAAGGAGGGGCGACATTCCCCACCGCATCGCGCCCGGCGAGGAAAAGGTGGTGGAGTTCCTGATCGAGGACATCACCGAACGGAAGCGCCTGGACCTGGAGCTGAAGGAAAAGGAAGAAGAGGTGCGGCAGCTCCTCAAGCTGGAATCCATCGGCCGCCTGGCCGGCGGCGTGGCGCACGACTTCAACAACCTGCTCACCGCCATCAACGGGTACAGCGAACTCCTGCTGGGCATGTTGCAGGAAGACAGCCCCCTGCACGAGAGCGTGGTGGAGATCATGAAGGCGGGCACGCGCGCCGCCAACCTCACCCGGGAACTGCTGGCTTTCAGCCGGCGGCAGATGCTGCAACCCCGCGAATTCGATCTCAACCAGTTGATCGACACCATGCGGCCCAAGCTCCGCCGCGCGCTCGGAGAGCACGTGGCCCTGGAGTTCACCCTGAACCCTTCGCCGGTCAAGGTCCGTTGCGATCTCTCGCAAATGGAGAACGTGATCCTGAACCTCACCAGCAACGCCCGCGACGCCATGCCCCAAGGCGGCAGGCTGAGCATCCAGACCGCGACCCTGGAAGTCCGCAAACCGCTGATCCGGCGCGCGCCCTCCCCGGGCGAGCCCGAGCAGCGCGAGCCTCTCGTCGAGGGCGACTACGTCGTCCTCACCTTCGAGGATTCCGGGATCGGCATGACCCCGGAAGTCCTGGCCCAGGTGTTCGAACCCTTTTTCACCACCAAGGTCATGGGCAAGGGCACGGGAATGGGCCTGTCCACGGCCTATGGCATCGTCAAGCAAAGCGGCGGCCATATCTTCGTGGACAGCGAACCGGGCCAGGGCACCTGCTTCCGCATCTGTCTCCCCCAGGTGGCGCGGGTGGAGGAAATGAAGCTCGAACCCGCCTGAACGGGCGCGCGATAGGGGCGGATGGCGCCCAGAGGGTGTAATGCCCGTCACGCTCCCACCCCCGTACCCCCCCTACC
>DATENA010000225.1:0-5697 GCA_035275285.1 Fibrobacteria bacterium | reverse complement strand
TTGCGACAGCGCGGGGTTGGACCGGGCCTTGCAAGGCATGCGGAAGAAGCTGGCCGGACCCGCAAGCCCGGGCTCCGGCGCGGCGGGCAGGGGGTCCGCGGGCCCGGGTCCTTCCGCGTCCTCGCCGGCTTCGGAAGACCTCTTCCTCTTCTACTATTCCGGCCATTCCGATCGGGACGCGTTGCGCCTGGGGAACAGCCGCTTCCCGCTGGAACGCCTGCGCGAATCCTTCCAAGCGGTCCCCAGCCAGGTCAAGATCGGCATCTTCGACGCCTGCCAGAGCGGCATGCTGACGCGCTTCAAGGGCGGATCGGCCACCCGGCCCATCTCCCTGGAGAACCTCAAGAACGTGTACGGCCAGGTGATCATCGCCTCCAGCGCCATGGACGAGCGCTCCCAGGAATCGGACCAGTTGGAGGGATCGGTATTCACCCACCACTGGCTCAACGGCCTGCGCGGCAGCGCGGACCTCTCGGGTGACCGGAAGGTCACCCTCAACGAGGCCTACCAGTACGCCTACCAGATGACCATCGAGACCACGTCGCGCACCCGCGCGGGCATCCAGCATCCCGCCTACCAGTTCCGCATCTACGGCGAGGGCGATATCGTGCTGGCGGACCTGACCCAGGGGCGATCCGGGCTGGTCTTCGGGTTCCGCCAGGACGGCAAATACCTGGTGGTGGACAAGCGGCGCGGCGGCATCCTGGCGGATTTCTACAAGGGCCCCGATCGTGAGCTGCTGATCTCCCTTCCGGAAGGGGAATACAACGTCCTCAAGGTGGAAAAGGACCAATGGCGCGTGGCGGACGTGACGGTGGCCGGGGGCAGGGTCGCCGATTTCGCGCCCGCCTCCCTCAAGCGCCAGACCCAGGTGGTGAACCAGATCAAGGGGAGCCTCGCCGACAATTACCAGGTGATCCCCGGGCCGCCCACGGCGATCTATCCCATGGGGCCCGATCGCAAATGGGGCCTCAGCATGAAGGCGGGGGAGGGCGCGGGCATTTTCGGGCTCTCCCTGCTGTACAACCCCGATCCGGAATTCCAGCTGCAAGCGGGCTTCGGCATCCCCGGACCGCCGACCGGAGCGCGCATCACCGATTTGATGGAGAAAAGCACGACGGAGAACAGCGTCTTCATGCTGATGCGGCGGTACGAGGGGGCGTATTTCTTCGATACGGGCCTGAACCTGAAGGTTTCCACCGTGACCGCCGAGGATTCCTCGGACGCGGTCTCCCGCTCCGGGTGGGAACTGGGGGTGCCGGTCCATTTCGGCATGGAAATAGGGCCGCGCCGGTCCATTTTCGGGACCATCTCCGTGGGTTATCTGTTGATGCTGACCGGAGGGGGGGATTTCATCTCGGCCAAGACCCCTTCGGGATCCTTCACTTACGGCCATACCGCCGAATCGGGCCTGAGCTTCGGCATCGCCTTGGGGATGTACCTTTTCTAGGCCCGGCCGGGCATAGCGGATCGGGCCGGCGAGGACGTCAATGGGCATGTGGACGGCAACGAACCATCTCGCGCGGACGGCGCTCCTGGCGCTCCTCCTCTCCGCCGCGGGCTCCCCGGCGCGGGCGCAGGACTATTACGGCCGCATGGGCGTGGCCCTCAAGTCCGGCGCGGCGGCGGGCCCCATGGGCATCCAATTGGCCTGGAACTTCTCGCCCCATTGGCAGATCTGCGCAGGCGGGGGCGGCACGAGCGACGTGTTGACGTTGCTGGACCGGGACAGGCCCGGCAATTCCTTCAGCCGCACGGACAGTTATTTCACGATGGGAAAGTATTACCTGGATCACGTTTTCTTCGAAACCGGCTATGCCTTGAAGGTGGCCAAATCGGAGAGCGTCCAATCGGAACGGGCCCGCGTCGCCTCGCGGGTGCAGCATGCGGTTCCCATGCATATCGGCTATGAATTCGGGCACCGCCGGGGATTCTATTTCGCTTCTTCGGTGGGATACTTCCTGGGCGTCGGCGGCCGGAGCGGAGGGCTGGGGTTCCCCGGCGCGGACATGGCCTCGCTCACCGGCTACGCGAGCGCGGATTCCGGGCCCACGGTGGGATTGTCCGTCGGGTATTATCTCTACTAGGAAAATCTCTACTAGGAAAAGGCCATGAAGACTTGGACCTGCGCGGCGGCCTTGTTGTTCGCCTGCGCCTCCGCGCGCGCGGCCGAATCCGGTTCCCTGTTCCTGGAACTGGGGGGACGCACCTCCTTCTGGGACCGCAACCACCGCTTCAGCATGGGCGGCGGGATGGGCCTGGCCTACGGGGCCAACGAGTCGGCGGAACTGGAGCTGCGCCTGGATTACCATTTCATGCCGCCCCGCGCGGAGAAGGGGCCCCATGGCGCGGTGGAAATCGGCGACGGGGAATTGGCGGCCTATTTCGCCCCCTACCGCGGGGACTTCCGCCCCATGATCGGCGGGCATCTGGGGATGGTCCGGGTCCTGGACGAGGACCTGCGCTGGAGCCTGGGCATGGACGCCACGGCGCTGTACGACATCCGCGACCGGTTCCAGTTGTACGGCACCTTCACGCCCAGCGTGCTGCTCGGGGACGGGCCGGGAGAAGTGTGGCTGCGCGCCGGGGCCGGCGTGAGAGTGCGCCTGGGGTTGTGATCGCGTCAGCGGTCGGCTTTTTTCCGGCGGTACAGGATGGTCCCGTTCCCGGCGTAGAGCGTCTCGCAAGCGTCCGCGAAATACGCTTGCAGCCCTTCCAGGTCGAATTCCGCGTCGCCGGCGTGCATCTTCCGCAAATAGTCCCAGTTGAACAGCACGTGGGTGACGCCCGTGCGGTCGAGGAAGGCGGTCAGGGAATCGGGCGCGGTCCGGCCGCGCGTGAAGGCGTTCCGGAAAACCTCCTGCTCGTAGAAGGTGTTGCTCAGGGTGGGCACGTCGAAATAATAGTTGCGCCCGAAAGTCCCCACCGTCATCAGTTTGTCCCGCTCGGCGTGGAGTCTGGAGTTGATTTCCCCGGAAAGGACGTAGGATACGGGCATCTGCGCGGACAGGAACGCGTTGGCGTCCGTCTCTCCCGCCAGCAGGGGGAGGATCCCGTCGGCGCGGAGCTTGACGGTGACGTGCCAGAGGTTCTGCGCGATGACGATCGCCGCGCCCAGGCACAGCCACCAGGCGCGGCCGGGCAAGGCCCCCGCCCGGCCCAGCCCGAACACCGCGGCCAGGGGCAGGACGGCCAACAGGAAGCGCGCCTGCTGGCTTTCCACCGCCCATACGGCGAAGTACGCGGCGCACACCAGGGTCGCGAAACGGCGATCGGCGCCCTTCCAGCCCAGGCCCGCCGCCCCCACCGCGAACAGCAGGGACAGCCGGCCGTCGAACCCCAGCCCCACGCCCGGCCTGGCCTCGTCCAGCCCCAAGGCGAGGCGGAAAGGAAGCAGGATCCAATCGATCGGCGCGCGCCCCATATGGTAATCGGCGAGCATGCGGTGGAAACCCTGGAAGCGCATGGCGCTCATGTACGGCGAGGCGAACAGGGAGTTGGCGAGAGGGAAAACGGGATTGCCCGTCAGGATCCAGCTCTTGGCGTACCAGGGGGCGGCGATGGCGGCGCATAACAGGGCGCCGCCGTACAAGAGCTTGCGATCGCGGCCCCGGAAGGATTCATGGGCGAAGAAAAGCGCCGCGAAGATGACGCCCGGATATTTCACCGCGCAGGCGAGGCCCAGGCAGGCGCAGGCGCGCAGCCAGGCGCCGCGGGACTCCGCTTCCAGGTGGCGGAGATGGAACAGCGCGGCCAGCAGGATGAGCAGGGCGAAGAAGAGTTCCGCATACCCGGTATGCAGCAGATCGAACACCACCGGCGTGGTGGCCAGGGCCATGGAGGCGGCCATGTTCTGCCCGGGGGAAAGCCGCGTATGGCGCGCGACGGCCCCGTGGAAGACCAGCACCCAGAGGACGGCGAAGGCGACGTTGACCGCGAAGGGCGAGACGGCGAAAGGCAACAGGGGCGACGGCGGCGCGCGCAGGACGGCCAGGGCCGCGAAGGGCATTTCGAACAGCAGGGGGAAGTTGGAGTTGGCGTTGAAGGGATCGAAGGCGAGGCGCCCGGTCATGGCCAACAGCTTGGGGACCTGGAGATGGTAGATCATATCGTCCCGGGCGAAGGGCGGGATCAGCAAGGCATGGGAATAGGCCAGAAGGGTCAGGACGGCGAGCAGCAGATATGGCCGCCACGCGCGCCAGGGCCGGCGGGTCTTCAAGGCGCGGAAGGCGGCATGCAGGAAAGCCAGCGCGGCCAGGCACGCCGCGGCGGCCACGGCGGGCGGGCGGCAGCCTCCAATCAGGCCCAGGCCCAGGATGGCATATCCCAGCAGGGCATAAATCACCGCGACCCGGAACGCGAAATCCATAATGGCCATCTCAGGCCGAATTATACAACATCGGGGCCCTGCAAACGGCGCGGGAGGCCGCGAAGCCCCGCGCTGACGGAGGATTTTACCGGAAAAAAGGGCCGCGGAGGTTGCAGAACGGCCCGGTAAAAGGCATTTTTGAAGCTCCGGGGTCTTAGCTCAGTTGGTAGAGCGCCTGCTTTGCAAGCAGGATGTCGGGAGTTCGACTCTCCCAGACTCCACCACTTTTCCAGCACCTTTGTTTTTGCCCTCGCGACGACATATTTGTCGTTCCAACCCAGCCTCCCCATCTGGAGTTTGAGGAGCCGCCTTCCGTCTTTAATACGCTATTGTCGTATATACGATATTATGGTATATTATGACGGATGCTTTTCATTGAGGGAGAGGATTTTGCGAAGCAGGCCGAAAGACTCTTGACGGATTCCGAAGTTTATCGGTTGCAACAGAGTCTTTTGGAAAATCCGGATATTGGAGACCTGATCCAAGGTACGGGAGGGGCCCGTAAAATCCGGGTAGGGTTGCATGGAAGGGGAAAGCGAGGCGGCGCGAGGGCCGTATACTTTTACCGGGTTTCCCATAAAGCGGTTTTCTTCTTGGCCCTGTATGCAAAAAACGAAAAGGCGGATCTGTCCGCCGGCGAGAAGACCTGGATACGGCAGGAAGTGGAAAAAATTAAACGAGAGGTGTATCCATGAGCACGCTTAAAAAAAAGACAACGCCTAAAACCGGATTCGGGGAATGGGCAGCCGGGACGAAACGCCTTCGTATCACCCGCATGGACAAGGATGGAAGCCGGGCTGTTTTTCACGCCACCAAGGCTGAGCTCGAGGAAAAGGAGCGCAGACTTTCGCTTTTCAAAGGGATCAGGCATAAGTTGCAATTTTCCCAAGCAACCATGGCCAAGGCGATCCACGTCAGTAAAAGGACGGTGGAGGCTTGGGAATTAGGCAGGGGAAAGCTGATTCCCGACTATGCCATTGCCATGGCGGAATTGCTTCGGGATATTCCCGAGGTTCGCCGGCGCCTTTTGGCGGCATAGGGCATGGGAAAAGCCACATCTGAATGTGCTGCTAAGCTTATAAGGTTTCAGCCAATTCTCTGAAATTTTCCAGAATTAGGCCGGTTTCAGGCCACGACTTGGCCAGGAAAGTTCGAAAAGAGTCTACTTGGCTCCACCAGAAAGCCCCCGCTGCGTTCAACTCGGTAAGCTCTGCGGGAGTGAACCTAACCCCTACCGCCCCGTTGTTGTCCAGCATGTGCGCCATCTGCGTCGTGCCCGGGATGGGCACTATCCACGGCTTCTGGGCCATCAGCCATGCCAGTGCGAT
>DATENA010000224.1:0-5458 GCA_035275285.1 Fibrobacteria bacterium | reverse complement strand
AGAAGATCCGCTTCGCCCTGGACGATCACTTCTTCTCCCGCTGCGAACGCGCCACCGCCGCCTGACGCGCAACGCCACGTCGAGGATTTTTTCAGGGCGAGAACATTGCCCCTTTGGGGAGCCGCCACGAAGGCGGGTCCTCAAAGGGGCCCCTTGGGCTTCGCAGCCGGCTGCAGCAAAGCTACGGTTTGGGAGCCTCCTGCCCCCACAACTCCCGCTCCGCCTGCAGGGTCTGGATGGCCTCGGCCAGCACCTTTTCCAGCATGTCCAGAGCTTCGCCGATATGCTCGCGGAGTCCGATGCTGGCCATCTCCTCGAGCCTTTCCGAGATTTCCTGGACCTTGGCGGCCCCCAGGTTCGCGGAGCTGGCTTTCAGGGAGTGGCAGATGAGGTGGACGGATTTCAAATCGCTCATTTCCAGACTTTTGCGCGCGGTCTGGATGCGCTTCGGGGCCTGTGCGATGAAGTTGTCGATCATCCGCAACAGGAAATCCTTGCCTCCAATATTGTAGAGGTTGACCAAGGCGGTCTTGTCGATGGTTTTCACCGACTTCATTGCCAACCTTTCCGGATCCACGAAATGTGATCCGGTTCTATTCTAGCATTTCCATTATTCAGGATCACCAGCTTGGAGGCAAAGGCGCGCACAAAATGTACTTTTTGGTCCCATGCGCGCTCTCCGAGCGACCCGGACGCCCCTGATGGCCTCCTTGCGGCGCTGTTTTCGCCTCTCGAACCGCCCTTTTCCGCGTATCGAATTCCAACGGAATGACGACTTTCGGAATAGCGTGACGCAGAGCCCGGGAAGCCTTTCCCGGCGGGATTTCGTAAAGGGCGCCTTGGCCCTGGGAGCGGCGACCCTGATCCCCGGCTGCAAAACCTCCTCGAAAAGCGGAACGCGACCGCGCATCGCCATCGTGGGCGCCGGCATCGCGGGATTGAGCGCCGCCCATGCCCTGGCCAAGGGCGGTATCGATGCGGATCTGTACGAAGCCGGGGCCAGGGCCGGGGGCCGCATCATGACCTTGCAGAACATCGTGGCCCCGGGCCTGTTCACCGAGGCCGGCGGGGAGTTCATCGACACCGCGCATGCCGACATGCTCGCCCTGGCGCGCGAATTCGGCCTGGAGATCCAGGACGCCTTCGGGCCCGGTTTTTCCGGCCTCATCGAAAGCGCCTGGCATTTCGGCGGCCGCATGCGTTCCGAGGCGGAAGTGGCCCAGGCGGTGCGGGAATTGACCGCGGCGATCCAGGCCGATATCGGCGCCTTGCCGGACGGCATCCGCGCGGGCACGGGCGGCTTGGCGGCGGAGCTGGACGCGCTGTCCCTGGAGGAATACCTGGACGGACGCGGGGTAACCGGTTGGTTACGGTCGCTGCTGATCGCCGCGTACGTGTCCGAGTTCGGCCTGGACGCGGGCCGGCAGTCCTGCCTGAACCTGCTGACCCTGGTATCCCTGGACACCTCGGCCGGGAAGTTCCGGGTATACGGCGAAAGCGATGAGCGCTACCGGATCGCGGGCGGGAACCAGGCCCTGACCGACGCCCTGGCCGGGAAATACCGGGCGCGCCTGCGCCTGGACCACCGCCTGGAGGCCGTGTCCGCGCAAGGAGAGGGCTACAAGCTTTCCTTCCAGGGACCGGGCGGAGCGGTGGAAAAGCCCGCGGACGCGGTCATCCTGGCGCTGCCGTTCACCTTGCTGCGCGCGGTCGACCTCCGCCTGGAGCTGCCCGCCGCCAAGCGCAAGGCCATCGCGGAACTGGGTTACGGGACCAATTCCAAATTGTTCCTCGGCTTCTCCTCCCGCCCCTGGCGCAAGGCCGGATATGGGGGCGATTTCTTCACCGACGACCTGATCCAATGCGGGTGGGACCACGCCAAGGTGCAAGCGGGCACGGCGGGAGGACTGACCATTTTCCAGGGAGGTTCGGCCGGATTGGCGCTGGCGGCCGGCGGGCCCGCGGCCCAGGCCGCCGCCATGGCCGGTCCTTTGGAGGCCGTATTCCCCGGGACCAAAGCCGCCCGCAACGGGAACGTGGGGGCGTTCCATTGGCCGACCTACCCTCTTTCCCTGGGAAGCTATGCCTGCTACCTGCCCGGGCAATGGACCTCCATCGCGGGCGAAGAGGCCAAGCCGGTGGGCAACCTGTTCTTCGCGGGAGAGCATTGCAGCCCGGATTTCCAAGGCTATATGAACGGAGGCGCGGCCACCGGGCGCGAAGCCGCGGAAGCGGTGCTGGCGAAATGGGCGCCGGGGAAAAAGGCCGGATAGGATGATGGCCGGGCGGATTCTCCGCGCGGCCATTCCATCCCTCCGGGATACGAACCCTCAGAAAGGCGATTCAATAGGTTTCCGGTCCGCCGCCGGTGCCCGGCGCCCCGGAACCGCCGGTGCCCGATCCGCCCGTGCCCGAACCCGTGCCTTCATCACCGCCCATGCCGCCGCCCATGCCGCCGGCGCCGGAACCACCCGTACCTGAGGGGTTACCCGGGGCGGATTTGCCGGTGTCCGTCATGGTGGTATCGGCATGCTTGGTATGCTTCTTGGACTTCGACTTGCCGGAATGGGTCTTGCTTTTCGCCGCGCTCGTGTCCGTTTTGGAACTGCCGGTGCCGCCCGTGCCCATGCGGGAAGTGTCGTCGCCGGTGCCGCCCGAGCCGGTGCCCATGCCGGCGGAGCCGCCGCCGGTTTCCGTCCGCATGGAATCGCCGCTACCGGCGCCTGGCAGGGAGGAGTCCGCGCCGGTGCCTCCCATGCCTTTGAGGGAGGAGTCGCTGCCGGTCCCGGTGCTCAGGCCCGAACCGCCCGTGCCCGAGCCGGAACCGCCCGTGCCCGTGCCCATGGAGCCTGAATCGATGCCCGAACCGGATGCGGAAGGGGGATTGTCCTGGGCGCCCGAAGAGCGCTTGTCGCTCTTGTTGCAGCCCGTGATCAGCACGCCCGCGGATGCGATCACCGCGAGCGATTTCAGCAGAGATTGCTTGCCCATGTTGAACTCCTTTTTTGATTGGGAAAAATGGACCGCAGCGTGGAAGGTCGTCAAGAATAAGATAAACTCCAGGAAACATGCATGCTACTGGACCGCCGGGGCCATGCGGCTCCGGGCCCCGCGGGCGTCGGTTTATTTTCCGGAAATTCCGGGGAAATCGCCTCCCTCGTGCCGGAAGGGGCGCGGGGTGATCCCGGCGCGGGTTTTTCGTATAATATTCCGGCTTGGACGTTTGGTCCCTTTCCCCCCGATTCCGGAGATAAAAACTGACCGTCAAATCCCTTTCCGCGATCCTTTTCCTGGCTCTCGCCCTGGTCCGTCCCGCGCTTCCGGTCCCATCCCCTTGGGTGACCCGCTTGGATGCGGAGGCGCCCCGCTTCCATCGCTTGGTCGATTCCCTCAAGGCCAGGGGCTTCCGCCCGGTATCGCTGGACATGCGCGGCACCGGGGATCATCCGCTTTTTTCCGCTTCCTTCGCGCGCGAACCGGGCCCCGAATGGGCGTTCCTGCCCGCCGCTCCGGGACCGGCATTCGAAGCCTCCCTGGCCGCATGGTCCGCGCGGGGATACCGCCCCTCCCTGATCACCGCCCTCGACGGGGATCCGGACCCGTCCGAAGGAAAGCCGGACCCGGCGCCCGCGGGCGTGGCCGGTTCCTCGCGGCCGGTGTTCGCGGCCATGCTGGAAAAGGATTCGACGGCCACCCTGGCGCGCACGGATCTGGATCGGCCGGCTTTCCAGGCGCTCTCCGATTCCGCCCAGCGGAACCGTTCGCGATGCGTGTGGGTGGATGCCTACGGCACTCCGGCCCAACCCCGCTTCGCCGCCATCTGGAAACGGAACGCGGAAGGCGTCGCCTGGAACTACAGCTTCGGCGATGACGAGAAGTCCCTGCACGCCAAGATGGACGCCTTCTCCCGCGTCCGGGTCCGGCCCGCCTTGCTGGCCCCGATTCCGGGCGGGCGCTACCTGACCCTGTGGGAGGAGAATTCCATCGGCCCGTGGGCGGCCCACGCCCGCCTGGACGCCGCGCAGGCCGCCGCGTCCCTGGAGCGGGAAGCCTCCGAAGGGATGCATCCCGTGTGCCTGCAGGCTTTGCCGGGCGGGGAGACGGGCTTCTCCGTCCTGCTGGCCGGGCGGAGCGGACCCCTGCCGCGCCAATGGACCGTCACCGGTCCCAAGGCGCCGGGGCTGGAAGGTTTCGACGCCTATGTCCGCGCCTTGATGACGGCCCATGGCGTGCGCGCCGGGGCCCTGGCGGTGGCCCGGGAAGGCAAGCTGGTCTTCGCCCACGGATACACCTGGGCGGAGACGGGATATCCGGAGACGGAGCCCAACAGCCTGTTCCGAGTGGCCAGTTGCAGCAAGCCCCTGACGAGCATCCTGGTGCATCGCATGCTGCGGGAAGGCGGCGCGGCGGAAAACGGGCCCTCCCTGAAGGAGAAAATCCTCTCCCTGCTCAGGCCCAAGGAAGGGGACCCCCCGGAAGAACCCGCGGATGCGCGCTTCCGGGACGTCACCGTGGATCAATTGCTCACCCATTCGGGAGGCTGGGTGCGTTCCCGCCAGAACCCCGATCCGGTGTTCAACGATTTCCCGCCCGGGTCGGAGATCCGCAAGCGCTTGCCGGCCTCGCGCAAGGACTTCCTCAAATACATGCTCGGGCAGCCGCTGCAATTCGATCCGGGCAGCCGCTCCGTCTACGACAATTTCGGGTTCTTCCTGCTGGGCCGCATGCTGGAAAGCCTGCCGATGGGCGCGGGGAAATCCTACGAGGCCCTGGCCGAGGACATGCTCTTCCATCCCCTCGGCCTGTCGCGCCCGCGTTTCGGCGGCAGCCGCTTCGAGGAGCGCGCGCCCGGCGAGGTCCTGTACCACACCGCCATCCCCTACCTGCAGACCGATCCCGATCCCGGCGGGCCGCCCTGGGTGCCGGGAGGGTACGGCGATTTCGATCTCAAGAACATGGACGCGGCGGGCGCCTGGCTGCTGTCCGCGCCGGACTATGCGAAAGTGCTGGCCGCTTTCGATCTGGGTGCGGACAATCCCATCCTCAATCCCCAAGGCGTATCCACCATGTGGGGCCCCTCGGGCTTCGACGGATTCCTGCGCGGCTGGTTCGCCCTCAAGGTGCCGCTCGCCGGCGGCGATACCGCCGTGGCCAAATGGCACAACGGTCTGTTCCCCGGGACCTCCACCCTGGTCTTCTACCGTCCAGACAAATGGTCCTTCGCGCTGTTCCTCAACCGCGATCTTTCCCCCCAGCCCAATGGACAAAGGGAAGGCCGCGACCTGAGCCGCCTGGCCGACGGCATCCGGGAATGGCCCGAAACCGACCTCTTCCCGGAAATGGGCATCCCCGCCTTCGCCGCCGAGGGACGGACCGCCACCGCGGGCCGCTGACGCGGAAGCGGGCCGCCGCATCGGAACCGCCTCGTACTTCGCAAGGCCCGCAAAGAGCTCCAGAC
>DATENA010000223.1:0-21454 GCA_035275285.1 Fibrobacteria bacterium | reverse complement strand
TCGACGCATCGCGGAGCTGACTCCCGCCGGCTGGCTCGCCGCCCGCAACCCAATCCCCGCTCCGTAGACTCCACGCCATGGGGGGGAAGGATAACCCCCCTCTCCCAATACCCCTATACGGGGATCACCGAATGATTACGGACATGGAGGGGTGGTGCAAAAGGCCGATCCAGAATTGGATCAGGGTGAAAAGGCTCCAGACCCTCTGGCGTTCGTGATTGCGAGTCATTTCGAAGACTTCCTGGCAGAGGGATTCGGTCAGGTGCCTCCAAAGGGTTTCCAGGTAGTCCACGGGCTGGATGAGTCCCGGCAGGTGCTTGGCTTTTCGTTGGGGGATGACTTCGGACACGGCACGCCCTCCTATATTGATAGAGGAGGGAAGGGCAGGAGGGTCCTCTCTTCAAAATCGCCGATTCCAAGCTGGGGCGCAAACTCTAGAGGAACGGCCTGACCGCAAACACTGCGTTTACGCCACCGGGTATAGCTTATGCCAAAGAAGATACCCCTGCGTTACCTTTTATCTTAGCGGCCATGGCTCTTACGACCCACTCTGCGCACGTCCTCGCGAAGTGGCTCTGCCTCGAAAAGCCGCTTCAGCCTCCGCTGACGTTATTACGCAATGTCGAGGCTGGAAGACGCGTTAATATATCTTGGTTTCCGCGGTTGCGCTCCACAAATCTCATGCGGGAATGGAGATCGCAAGTTATGATATGAAACGCGTGCGGACGGTCGCGGCGGCAAGTGCGCGCCGAATCCGACGGAATCCTTCACACTTTCACCAAGGTATCCCTATCATGCCAGGACACTTGAAAGCGCTTTTCCCCGTCATCGCCTTCGTGGCTTCACTTTGCGTCGAATCCCGGGCCGCCTACTCGGTAACCAAGACCATTGCCCTCACCGGATCCGGAAGTTTCGATTTCCTGACCGTGGAGCCGGCGGGACGCCGATTGTACATCGCCCGCACCAGCGAAATCGTGGTGGTGGATATCGACAATGGCTCCCAGACGGGATCCGTGACCGGGATGAGCGATGCGCACGGCGTCGCGTTGGCCCCCGAATTCAACAAAGGATTCGCCTCCAACGGCGGGACCAACAAGGTCTCGGTATTCGATCTCAAGACCCTGGCCGTCACGGCCTCCGTGGCCGCCGGGACCGATCCCGACCACGTGCTCTACGATCCCTTTTCCAAGAAGGTGTTCGTGATGAACAACGGCAGCGGCAACATCACCGTGATAGACGCCGCCACCAACGCCGTCCAGGCGACCATCCAGGTCGGCCCGACCTTGGAACTGTCCGTGACCGATGAGGCGGGGCGGGTATTCGTCGGGATCGCCGGCACCTCCAATCTCGGGGTCATCAACGCCACGACCTTGAAGAAGGACGCGGAATGGTCCATCTCGCCGGATGGGGGTTCCAAGACCATGGGCATCGACATCCCCAACCACCGGCTTTTCAACGGCGGCGGATCGAACATCCACGCTTTCGATACGCAAACCGGCAAGGCCGTGGGCACTACGCCGAACCTTTCCGGCAGCGATGGGATGGAATATGACGCCGACAGGGGAGTGTTGTTCGCCTCCGGGACGAAAGGCGCCCTGCAAATCACCAAATGGTCCGTGGGGGACGTCTTCGCCCCGTTGGTGAAGCTGAATACCGGCGGAGGGAAAACCATCGCCTTCGACAAGGTCACGCACGCCGCGTTCCTGGTGGGAGCCAACGGGAGTTCCGTCGTCGTCGTCAGCGATCCGGCCGCCATCAATGTCCGGCTCGCGGATCGGACCCGTCCGTTGAACCGGTCGCCCTATGTGTGGACGGGTTTCAATGTGGGGTTCCGTCCGCTTGGCGCGGACCCGGATTCCAAGGTCTGCTATTTCCCGAACGGCAGGCAAGCGTCGATCGTCGGCCAGGTCAAATAGAAAGGAAACCGCGCCATTTCGGAAGGCCGCGTACTTCGGCAAAGTATGTTTGCCCGGGGAGATCTTCCCCTACTTTTGCGTACAGGGGTTAAGCGCTTTCCTGTTGCTCGAATTCCATCGGGCTCATCCGGCCCAACGTCGAATGCAAGTGGACGTTGTTGCAATATAATTGGATGCATTCAATGCTCTTCTCCTTGGCCTCCTTTTTTGTGGCGAAAATGGGTAAGCATAAGCAATCCGTGGACGGCCGGGTATGGCAGAGCATCCAATCGCAGCAAGCGGGATGGGTGTTCACCCCTTCCGACTTTCTCGATCTCGGCACGCGCACGGCTGTCGCCACGGCCTTTATGATTTCCCCAAAACCCATGCGCGCCTGGGACCATTGACGCCCTCCATCGAGGCTATCGCCAAAGCCCTGGCCGAAAGGACCATCAATCGATTATGAGCGGCTCCGCCTTCGCTTTCCTTCAAGCCGAATGGCCCGATGCACATGAAGCCGCCGCCTGGACAGTCATTGGAAAAAAGCCGGCCGATTGACGCGGCTGCCGGGCTCCCAAACCCGGTAATATCAATCGGTTCCCGGAAGCCTTGCTCCGGGCGGCTTTCCTTACACATCCGTTCCGCAAGGGATTGAAACATTGCCCGGGTGGATACGGGTTGATTGCCGGCGGGAAAAAGAGGAAATTAAGGAAGGAAATGGTCCCATTGCCCTGGGACGCCGGTTTTTCAGATTCCCACCCACCGTCTAGGAAAGGTCCGGAAATGGAATACTCTCCCTCCTCCGAAGACTCTTCTTTCACCGCCGTTTATCCCGGCCCTCAATCCCACTCCGAAACCCGGCCGGAATCCCATCCCGGAACCCGTGAATGGGGCGGACGGTCCAGCCGGAAAAACAAGCGCCAGTTGCATCAGACGGAAAGGACGCGCATCCGGGAACATCTCCAGGCCGGTCTGCGGGACCCGGAAACCTTCCTGGACCTGGAAGACCGCAAGAAGAACATCCGCCGGTTGCAGGCGGGCGGCGCGGCCGCGCGGCGCATGCTGCTGGACGTGCAGAAACGCAAGGTCAAGGCCGAGCTGGGGAACACCCGGGACCTGGACACCTTCATCCAAAAGACCAGCCGTTCCCGCACCTTGTACGCCTCCATCGCCTTGGGCTTTTTCCGCCACGTGCTGGGGTCGGAGGCCTATCGGGAGGATCACCGCTACAAGCTGGCCATCCGCAGGGCCCTGGAAGAGCCGGGCCTGTGCAAATCCATCCAGCGGAAATGGGAGCACTTCGACCGGGAATTCCCGGACCGGGAGTCCTTGCACCCTTGGTGAGACGTCTGGATATGCGGATTGTCCGATCCTTGACCGGAGAAGGCCCGGAGGATTCTTGCTATCTTTCTTCCGGCCATGCGAGTCAAAGTCAACGGCCAGGACGCCGATTTGGAAACCGGCATCGACCTGGAAAGCCTCCTCAGATCCTACCGCCTGAAGCTCGACCAAGTGGTCGTGGAGCTGAACCGCAAGGTCCCGCCCAAGGCCGCCTACGCCGCCACCCGGCTCAAAGAGGGCGATGAGGTCGAAATCGTGAAGTTCCTCGGCGGAGGCTGAGGCCCCGCCTCCGTTCACTTGAACTCCACAACCTGCACGCCCGTATAATACGCCTCGATGATCTGGCGGAAATCCTGGTCGGCCCGCGCGCGGCCGATGGCTCCCACCTGGCACAGCCCCACGCCGTGGCCGAAGGCTTTGCCTTGGGCGGTGATCTTGCCGCCGGCCAGCTTCACGGTGAAGAAGGCGGAGGGCAGGATCTTGTCGCTGGAGGCGCTGGGGCGCATGGCCCAGCGGACCTTGTCGCCCTTGACCAGGATGGGCCCTTTGTCGGTCAGGATTTTCAGCGCCTCGATGCGGCCGCAGGTGGCGCGTTGGGGGACTTCGAAGCCGCGCAGGGAAGAGAAGGCGGGAAAGTCGGCCACGCCGGCCGAGCGCAGGTTGCGGCGCAGGATGCCGGTCAATTGGGCCTGGCTCCATTCCTGGGTCCAGGAGGAATACCGGGAGGCCTGGCAGAACGGGGCGCCCATCTCGTCCACGTCCGGGCGGGTGATGAGGTAGGGGATGCTGTCGCCGCCCCAGACCTCGTGCTTGCTGGCGGTGCGTCCGCCGCAGGTCGAGAAATAATAGCAGATGGCCAGGGTGTCCCCGTGGCATACCGCCATGTTCCGGGTTTCCCATACGGCGCGATCGCTCAGGAGATACTCCCCCCGCACGCCTTTGTAGACCTGGTCCTGCACGTCGCTGTAGATGTGGAAGTCCCCGGCGCCCGCGCGCAGCATGCGCTTGTAGGCATAGGTGCGCGCCACGATGGCCTGGGCCTTCAGGGCCTCCAGGGCCTCCCGGTCCACGGTCCCCAGTTCATAGGGCAGGACCCCGCGCAGGTAGTCCTCCACGCCCAGCACGTTGACGGTGGCGATGTCCCCGTTGGCCTCGCCGATCAGGTGCAGGCTGCCGCGGTACACGGAAGGGCCCACGTCGATGAGGTTGTAGGGATTGACGGAGATGAGGCGCAGCTTGCGCGCCGGGGTGGTCTGCGTGGCTTTGCCGGCCTGCTCCACGGCGAATCCGGAGCCGGAGCGGCGGATGGTGAAGCGGCCTTTCAGGGTGACCAGCCGGGTGGTCGCGACGGTCTTTCCCGCGCCGGATTCGCCGACGCTCTCGGACAGGATTTGCATGTCCCCCAGGGAGTACAAGGCCAGCGGCTTGGCCGAACGGCTCAGGAGCACGTGCACGCGATCGGGCAGGTCCTTGGGCCGGGGCCGCTGCACGATCCCGTCGGGCCGGGAGACGGGCGGCAAGGCCTGCGCCGGGGGCCGGGTGCCCGCGGCCGCGCCGAGCGAATCGGGTCCGGAAACGATCTCCCAGCCCGAGGTATCCACGGCCTCCGGATAGGGCATGGGGGAATCGTCCCGGGGTCCGGGATCCGGTTGCTCTTCCGGGGCTTCCGCCTCCGGTTCCGGGAGATCCGCGGCGGCGGCGGCCGGCTCGGGAGGCGGGGGCGGATCGGTGGGACGCGGCCCATTGGACGTGCAGGCCGAAAAGCAAAGAAGACAGGCGGGAAGGAAGAGGGCGAAGGGCTGCGCGGGTCCGGTGCGCTTCATCGGGCCGACTTACGCCGCCACCGACTTGGATTCCTTGGACAGCTTCTTCAGCTTGCCCTCATTGAGGGTGCGGTCCGTCGCGGAGATCTTGTCCACGAACAGGACGCCTTCCAGGTGATCGATCTCATGCTGGATGCAGCGGGCCATGAGGCCGTCGACGTTCTCCAGCACCTGCGGTTTGCCGTGCTTATCCAGGGATTCCACCGTGATGGTCTCGGGGCGCTCCACGTCCGCCCATACCCCGGGCACGGACAGGCAGCCTTCCTCGGCCACACACTCGCCCTTCTTCACGGTCACCACGGGGTTGAACATGAAATAGGGCCGCTTCTCCTCGTCCTCGCCCGTCACGTCCACGACGATCAGGCGGATGGAATGGCCCACTTGCGGGGCCGCCAGGCCGATGCCGGCGGACTTGTACATGGTGTCCAGCATGTCCTCGGCCAGCTTGGTGAGTTCCGGGGTGACCTTGGAGACTTCCTGGGCGCGCTTGCGCAGGACCTTTTGACCGTACAGATAGATGGGTAGCACCATTTTGGATTTCCTCGCGGGAACCGCCGCCGCCTGGCTCAAGCTTTGGCTTCCTCTTTCTCCTCGACCGCGCGGGAAATGGCCGACTTGCTGAAGTCGATGCGCACGCCGTCGTGGAACTTGAGCGTGATGATATTATCCCGGATGGCGGACACTTCCCCGTACATTCCCGAATGGGTCAAGACCCGGTCCCCTTTCTTGAGGGATTCCAGCATTTTATTGAGGGCCTGTTGCTCCTTCTTCTTGGGCAGGAAGATCATGAAATAGATGATGGCGATCATCGGTAGGAAGAACATCAGGTCTTGGACGTTGAATTTCATGGTTTTTCCTTAAAAGTGGCGACCAAACCAATATAATAATTTAGGCCGGAGGGGTTTTTCGAGGCATTTGAGGTTGTCCCGCGGGCCCGGGCCCTTTACGCCCCCGGCCGCCGCCCGGATACTTGGGGTATGATGGATCAGTTGCGGCCCTACCCGCCGTCCTCGGAAAAAACGCCCACGGTCACGAATCCCATGCCCTCCTTGGGGAACGGCATGCAGTTTTCGTTCACCACCATGGAAGGCCTGGTGGCGCATTTTTCCCAATGGCTGCCGCCGCAATACGTGTACAACCTCATCGAAGCCGAGAAAGAGGTGTTCGTGGTGCGCCGGGAGGTGTCCCTCCAGGAAACCCGCCTGCAATTCCTCAAGAAATGCGAGAACACGATGATCCGCATCCTGGTCGATCTCCAGGCCGGCCGGACCACCCTGGACTGGAGCTTCCAGCAGCCCCCTCCGGCGGCGTGATTCCGCCTTAAAGGATGTGCGAGGAAGGGGGGCCCGTGGGGAGCCCCCTTTTCATTTGGGGACGGGCCGGAGGCGCTTTCCCGAGGCCGGGTATTTCCGCTGCAAAACCAACCGTCCGGTCCCTACGGTCAGGGGCAAAGCGGCCTGGGACCCGGCCCGGGTCGCCTTGGCATGGGCGGTGACGGCATCGCCGCGCTGCGCGTTGCAAGGGCGGGCCAAAGGTAACCGGCGTGATACTCAGCCTGTCCCCGATGGCGGTGGCCTTGCCCGGGGCGGGTTTTCCGCCCGCGACGTTGCCGGTGATGAGATGGAAGGATCTCTTCGGATCCACCTGGTCCAGTAGGGGCCCGCATAGAGGAACCGGCTGGGGAGGGCATCGTCGAAGGTAAAGCGGAAGGCGCCGGGAAAGTCCCCCTTGAACTGGGCGAGGGTGACCTGGGCGCGCGGGCGGGGTTGCAAGGCGGGGAGGGGCTTGATACCTTATGGGGCTTCTCGTGAAAATGGTCGGGCGGCGGGGAAACCGCTTGCCGGCCGCCTCCGGGATGCGTGGCTTCGGGCACCCGTAGCTCAGTGGATAGAGCAGCGGTTTTCTAAACCGTTGGTCCCAGGTTCGAATCCTGGCGGGTGCGCTTTTTACACCCTCAGAGTTGGCAAATTCCGAGGGAAATCGACAGTCGCAGGCGGGTGAGGATGGATGCGAATCCGGCCTCACCCCCTGTACTACCCCCTTCTACTCGGTAAAAGGGTACACTCCGGGGTACACTCCTCCGCATAACAGAAACCTGAAACCGGGCACCCTAGGCAGGTTAACGGAAGATTGGTTTGATGTTCGAAGAACGAGAGTTCCTGCTCCCGATTGGAAATGACTTATGCTATTCCTGAAATGCCCATTGCTCTGGTTAGGCGGAAAAACGGACCCCCTGACAATTTTTTCCGAGTCTTGCTGGTAGGATCCGAGGTAAACCGGCAATTATATGGGGAAGTGGATATTGCCTGTTAACATGAAACGGACAAGGGGCTGTAGGTTGGCAAATCACGATCTAGGAGCCTAGAAAGTGAGGCATTATTGTCCGGAGATTGATTAAAAGTTAATACAATTAACTAATGCGAAGAGCTTGGTCCCCGATTCTGTACGCGGCTATCACCCTGGCCTTTTCAGCCTTCGAATCGCATGCCCAGGGAGTCGACCCGGATTCCGGTCTTCCCGCATCTGATGCTCTCCCTCCCGCCCTCATTGATGTTGGAATCGATGAGCATCTCGGCCAAACCATTCCCCTGAATGCAGAATTTCGCGATGAAATAGGGCGCACGGTAAAGCTCTCGGACTTCTTTCGGGCCGGAAAGCCCGTCTTGCTCAACTTTGCCTATTATCGGTGCCCTATGCTTTGCAATCTGGTGTTGGCCGGAATGGTCGAGGGCATGAAAAATCTTGATTGGACACCCGGCAAGGAATATGAAGTTGTGACGGTAAGCATTGATCCCGAAGAGGGACCGGAGCAGGCTGCGGCAAAAAAGTCGACCCATATTGAGGCCCTACGGCGGCCTGAAGCTGCCATGGGTTGGCATTTCCTGACCGGTGAGGAAAAGGCGATCGCCCGATTGGCGGAAGCTATCGGATTCCGGTACCATTATAACCGGACCTCGGATGACTTCTCCCATTCAGCGGGCATTTATGCGATTTCGCCGCAAGGGAAAATATGCCGGTACCTCTATGGGGTGAATTACCCGGCCAAAGACATGCGGATCGCCTTGATCGAGGCCAAAGACGGAGAAGCCTTATCGCTCGGGGAAAAGCTTGTCCTATACTGTTACCAATACGATCCCAACGCGAAGGGCTACGTTCTGTTCGCACGCAATGCCATGCGCATCGGAGGATACTTCGTTCTCGGGGCTTTGCTGCTGCTTCTCGGCGTTCTGTGGAAGAAAGAAACCCTCCGACGCGGCAAAGATGCCGTGGGCCGTGTCCCGGAAAAATGAGCCCTGTCGCGGGCTTGGGATATCTCGGGGCTTGTTAAGGCGGTTCGTTGTCAGGGTCCGGTCGGATTTGAATCCTCGCCCAGCCAAGCGACTATGCCGGAAAGCCTGCCTTCTCGAAGCGAAAACACATCCCAATCCTTCCCTTCCAATGTGCGCAGTCTTTCCGCATAGTCAGGATTAATCCTTCCCATCGGCCGGGTCAGGTGTTCCCGGTCCCCATCCGTCAGCATATCCATCGCTGCGGCCCACTCTCCTCCGCGGATGGATTTCAGGAATGCGAAATAGGCATCCTCCAACCCTTCTTCGGGAGGAGGAACGAGGGCCATGAC
Source organism: Fibrobacteria bacterium (assembly GCA_035275285.1). Classification (GTDB taxonomy): domain Bacteria; phylum Fibrobacterota; class Fibrobacteria; order UBA11236; family UBA11236; genus Chersky-265. The sequence goes on along the minus strand of DATENA010000223.1, from coordinate 12,776 downwards.
CCCGATGAGTTTTCCTTCTCGCAGGGCCAAGCACCTCCACCGCGTTGTATCGATTGCGCGTAGCCGGATTTTGGCCGCCTCATGGATCTTTCCGTTGCGACCCTGGAGCAGCGAGCGCGTCGCAGCATGCAAATCATTGAGCGCAAATTGCCAGACTCCGGAACGGATATCCTCGAAAAACAGGACTGCGGCGGCATGAACCAGGTTTCGAATGCTGTCTCGGGAGCGTGCGTCCTCCGGTGCGCCAACGATTTCGAAATCTTGCTCCGTGCAGAGCGGGGTGCTCCTTGCCGGCATGGGAAGAGCCGACGTTATTCCGGCCAATCCACCCCGGCGCAACCGTACTTGCGGGTCCGCGATCAAATTCCCAAGACGGACGGAGCTTAGGCGCGGTTTGTATTCCTCCTTGACCTTCCCTGCGGCAGTGAGAATCGGTCGCTGATCCTCCTTGTCGAGTCCATCCACGGCGCGGAGATAGTTTCCCGAGGCGATCGCTTCCTTGAAAACGATAAGGCTGTCAATCCTTGCCGCATCGCTCCCTTGGTCCGATGCGGGAAAAATCCGGAGCCAAGGCGAGCAGCCGGAAATCGGGATAAAGAAAACCAGACACAGGATACGTGGCGCAGCTTGGAGCGTACGGCTCATTTGGAAGAGTATAAGGAGTTTTGGTTTGGGAATAATTCCACCCGGGCACCACTAATGGGAGGGGGCCGCTTCTACAGGACCCGGCGCCAGTAGAGTCGTCCGGAATCTCGGGAAGCTTTCCGGGTGGTTTTTGCGAACGTATTCCAGCAACCGTTCCCGAACATGGCAGCGAAGGTCCCAGGCATCCGATGCCGAGGCCGCGCTCACGAGAATCCGCAATTCCACGGTCTGCTCCTTGCACTCGGTCACCTGCAAGTTGCAGGTTTTCCCGTCCCAAAGGGGGGCGGCCTTCGTGATCGATTCCAACTCCCTTCGAATCAGTTCCACGGGCGCCGAATAATCCAAATAAAGGAAAACGCTGCCGAGCAATTCGGACGACGCGCGTGTCCAGTTCTGGAACGGTTTATCGATGAAATGCTGGATGGGGACCACCAATCGGCGCAGATCCCAGATTCGCACCACGACATAAGTCAGGTTGATTTCCTCAATCCGCCCCCATTCTCCTTCCACGATCACCACGTCATCCAACCGGATCGGTTGCGTGACGGCGATCTGCAACCCGGCCAACAGGGTACCGATGGTCTTCTGGGCGGCGAGACCCAGGATAATCCCCGCGATACCGGCTGAGGCCAGCAAGCTGATCCCGATTTGGCGGATGCCGGGGAAGGTCATCAGCATGAAGGCCAGCGCCGCTCCCGAGACGATGGAGAGGAGCGCCTTTTCCAACACCCGGATCTGGGTATGAACCTTGCGGGCCGAAAGATTGTCGGACCGTTCCAGGTCATAACGGGAAAGCAGGATTTCGCACATGACTCGGATCGAGCTGACGAGCAGGGAGGCGAACGCGGCGATGCAGAGCAGGTTCAGGAGATGCCCGAAAACATTCTGGATATGGGGGGAAAGTCGCGCGGCGGGAAGGCAGATACGCACTGCCAGCAGCGGGAACAATGCCCTGCCGGCCGGAGCGAGGCGCGCCAGGATCTTCTCGTCCCACGGGGTCGCGGTGCGGCGGGTGAGCCTGCCAATCGATGCGGATGCCAATGCGAAAACCGCGAATCCCGCCGCCGCGGCGCCCAATACCAGCGCTGACGAGAGTACGTATTCCCGCCACGTAGGCCATCCGAAATCCATCGCTCGCTTCTTTCCCGAGGAGGCCCGAACGGGCCCCGATTATAGTTAAATAAATTAACTAAATTAAACGTATCGGGAGGGGATATTCCCTCCGCTTGTGGAACCTTCAAACAATGCCAAATGCCCTCCGTGCCATAGCGCTCCTGGCCATCGCGATTCCGATATTCGGTTTCAACGACGAGGATAAGATCCACCCCTCCTTCGATTTGGTCGCAATTCATCCGGATACCTTCAGTCCCCGGGTTTCCGCCATGGATTTCCTGACGGACGGGCGCCTGGCCTTGAGCACTTGGCGCCCTAATGAGGTCTTTCTCTTTTCCGGTATCGATGGTCCGCGGTCGAAAATCAAGGCGACAAAAATCGCTGCGGGTTTCAAGGATATCATGGGGCTCAAGGTGGTCTCGGATACGATTTTCCTGGTCGATCAGGAGCATCTTTGGGCCCTGGCGGATACGAACAAAGACGGGATATATGAAACCCGCCTTCGCATTGCCGATATCCCGTATTCGGGTGGCTTTCATGAGTGGTCTTTCGGCCTGGCTTATGCGGATGGCCATTTCTTCACCGGTCTGTCGGTAGCCGCCTCCCAGACGGGTGTGACCCTGTCGCCGCAAAAGGACGTGCACCGGGGTGCCGTCATCTCCATCGATCGCTTGGGACGGATTGCCACCGTGGCGACCGGATTCCGGGCGCCGGAAGGACTCTGCTTGGGACCGGATGGTGAGTTGTTCGCCACGGACAATCAGGGCACATGGCTTCCCGCATCCAAGCTGATCCACGTCCGTCCTGGGAGGACCTACGGCCATAGAATCGAGCCGAATATCCCGCAACAGGAAGGCTATCCTTTTCCGCCCGCCGTGTGGCTTCCCTATGGCGACGTGACCCGTTCGCCGACGGAACCGGCATACGCGAAATCCGGTCCTTATGCCGGGCAAATGTTCTACGGTGACATCGCGATGGGCGTGCTGCGCCGGGTATTCCTGGAGAAAGTAAAAGGCGAATATCAGGGATGCGTATTCCGATTCTCCGGCGGCTTCGAAGCGGCCGTACACCGTTTGTCGATCGGTTCGGATGGCTCAATATATGCCGGTTGCCTTGGGAACGGTGATATCCAGGACTGGGGTTGGGCCGGAAGGCTTTCCGGATTGCAGCGGTTGCGGCCCAATGGCAAACCGGTCTTCGAAATCCACGCAGTGCATGCTCGAAAAGACGGCTTCGAAATCGAATTTTCCCGTCCAATAAAGTTTGCTGGGCTGGATTCCACCCGGTTTTCGGCGGAAAGGTGGTGGTACGAGCCGACTGCGGCTTACGGGGGATCCAAAAAAGACGTGACATCATTGCGAATTCGCGATGTCACGCGAACAGCCGATGGAACCAAAGTGAGCCTCCGTATTGACGGGCTATTACCCCAGCAAGTGATTCACGTCCAGACCAAGGGAATCCGGTCGGAAGACGGCCAGACGGTTTGGACACCGGAGTTCTGGTACACCTTGAATTTCATTCCGGATGAGGGACTAAACGATAATAGAATAAACCATATAGACAATAAACCATAAATTCCGCAAACGGGCCATTAATTGCAGGTGGATTTTCCGGTTCAGAAGCCAATCCGGATGGGATAATCCAAAAGTGGCTTCATCCAATTGCCGGCTGCGCGTGATCCTCCATATCATCACGGTACCCTCCGTAATTCTAATAGGAATTCCCGTCTTCATGGCCTTGCTACTGCAAGCGTGCCTTTCCGATTCCCCAGGAACCTCCGGCCAAAGCTCTGGAGCCGGTTTTGCCGGGTTTCGGCTCACATTCTCAGGGACCCAGCAGGTTTTGCTCAAGTCGGCCGGATTGGATACCTCTTTTTCCTTGGACTCCCTGATCCTGGTTTTGCATGCCGAGGGGCTGCCGGATCAATACCACGCCTATGCTTTAGCAGGAGTTGCTAGTACTGGAATCGTCGAGTTTTCTCCGGGACCATTTTCATTGGCCCCCTTGCGAACTTGGACCGTTCGGATCATGACCATCGATGAAACTCCGAGCCGCAGGGATACGGTCCATTTCGACTCGATCGATATCCGAATCAATCCGGGAGATACGACCTACCTGACCCGGACGATTCCAGCCCGCTTTTCCATATTACGGGTGCGCATGGTGTCCAATTCCCCTGATTCCGTGGCAGGAGACATTCGTTACGTCAGAATCCGTCTTGATGGTAGCACCCGTGATTCGATCGGGATCGGGCCCACGTTGCGGGCAGCTTCGTTCGGGAATTCCACCATCGGTTGTATCGTCGGCGACTCCGGAACGGTGTTGAAAACAACGAACGGAGGAGCGCATTGGACGACGATGCCCGCTTTCACCACCGTGAATCTCCACGGAGTTTCATTCCCTTCCGCCAATACGGGTTATGCGGTGGGTGAATCAGGAGCGATTTTCAAAACCGCCAATGGAACCGTGTGGAGTCCCCAGGCAAGCGGTACCTCGCAGCAATTGCGCGGCGTATTTTTCACCGGCAATTCCGCAGGTTATGCCGTGGGGGATTCGGGGGTCTTGCTCAAATCGAATGGTTCAACCTGGAGCAATCTTTCCCCAGGTACCGACAATTCGTTGTATGGAATCTGGTTCACAAGCGCCACGACGGGCTTCGCCGTAGGCGAGGGCGCAACAATCTTACGCACCACCAACCGCGGTACGTCTTGGAACCGCGCCACGGTTCCTACTGGGTCGAAACTCTATGCGGTGCATTTTCCGACTTCGAATGTTGGCTTCGCGGTCGGCGAGACGGGTACGGTGCTCAAAACTTCCAATGGAGGGACAAGTTGGGCTCTACTCACTCCGGCGACCGGACGAAATCTTAGAGGATTGTATTTCTCGTCTGTCAGTGAAGGTTGGGCGATAGGGGATTCCGGATTGGTACTGCATTCCATCGATGGTGGCTCGACTTGGGCGACTCAAAATTCAATGACTGAAGAGAGCTTACACGGGATAGCCTTTACCCAGAATGAAGCTTACGCTTCCATTATCGGTGGTCACGGAAGAATGCTTCGATCTTCGGGCGGCTCTTCCTGGACCTTGGATGCAGTAGGAACACGCGCTTTCGACCTACTTCTGGCCTACAAATACCTGCTGCCGATTTCCCCCCATACATTGGTCCTGGAAGCAATGGATACCCTGGGACTGCCTCTGCGCGGGTACCAGCGCTCCCTTTCCATTTCGATAGGCCCTGGAGTGGACTCTACAATTTCAACCATCGGGGGATTGTTAAAATGCGGATATGCGGGATCTTCCGCCTGCATTCCATAGAGCACCGCACGTTGCATCATTATTTTCGTTTCGGGTGCATCGGTCCCGGACCAGGTTTGCCTACTCGGCGGGTGGACCCCCGGGACCGATGGCCCTTTATTTTTGAGAGATTGGGTGATGTTTACTTCCGCCGGCGTCAGGCTTCATCCTATAGTCTGTTGTGTTCAATGGGGGTGCGGGAAGGCTTGCTCGCATTTGCACGCCATCCCTAACACGCTTAAAATCGAACAACAAATCGAATATGTATCAAAATCTATGAGACGGTTAGTAATTACAAGACGCGCCAGTTGGGAAACCGCGGGCATGATGTAAAAGCCGATTGAGCGAGACGGCTGCAAGGGTCGCATCGCCGGCAAAGGTTGCATCCCATTGTCCAAAGGGCAAATTGCTGTTCACAATGGTGCCGCCGCTTTCGCACCTTCGTGCGATGACTTGGAAAAAGATATTCGCATGTTCCTGACCCGGCCGCCCATACGTCCCTGGCGGAAATCGATGCGAATGTCAGGTTGCCGGACATATAGTTCACAATATTAATAGTTAACACAATATACCATAACTTGACCTTTGTTGATCGCTGCCAAAACAAGTCCCACATAAAAGTGATTTTTATGGAATTTCAACTGGCACTCATTTTGCGATATGGCAATTGTATTGCCTTTCACGATGTCAGGAGAACCCGGTTTGTTACCAAACTGTTTTCCCACGTAAACTTAAACCTAGGTTCCAGCGAACAAGAAAAGGAAATGTTATGGCTTACCTGATGCCTTCGGAATTCGTCAACAAAATGGTGGATGCGGGGGAATCCAAGATTTTTATGTCGACGCGGGATACCGTGATCCGCGCTTTTATGGCGGGCGCCATCCTGGCGCTGGCGGCTGCATTTGCCGTTACCATCAATGTTCAGACAGGTCAGCCGCTGGCTGGTGCGGTACTGTTTCCGGTCGGCTTCTGCATTCTGTATTTGCTGGGCTTCGACCTCCTGACGGGCGTTTTCACATTGTGCCCACTGGCACTGATCGACAAACGCCCGGGCGTGACGCTTAAAGGCGTCTTGCGCAACTGGATCTTGGTCTTCATCGGCAACTTTGCCGGCGCGCTGGTGGTTGCGGTGATGATGGCAGTCATCTTCACGTTTGCCTTTACCGTAGACCCGAATAACATAGGGCAGACGATTGGCAAGATCGGCGAAGGCCGCACCGTCGGCTACGCGGCCCATGGCGCGGCCGGCATGCTGACCCTTTTCATCCGCGGCGTGCTGTGCAACTGGATGGTCTCGACCGGCGTTGTCGGCGCAATGGTGTCTACCAATGTGACAGGCAAGGTCGTCGCGATGTGGATGCCCATCATGGTCTTCTTCTACATGGGCTTCGAGCACTCCATCGTCAACATGTTCCTGTTCCCTTCCGGCCTGATGCTGGGCGGACATTTCACGATCACGGACTACTTTATCTGGAATGAACTGCCTACCGTGGTGGGCAATCTGGTCGGGGGCATTACCTTCGTGGGCTTGACGCTATACTCGACGCACCTTCGCACGGCGCCCTCGAAATCGACGACCGATCGTTCTGCAGCAAAGTATTCTGCTGCAGGTCGTAAGTCAACCGATCGGGAATCTCTACAATTAGTCGAGAGCCAAACTACCGACAGTTAAAAAACGCGACTGCTCTGTAGCAAAAGCAACCAAGTTCCTCACTCACTGCACGCTGCGGGTGTTCGCACCAGTGGCGGTGACGCCCCGCTCCTCGTGGGCCCAAACATGAAGGAAGCCGCAATTCCCTAGCGGGGTCCGGGGCAGCGCCCCGACGAGGGGTAGCGGAAGCCCGCCGCCAGGCGGGCTGTAGCGAGGGGGAGGCTTCCCTTTAACAAGACTGGAACCGTCTAGAATCCACACACAACGTTGGCAGGCGAAATGCAGACACTTCGCGCTGCGATGTAGGGAAACAATTGGCGAAGAAAAACCGTTGGTCATTCATCGTGTGGCTCCGGGCCTCTAAGCGCTCCCCACAACCGCACCCCCACAGAACACAACACACGCCATTTGGGGCACTGCGGACATGCCTCGCATTGGACCGCCCCAAATGGCCTGGGAAGGCTGCGTGGCAATTCAGAATCCGCTTCGGGCGCTAACTGCGTTATCTGTCAATCCACGTTGACTACGTTAGCGTCTCAGCGGTTCTTCATTACACATTGCGGGCGCGGCTTCCCGGGGGCCATAGGGTCCCACTCCAGCCGCCTCCTCACGTAGCGCGCAAGTCCACACGTTGCGTCTTCCCTTCGGCCTTCCCAGGCCACTTACTACTGGCGCAGACGTAAAATGCGGGAATGTCCCGAAAATTTTCCGGATTTCAATCCTGCGAACGCGCAGGCTGATGGATGAATCCTCCTGCGAGGTGGGAATCCGAAAATGACTTCCGCCGGGATCGTAGGCTCTTCAAGGCAAAGAGGTGCATTCTTTTTGCACTATCCAGTGAAACCCCTAATCTAACCGAAGCCTCTTTCAGGCTAAAGGGCTCGCCACCATCGAATCCGTAAAGGAGTCGAAGTAGCTCTGCCTCATCGGATTCCATTTGGGAAAACAAAGCTTCGAACAGCCTTGATGATTCAGATTGGATCAATCCCTCCAGTGGGGACACGGGATCCGGATCGGTAAGTACATCGAGCCAAAGCGTATCCGATCCTTTGGTTACGGGGCTGTCCAAAGATGAGATGCCATTTCGTAATCTTAGGATTTCCAATAGCCTGCAATCCATATGATCTTCCGGGAATCCCATCTTTTTTCCTCGGGTTATCTCGCGCATTTTATTCGAAGGGATCCGGATTAATGAAGATTTTTCATGAAGCGCCCTCGTCATATACGCCCGGATCCACCAAACCGCGAAGGTTATGAATTTGAGGCCCCGGCTCGGATCATAAACCGTAATTGCATGCAGAAGTCCGATTGCGCCTTCGTTGATAAGATCCGGAAGAGGAATCGAAGAATGCCTGAACTTCAGAGCGACATCCAAAACAAACCGTAGATTTGCTTTGGCCAATTTTTCCTGGGCCTTAGGATCGCCTGCCTTATGCGCCAGAAAAAGATCCCTTTCTTCCTCACGGGAAAGAACCCTGGATTTCCGGATATCGTTCAGATACCGTCGCAAGGATGCGTCAGCCTTCATTTGTAACTCCTTCGCAACCTAGGCGAAATAATAATCTATTGACGGAATTCGAATTGGAAGCGAAAATGGCGTGGCGTTTCCTGTTTGAAATGTCATTGAAACATCCTGAGATATTCGGGCGTCAAATTCAATAGTTAATGTAGTTAACTTAATTTCCAACCTCCGAAAGGGAAGAAGAATGAAATTGAACGCCGTCCACTTCTCGCTCCTGCTGGCATTTGCGCCCATTGCCACTATAGCCAATGACTTGAATGGCGCAGGTTCCACTTTCATTTATCCGCTCGCTTCCAAATGGTTCAGCGAGTACAACAAAAAAACCGGAATCCGGATCAATTACCAGAGCATCGGATCGGGAGCCGGGATTCGGCAATTGCTGGCAGGGACTGTCGATTTCGGTGCGAGCGATGCCACCATGTCCGATGAGGATATGAAAAAGGCCAAGGGTCCGATCCTCCACCTGCCCGCGACGATGGGCGCGGTCGCCATCGTCTACAATCTTCCGAACGTTCCGGCGGGGCTTAAGTTGACTCCTGAAATCCTGGCCGGTCTGTTCCTCGGTGAAATCAAAAAATGGGATGACAAGGCAATTTCGACCCTGAACCCTGGCATGAAACTTCCCGCGCAGGATGTTTCCATCGCACATCGTTCGGATGGAAGCGGCACGACCAATATCTTTACAGAATATCTGACCAAGGTGAGCCCCACCTGGAAGGACAAGGTCGGCAAGGGTACCGCGGTCAATTGGCCGGTGGGTTTAGGTGCCAAGGGCAACGAAGCGGTCGCTGGATTGGTTAAGCAGGTTCCAGGTTCCATCGGATACGTGGAGCTAGCCTATGCCATGGAAAACAAGCTGTCTTACGCGCTAATCAAGAATCGAGCCGGAGAATACCCGGCCCCGACAATCGAGGCTACGACCGCCGCGGCGGCGGGCGCACTTGAAAACATGCCCGCGGATTTCCGGGCCTCCATTACGGACATGCCCGGTAAGGATTCGTATCCCATCTGCGGCTTTACTTGGATATTGGTATTCAAGAAATACGAAGACGCTGCTAAAGCGAAGACTCTTGTCGACTTTCTCAATTGGTCCATGGACGAAGGCCAGAAAATGGGGCCTGCGCTCCGTTACGCTCCCCTGCCCGCTTCCCTGGTTGCGAAAGTTAAGGCATCTATCTCTACCCTGAACGAAAACGAGATGGGCAAAACCGGTGCTCAAGCCAGCAAAGCGGAATGAAGCCCAGCACCTAACGATTATTGATTCCAGGTTGTCGTCGGGAAAATCAGCCGGAAAGGGTGGCGTCAAACCGCCGCCCCATACTCTTCGAAGAAGCGCCGTGACTTTATCTTACGGGGCTCGTAAGCCGCTTGGGGATCGGATTTTCAAACAACTTACGGCTGTTTTTGCGGGAATGATCTTGCTGCTGGCATTGGCCATGCTTCTTGAGTTATGGCAGGCCGCGTCTCCCTCCTTCAATGCCATGGGCTGGCGCTTTTTCGTGGAACAGGGTTGGGATCCCGTCATGGAGCGCTTTGGGGCCCTGGCCTTCGTATATGGCACCCTGATCTCCTCCTTCATCGCCTTGTTGCTGGCCGCCCCATTCGGGATCGGGGTTGCATTGTTCCTTACGGAAATTGCGCCGCGATCGTTGCGCGAGCCGGTTTCCTTCCTCGTGGAAATCCTGGCGGCCATTCCCAGCGTAGTCTATGGATTGTGGGGAATCTTCGCCCTCGCACCTTTCATGCGCAGCCACGTCGACCCATTTTTGATTGCCTGTGTCGGTAAACCTTTCTTCGCTTCGCCATCGACGGGGCTATCATTACTTACGGCAGGGATCATTCTGTCCATCATGATCTTGCCTACCATCATGGGGGTCAGCCGCGAGGTGTTCAGAACCATTCCGCGGGGTACCCGGGAGGCTGCACTTGCCTTGGGTGCCACCCGATGGGAAGCCATACGGGTGTCCGTGCTTCTACCCTCGCGGGGAGGCTTGCTGGGGGCCATCCTGTTGGGAATTGGGAGGGCCCTGGGAGAGACCATGGCGGTAACCATGGTAATCGGAAACCGTCCCGAGATATCTGCAAATCTGCTTGGTCCGTCCCACACCATCGCCGCCGTGATCGCCAACGAATTCGCGGAGGCGACCAGTGACATCCACCTTTCCGCCCTGGCCGAGCTTGGGTTGGTGCTCATGGGCATCACCATCTTCATTAACATTGCGGCTCGCGTGCTGGTGTGGTCTACTTCAGCGAGCATGGGCGCAACCGGAGGGGGCTCATGACGGATCGACACTATCGTATGCGCAGGGTCAAGGACAAGGCTATGCATGGAATTTTCATGACTATGGCGATCCTTGTCATGGTGCCGCTCGCAAGCATGGTGGTGTATGTCGCCGTTCGAGGATTGAAACGCCTCGATCTGGATTTCTTTTTGCACCTTCCCGCGCCTGTAGGCGAACCGGGCGGTGGAATGGGGAATGCCATTCTCGGCACGATCAGCATGGTGGCGATCGCTTGCGGTGTCAGCCTTCCCATCAGCATCATGGCGGCAATCTATTTGGCCGAGTTCGGAAAGCAGGGGAGGTATGCCTTCCTGATTCGGTTCACGGCGGATGTTCTTTCCGGGGTGCCCTCGATCGTGACAGGTATATTCGTGTATCAGGTATTGGTCCGTCGCGTTCACCATTTTTCAGGATTGGCCGGCGGGCTGGCCCTGGGCATCATCATGATTCCTTTGGTCACCAGGACCACCGAGGAGTTGATCAAACTGGTACCACGCACCTTGACTGAGGCGTCCCTCGCGCTGGGCGTGGCCCGGTGGAAAACAACCCTGTTAATCGTCCTGCACGCGGCGCGCGGCGGCATCGTAACGGGGGTGCTTTTGGCCGTGGCTAGGGTTGCGGGTGAAACGGCCCCACTCTTGTTTACGGCTTTGAATAATCAGTATTGGCCATCGGGGATCGATCAGCCTACTGCATCCCTTACCGTCCAGGTCTTCACCTACGCCATCGCGCCCTTTCAGGACTGGCAGGACCAGGCTTGGACCGGAGCTCTGGTTTTATTGATTATGGTGTTCGGGGTAGGACTGGGCGCCCGCTTGGCTCTCCGTCGCACGCTCATCCAAATGGATTAAAGCCATAAATCCACAAGGCTACGACTCCACTCCCTTGTAAAGCCAAATCATACAGCTGCATGTGGCGGCAATAACCGCCAAACCAAACCCCGCCACTGCAATCTTCAAATAGGCATACCATAGAGGTTCTTTTAGTGAGGAATAAGGAATTCCGATTCTGACCACGCCTTGGACCTCCCCCAACCAAACATGGGGGTAAGCGAGGAAGGCCATCCGACGATGGGCGATATCGCTGTATCGGATGGAAGTTCCAATGGAATTGCGCATGGCCTGGGAGACTTCCGGTCGGGAGCGGATGGTTTTGGGCTTGGGATTGGGCCGCCTGGAGTCAGCCAAGATTTCGGAATTTGGCGAGAAAAGCGTGATCCAGGTTCCTCGCATCCTGGCGGAGTCCAATCGTTTGCAGATCAAATCGAGTTCGGGGCGATTGTTTTTTGTAAATGCTCCAGAGGCTCCCAGGTATTCGTCCAGAATGGCGGCATTGGATAGAAGTCTTTTGTTGATCTGATCCTCGGTATATTCGCGCATTATAGGCATCGAGACTGAGATGAAACCGATAAGGACGGCAATCCAGATTATGGAGTACGTCAGCAAAAACCTTATGAACAAGCTCTCCTTGGGCACAAATCCCCTTTTTAATTGTAATGCGGATTCCCTTCCCTTCATAGGCCCTCCAGGAATTTCATGAGGATCCGTTTTGAATCCGAATAGCGGGTCTCGAATCCAGCCAGGAAGTATGTTCTGGTTTGCGATTCGCATTGGACAGTGTAGGAAAACCCCGATAAAAGCGCTTTCTTATCAATCGGGCTGGAATTAGCAGAAAAGGATACTTGCTCCGTGCGGATCATGGATATGATGTGCAAAAATTTTCCAGTTGCGAGATCTGTAATAGAGAAAAGGAATTTTCGCTTACCTCGCAGACTTCCGGTCAGAGTCTCCGCAGTCACGATGCGCATACCATCGAACACGAACTGATCGCGCAGGATGAAGTTCCGCCAAGCCAGTCCTCTTCTCGCCATGGAGCGAAGATACTCCAATTCCAAATTTCTTTCCGTCCGCCTACCTTCCCATTGGTAGAGAAGAGCCAGTTTCTCGTGAGCCTCCCAATCATTGGAATCGGCAACAGTCACTCGCAAGAACAACACTTCAGCCTCATCAAATCGACGCTTGGCGAGAGCGGTCTCTCCTTCACTATAAAGCGTCCCGATTAGTCTAGACTCTCTTAAGCAAGGACCCGACAGGATAGGCCGAGGGATCGGGTAGGGAACCGGCAAGACGTAAGCATTCGGTGACCCCCGTATTCTGTTTTGGAAATTTATGGGGCAGATTTCCTGGCAGGAGGAAATCGTCATGCAGAAATCCAAATCCTATCAAGACCGTGCCCGCCTGCGCCTTTCACGCAGCCCGGAGTTCTATCG
>DATENA010000222.1:0-10538 GCA_035275285.1 Fibrobacteria bacterium | reverse complement strand
TCGACGCATCGCGGAGCTGACTCCCGCCGGCTGGCTCGCCGCCCGCAACCCAATCCCCGCTCCGTAGACTCCACGCCATGGGGGGGAAGGATAACCCCCCTCTCCCAATACCCCTATACGGGGATCACCGAATGATTACGTTAGAAAATGGCTAAGGACCACTCGGCGTGGTCCTTTTACAATGACGGGGAAACGGCGCCCTATCCTATGCCGCCAAACCCTTTAATCCTTGCTCGCTCCCAATAATTGCTGAATTTGGGCGGAATAAGGGGCAGGGGTGGCGAGAAAAGTTCTGAAATCGTCCAGGAATCCCGACCAATCAAAGAGGCCCGGCTTTTCGAGAGAAAAGCCGGGCTTTCTCGTTTTTGGCGCCTGACTCGATACAAATCAGCAATTTATCGGATTGAGCGGCATTGAACCATCTTGATCCGCATTTCTCCCTAATTTGCTGGCCGCCGCCACCTCCCCGGCATACGCCGTCTTCTACCAGGTGTCGAACTACGCCGCTGACTCGTTCCTAAGCGATGGCCGCTGCTCGCTGCGCGAGGCGCTCTACGCGATCAGGTACCGGGTCCCCACCGACAACTGCCCGGCCGGTGATGCGTTCTGGAACGAAATCCAGATCACCGGCGACCCGGCGCGGGCCGTCGAGCTCACCCTGAGCGACGCCATCGAGGTCAATTCGTACGTGTCGATCTATGCCAACCTTGGCCCCGGCTTCTACAACTCTGGTGGGACCACCGACCTCACATGGACCACCATCACCAGCAACAAAGCCGGCAGCAACAACTACACTGGCAAGGGCGGGGGCGTCCTCACCTGGGGGGGAACGCTCACCGTCCGCAAGAGCATCATCTCCGGCAACGCGAATTATCCCACCAGCGCGAATTCCGATTGCGAAGGGACGGTCACCTCGGGCGGCTATAACTTGCTGGGCCCCTGCTCCGGCGCCACGGCGGGCACGGGCGGCAAGACGAACACTAGCGCGTCGCTGAGCGCGCCGACCTTTCCCAGCGGAAGCAAGTGGTCGCTGACACCGCATCACGTTCCGCTGTGGTACAGCCCGGCCGTCAATGCCATCCCGAGCGGCCCCTGCGCCCCTCTGGCCGACGACCAGATCTATAATCGCCGGCCGACGGGCTCCGCCTGCGACATGGGGGCCATCGAGCTGCAATAGCGCCGTCCCGTCCGGTTGTCCGTCGAAACCGCCCTCAGATGAGCGAGTTTCTGTCCGGCTGGCGATGACGACCTGATCAAGGACGGAGGATTAATGCGGGGGCGGACGTGGTTCCAAAAACTTCAACCGTCCCGACCCCTCTTGACAAACCTCGGCAAAGGCCGTATCTTACTTATGTCTTACTTCATGAAAGGCCGCTCATGGAAACCACGCGCCTGTCCAGCAAGGGCCAAGTCATCATACCCAAAGGGATTCGCGAATCCCGCCACTGGTCTCCAGGAATGGAGTTGCAGGTTTTGGATGCCGGAGACGGCATCCTTCTGAAACCGATGGCTCCTTTCGATGAATCGTCGCTACAGGATGTGGCCGGCTGTCTCAAGCGGGACGGCGGAACTGCGTTGAGCCTGGACGAGATGAACGCGGCTATCCGAAAGGGCGTGCGAAAGGGATGGCGTGGTCGCGGTTGACACTAACGTGCTCGTCAGGCTCCTGGTGCGGGACGACGAGATCCAATTCAAATCGGCGCTTGCGATTTTCCGGGACCAGAAGGTATTTCTTCCGGACTCGGTGCTCTTGGAAACGGAATGGGTGCTGCGATTCGCTTATGAATATCCGCCTGAGGAGGTATGCTCAGGCTTGCGCCGGGCCTTGGGCTTGAAAAACGTATTCGTGGAGGACCCGACAAGGATTGCGAAGGTAATTGCTTGGCATGAGGCCGGGTTGGACTTCGCGGACGCCTTGCACCTGGCCGGGAGCGAGCATTTGAGTTCCCTCAAGACCTTCGATAGGGCATTCGTCAAGCAATCGAAGGGTTTGTCGGCCTGCAAGGCATCCGCACCCTGATCCTTTTCATCCGCCTAAGAGGACCGCCGACCAACCAGCCGGGATCGGCGGTCCGGTCCCGCCGTAGCGCCGGAAAAGAAAAGCTAAGGCCGGCTCCCCACTTGCAAGGCCACTGTTCTCACTGCCTGCTGGCGCGGTACAGCGAATGGGGCTGCGAAGCAAGCCGGGCCCGTGGCGGCTTGTCAAGGCACCATGAACAACGTGACGTTCGGGGACGGGTCGTTCGGGTATTATGAGACTTTGGCGGGGGGAGCCGGGGCGGGACCCGGCTTCTTGGGCGCGTCGGCGGTGCATACGCACATGACCCACACCAGCATCACCGATCCTGAAGTCCCGGAGATGCGGTATCCGGTGCGGTTGGAACGCTTTGAGATTAGGCGCGGTAGCGGTGGCCGCGGACAGTGGAACGGCGGGGATGGGTTTGTCCGGCACTATCGATTTTTGAAGCCCGTCGAAGTTTCGCTGCTGACCCAACTTGTCTGCAACTATACCTCCGTTGGGCGCGCTATCATTCATCCGGTTTTTTTCCGAATTCTTTTCTTCAAACCGATTTTTCTCAGAAGTGCATGCACGGTTGAAACACTTACGCGAGTTCCTTTCAGTTCCAGGAAATAGGAAATCCGTTGGCATCCCCACTCTGGATTCGATCGGGCAATTTCCATGATTTCCGATTTCACCTGATCCGGAATCGCCTGCGGATGAATCCGCCGTTTTGGTTTTGAGTTGGATGGACCATCCGTCTGGATTTCTTTGAGCTTGCGCAACTTGTAGTACAGGCTCCTGCTTATCCCCATACGCTGGCAGCCCAGGCTAATATTTCCAAGGTTTTCAATTGATTCGAGCAATTCCGGCCATTTCCGCTCATCCATATTGACATCCTCCAGTCGTCCCCGGATGAGATGAAACCGTGCACAAAGGTTTATATCCGCTACCCATTTCAGTCTTGATTTCCTTTCTCGCCAGGGGTATCTTTTGACAAGATTAAGATTAAGTCTCAATCTTATTTTTGGCGAGATCTTAAAGCAAAGGGTTTGCGGAGGGAGGGACGAGATGACGGTCGAGGATGCTCTCCTCCAAGGGCTTGCGGCTGATTGGTGAAAACGAAGGAACATGGCATTTGAAAGGGCATGAGATAATGAACGCGTACATATCGGACCCCATTCTGCGGGGTCTGGAACAAGGTATTCTCGGTCTGCTGCTCGCTTTAGGCTCCGCCTGCGTGGCCCTGTTCATCTGGCGTTGGCGCGCCGTGGGCCTGGGAGAGATAAGCATGCAAAAGTGGCGTGACTGCCTGGCCGGAAACCTGACCGAAGGCCTACCGCGCGATGATCAAGCCGCAAAACCCGCTGCCGGGGAAAGAGGCTCTGCGGATCGCCTTATTCGCCTGGGCCTTGATAATGCCCATCTATGCCCAGAAGCCCTGGAAAAGGTCCTTGAGACGCAAGAAATCCGCGAACGCCACCTCATGGAACGAGGCGCGCAGTTCCTGGGAACCGTGGGCGCAAACGCTCCCTTCCTCGGCCTTACGGGAACTGTACTCGGGATTCTTTCCGCGTTTCGTCGCATGGCGTCCCAGGGAGGCAGCGGCGGCGTGGAAGTGATGTCTGCCATTGCCGGCGCACTGATCGCCACTGCAGTCGGTCTCATCGTGGCTATCCCGGCCGTGGTGCTCTATAACGTACTCAAGACGCGTATCCGCAAGACTATGGACGGCCTGGGCGAACTTCGCAGACTGCTCCTGGCCCGCAGCCTCCAGGCCGTGGCCAAGGAAGTATTCTGATGGCCGCCGCCCAGACCGAAGGCGAGGACGGTATCACGTCAATCAACATCACGCCCTTGGTGGACGTGTTCCTGGTATTGCTCATCCTGGTCATGATTTCCTCTTCTCTGCTTGACCATAGGGAAATCCCGGTGAGCGTGCCCAAGGCCGCCCATGGCGGGGAGAAGGCGCCAAAGGCCTCCGGCTTGACCATGGACGTGGATCGTAAAATCTACCTGGATGGGGAGGAGGCCGACTCCGCTCGGGTAACTGCGGCGCTACGCGATGAAGTGTCCAAGGACTCCACCCACCAGGTCCTGATCGCTGCGGACCAGCGCCTGCTTTACGAAGATGTGGTCCGCCTTCTGGACTGGGTCAAGGGATCCGGAGTGCATAAGTACGCCTTGAAGGTGTCGAGAGCGGAATGATTGCCAAGACACCAGTGCGGGTTCCGATCCGCCGTCCCAGAGGTATGCCAACCGCACACCGTAAGCCCTCGAAGGAAAGATTCGCTGCGTTCAGCCTTCGTTTGACAACCTCTCCCGTGGTGAAATTCCCAATGGCTCCCTTGGTGGTGACCGCTCTGCTGGTATCCGGGATTCTCGGTGGCGCACTCTGGCCCCAAAAATGGAAAGACGAGGGCGCAAAAGACGAAACCTTCGTGATGGAAGAGGAAATTCCGCTCCCCCCTCCTGAACCACCTCCGTTGCCGGATCCCGCTCCGCCGCCGCCAATGCAAGCCAAGGCGGAACCGCCCCCACCCCAGTTCGGCCTCGAAGACGGCGCATTGGGCGAAGGAGGCGATATGGCCGTGGCTACGGGCAACACCATTTTGAAGGTAGCGGATTCCGTGGTCGCTCCGGCGCCGCCCATCCTGCCCGCGGCTCCCGTTTTCGTCGATCAGGCGCCCAAAATCCTGGCTGGCGACCCGCCGGAATACCCCGCAAGCGCCCTGGATCAAGGTCTGGAAGGAACCGTGGTCGCTTTGATCGCGATAGATACCAACGGTAATGTCACGGATATAAAGATTGAAAAAAGTGCAGGCTTGGATTTTGACGGCGCCGTATTGAAGGCCGCGCGCCAGACCCGCTTCCAGCCCCCGGTCCGCAATGGCCGGAAAGTGCCGGCCCGGTTCCGTCGCCCTTATGAATTCGGGTTGGAATAAAAATGGCCTGCATCGTTCCAACACAAGAATAAATCCAAACCCACTCTCCATTAAAGGATACCTGATGACCTCCCAACGCTCCGCGCGCGCCCTCATGCTGTTCGCATGGCTCTCTATTCCGTTGACGGCGCAAGAAGACCCGCATGGCAAACCCGGAGCGGTTCCGGATACCATGAGGACTGCGCTGACCCCGTTGGAAAAGGTCAAAGTCGTCGGCAGGAAACGGCCATCCTACAAGGCCGAGGCATCTTCCGCCGCCTCTAAGACGGCCATTCCCTTGAAGGATCTGCCTCAGTCGGTGAGCACAGTGACAAAGGAACTCATGGTCGACAAGCAGGCTTTCCGTGTCAATGACATCATCAAGAACGTCAGCGGCGTGAGCCTGAACAATTTCGAGAACCGCTTCACGCTCCGGGGAATCGCCGGCAACAGCTACTACTTGATCAATGGCATGCGAGTGAGCGGCCGATCCTTCAGTTCACCGCTTATCACCAATTTGGAAAAGGTGGAAGTGGTGAAAGGCCCTGCCTCGGCTCTATACGGGAACACCGAACCGGGCGGCACCATCAACAATGTGACCAAGAAACCCATGGAAACCGACAAAAAGACCGTGGCGGCTTCCTCCGGCAGTTTCCAGACCAGCCGGCTCAATACGGATTTCACCGGCCCGCTCAACGTGGACAAGAGTTTGCTCTACCGGCTGAACGTCGCCTACCAGAACACGGCGACCTTCCGGGACCTGCAGGGAAGGGCCGATGTGCTGATCGCGCCTTCGGTCTCCTACCGGCCCACCGCGAAGACCACCCTGGACGGCGATTTCGTATACGCCGACATAAAAGGCCGGACGGAACGCGGCCAACCCATATATGGGCCGAACGCCGGAGGCCAAGAACGCCTCCACCTGACGCCCATCTCCCAGAGCATGTCCCGCGCCAGCGATTACCTCAAGGAAAAGAACTACTACCTCATCACTTCCTTGAACCACAAGTTCATGGACAAGCTCTCGCTGAACGCTTCCTACATGAAATACGTGTTCTTCGAGGACATGGTGGAACATCGGGGAGGCAATGCATACGCGGTCGACAGCGCGGGCAAGGAAATCCCGGGCCTGCAATTGCAGTCGACCACGGAAAGAAGGCGGACGCGGTACGATGATAACCTGACTACCTACCTGAACTACGGATTCAAGACCGGGGCCTTGGAGCACAATCTCCTTCTCGGGTACGATTTCATCCAAAGCATCGTCCCCGTAGGGACCACGAACGGTGTGGCCAGCGGCTACCGTAACGCGGCCAATACCGGTTCCATCGCCACCTACAATCCCGCAAAGAAGAGCCAGTACCTGCTGGACAAGAACGGCAATCCCGTACCCAATGTGCCTTTTTACAATCTGGCGGGCCCGGACTACTCCGATGCCAACACCAACAACTATTTCACCACCCGGACGGTCAATCCCACTACGCGCTATTGCACCAACAGCGTCTATGTCCAGGAGCAGGCCAAGTGGTGGAAGCTCCAACTGATGCTCGGCCTCCGCAAGGAATATTACATCGACTTCCTGGACTACGCAAAAAGCACGGAGCGCAAAGTATGGCAGGAGGCGCTCATCCCCAGGGCCGGTTTGGTATACAGCGTGATTCCGCAAGCCAACCTTTATGCCGCCTACGTGGAGGGATTCCAACCGCAAAGCGCGAGCACCATCGGAAACCCTGCGGTGTACGGCGGACCTTTCGATCCTCTCACGAGTAGCATGATCGAATTCGGCGCCAAGAGCGAATGGTTCCGCAAGCGACTCTCCGTGACGACTTCGCTGTACCGGATTGAGCAGAACAACATCCTGGTCAACGCCGGCGACGCTGCCAATCCCAGCTTATTGCAACAACGGGGCCAAGAGGTCTCCCGGGGATTTGAACTGGAAACCTCCGGAAACATCCTGCATAACCTTTCTGTAAACGGGCAATACGCCTACAACGATGCGCGTATCACCAAGAGCAACATTCCCGCGGAAGTGGATCGCTGGAAGGAAGCCGCTCCCCATCATCAGGCGGGCATATGGGTGAAATACACCGTGGACGAAGGAATGTTCAGGAACCTGGGTTTCGGATTCGGCGGCAACCACTGTAGCGAGCAGAAAACGCGCCTGGCATGGCTGAGCTTGCCCGATTATTCCGCTTATGACGCTGCCCTCTATTACGACCTCAAGCAAATCCGGCTGACCGCCAATCTCAACAATGTTTTCGACGAAACTTATTGGGTGTCGCAGGCCAATCCGAACATGGCCGGTCCGGCCGCGCCCAGAAACTACATGGTCAATCTCGCCTATACGTTCTAGCGGAACGAATATGCCGTATCGCACGATTATCTTCTGGTCGCACTCGGCCGCCGGCATCGTCATCGGGGCCATGATCCTCTCCATGTCGATCACGGGCATGTTATTGGCTTTCGAACCCCAAATCGTCAATTGGTCCGAAAGGCATGCGAAGTCGGTGGATACTCCCGGTCCGGATGCCCGGCGGGCGAGCCTGGAGGGCATAGTGGCGAATGCCCGCGGGGAGTTTCCGGGAATTCCGCCCGCCGAAATACGCCTTTGGTCCGATCCCTCCGCGTCCATCTCCGTCAGGTTCGGCAAGGAGAAAGGCTCCCTTTATTTGAACCCATACACCGGGAAGATCATCGGTAAGGATTCCAAGGCCCGGTGTTTCCTGCAGACGGTTGAGGACTGGCATCGGTGGCTTACTTCGCGGAAAATGGGGAAGCCGGTTGTCGATGTCGTGAATCTCATTTTCCTTTTCATGCTTCTGTCCGGCCTCTACCTCTGGTATCCGCGTCGCTGGACGCGCCGCGCCCTCAAGGCCGTCCTGGTACCTAACCCGAAGCTCACCGGTAAGGCGCGGGATTGGAACCGGCACAATGCCTTTGGCTTTTGGACGGCGCCGCTCTTGATCGTGATTTCGCTTACAGGGGCCGTCATCAGCTACCGCTGGGCAAGCGATCTTGTCTATGTCCTTTCCGGAAATATCCCGCCGCCAAGATCACCGGAGGAAGCTGCCGGCGCCGGCGGGAAGACTGCCCGGGAGGGAAAGCGGAATTCAGGGCGTGCGCCGATACCCGCGCCCACGAATTTGGCGGCAGCCAGCCTTGATTCCCTGCTGGCGCAAGCTGAAGGGAAAGTATCACCTTGGCATTCAATCAATCTGCGCTTCCCTCAAAAGGCCGGAGTCCCGGTGGTTGCATATATCCAAGAGCCTGGATTTTGGCGCCGGTTCTCGCGATCTCAACTTACCCTGAACCCCGTTACGGCCGATGTCATCAAGTGGGAGCCGTATTCAGAATGCAACCTCGGACGCAAGGTACGTATGTGGGTCGTCCCCATCCATACGGGCCAAGCGGGTGGTATCCCGGGTCAGATCATCGCCGCTTTGGCGGCGTTCTCGGCTGCGCTACTGGTCTGGACCGGCGTGGCGATGTCGTGGAGGCGCTTTTTCCAAGCCAAGCCCCGCTTTCTATCCCCCAGTATGCTGCGGGATACGATGGCAAGTACATGCCCGGGTGATCGAGCCGCCTCGACGCCGGTGCTGGCCACGAAATATCCGGAGGCAGGAGGATGAGGCCCTATCTTTGCCAAAATGGAAACTCAGATGCCGTTCAGCACCCTCGAAGCAAAAGTGAAAAGATCAGCAGCGCCAGCATTCCCGCCAAGCTGAATAGAATGGCGAGCGTAATCCGCTTTGCGATTTTCAGGAAAAACTCAAAAGCAGCTACGACGCCCGCGAACACGGCGGCACCAGATCCTTCCAGGAATATTTTGAAGTGTTTCTTCCATGGGTTCATCGGCGCTACTGGGCCAGTGGGCTGAGGATTTAGCGCCTTGCTTTTTTCGGTGAAGTATTTCTCGCTTACCAGTTTTCTTATATAAACGCCGGCGCTCGTCGGGGTTTCGACACTCGAATCGGAAACCCGGTCACATTCCGTCCGATTGTTCGCATGTCCAAGACCCGTGATGGTAAAAGTCTTGCACGTCCTTACTGCGGCCGCTATCGCCGGATCATTGAAAAGATACAGGTCCGGCCCCCCGCCCCTCGTGAGCACGAGTACATCGTACCCCTTCGCATCGGCTTCCTTGATCCCGGCTGCAATGGATTCAGCATTGAGCAGATTCACGCCATGGACCTCGATATTGAGAAAGCGCCGGGATTTCTTCAACCCTTCATGAAAATCCGATATGGCCTCGGAATTTGGGGACGTGACAAGGCCTATGCTTCGGATCCTTTCCGGAGCCGGTTTCTTGGTTGCCTGGTTTTGGGCCGTAGTCGGCTCAAGAGGAAAGGTGTGATTCAATTCAATCACATTGAGTCGGATCTCAAAGGCATAAGGGCGATTCGGAGGCGATTGCAAGTTGAAGTACCCTTTTACGATGACTGGAAAACCTTCCTGGAGGGTCTGGAATATGCAGCCTTCATCTTTGATTTTGGCGGGGAGGTAATGTCCCGAGTCCACCAGGCCGAAGTAATGAAATGTCCCAGTCCCCTCGCTCACATCCACGATGGTGCCTTGAGTGAAAATGGGGAATCGGTACGCGACCTTATTGTAGAGTTGCTTCATGAGCTCGTTGATGCTCAGAAGGACGGTCCGAAAAGCTACAGGCTTTTCGAACGACGAATTTATCCCAGGAAGCCTGCCGATTCCTTGCGGGAACCCGGCTTTGGCCTCCGACGGCTTGGCGCGCTCATCCTTTATTTTGGAATCCGGATCCATAACCAGCACCAAACGCTAATTCAAGGGCCATGGAATTGCGAATGAAACCTATCCACTTTCTTTGCTTTCAAATGTTTCGGGGGGGGGGCTGGCCTTTTTTAAAATCGGGAATACGGCGTTATTCGGCATCTTCTCCGCTTACAGGTTGTGCGTATCCTCGGATGCATTTCACCTAGTGCTCTGACTTCTCAAAAGAGTGAAATCTCCCCATTTTCGTACCTTGATACTAAGGTCATAACACCCTCTAGTTCCCGTCAGGCTGCCGGGAGATTGAAGCGGGCCGCCAGCGATCTGGCCCTGGCTTCATAGTCCCGTCCCTCCAAGCCATCTTCCCTCAGCTGTATCCGTCCCAAAAAATCCATCAGTTCGTTCGAATAAGGCACCGATTTCCCCGTGGCCAAGGAGATATATCTGAACTCGGTCCAGAGGAACGATTTCAGATTCCGTCCGTCCTTGCCCAGCTTGTAGATGTCGAAATCATAGTACCGGATCAATTGGTCTTCGCGCGCATTGGTGAAATAATCGATGTAACGCGCATTGTTAAGATGCCCGAAGGGATCGCAATCCTGGAACCGGACGGTTACAATGCTTTCGGTTTCCCTTTCCGTCTCGTTTACGATTTTCATTTCCGGCACCTCCTCATTTCCGCTTGATTGATGCAATGATTTGCCGCGTGGCAACGCAGCAAGCTAGCTAATGGTCCGTTAAGAAATAACTGAAGCAGTTCGCCGCCCATCTGAGGGCCATCTTGGCCCGATCGTCAATCGCAAAACCTTCGACATAGCGCTGCTATGCCTCAGGTTTTGCTCAATCCGATCGGGCCAATCTGACCCCCATCT